>JARKSE010000033.1 GCA_029974315.1 Paludibacteraceae bacterium | reverse complement strand
GGCGGTTTAGGTCCAACAAAAGACGATATTACGAAAACAGCGTTGTGCGATTATTTCGGTATGCAGTTAGTCATGCACGAACCATCTTTGACTAATGTAGTTGACTACTTTACCGCACGTGGATTACAAGTCTCTGCTGTTAATCAAAAGCAAGGTTTAGTTCCTGATGGATGCGAACCGTTGGTAAATAAAGTGGGAACTGCTCCCGGTATGTGGTTTGAACGTGATGGAAAGGTTGTAGTATCGCTGCCCGGTGTCCCCTTTGAAATGCAGTGGCTCATGCATGAGTATGTTTTACCCAAACTGCAACAGCGATTAGGAACCGAAGCCATTTTACATAAAACAGTTTTAACGTGTGGTATTGGTGAGTCATTTTTAGCAGATATCATCGAAGAGTGGGAAATGGCATTACCTGATAATTTTAGATTAGCCTATTTACCTGAAGCTGGTAAAGTGCGTTTACGTTTATCGGCACATGGCGAAGATAAAGCATTATTACAGAGGCAAATGAATGAACAAATCGCTAAATTAGTACCATTTATTGATACCTATATTTATGGTTATGATGATGATACATTTGCTACTGTTGTGGGAAAATTACTGATAGAGCGCAGTGAAACTATAGCTACGGCCGAGAGTTGTTCAGGTGGTCATTTAGGACATCGTATTACCGAAGTAGCTGGCGCAAGCACTTACTATTTAGGCGGAGTTATTGCTTATGCTAACCACATTAAAGAAGAGTTACTAGGTGTACATAAAGATACTTTGGAACATTACGGCGCAGTGAGTGCTCAAACGGCAGAAGAGATGGCAAAGGGTTGTCGTCGATTATTTCAAACCGATTATGCCATTGCTACGACGGGAATATCTGGTCCTACAGGCGGTACTGACGAGAAACCATTAGGCACAGTGTGGATTGCTATTGCTTCAAAAAACGAAGTGATTTCTAAAAAATATTTATTTAGAACTACACGCACACAGCATCAGGAACGCACGGTAAATCAAGCGCTTTTTGACTTTTGGTATTATTTGACTCACCTATAATTTCATTTAATGTAGTGTTATGATTAAGTTGTTCAATCCGTATATTTTTACCGTTGTCATGTTGGTATTGTCCAACTATTTTATGACATTTGCATGGTACGCTCACTTGCGCAATATGTCCGATAAAGTTTGGTGGATAGCAGCTTTAGCGAGTTGGGGAATCGCTTTGTGCGAATATTTAATCATGGTTCCGGCCAATCGTATTGGGTTTACGGTGTACACGTTACCTCAACTTAAAATTATTCAGGAAGTTATCTCATTAACTGTGTTTGTTCCTTTTGCGATATTTTATATGAATCAACCGTTCAAGTGGGATTTTGTATGGGCAGCTTTGTGTTTGATAGGCGCCGTATATTTTATGTTTAGAAGTTGATTTTTAAGAGTTTGCTAATTTATAAAACACAAAGTGTATGAAAAGTCGTAGAACAAACGAAGAAATTGCTAACACGTTAACTCATTTCTTGGGCGTTATTTTTGCGCTATCTACAGGTTGGCTTTTGATAGTTCGTAGTCTTGATAGTTCTTGGGAACAACTGTTTGGCATGACTGTTTTTGCTGTAGCAGTATTGTTTATGTACACAGCATCTACCATTTACCATTGGACACTTCCAGGCGATTTAAAACGTATTTTACGTCATGTCGATCACATTAATATTTATGTGCTTATTGCAGCATCGTATACGCCGGTGTGGTTGTGTGTGATTGGTGGTGTTTGGGGCTGGGTTGGCTTTGCAGTAGTGTGGGCTATTGCTTTAGCCGGTGCTATAGGTAAAATAATTGCTTTAGGAAAACATCCGCGAGTTTCTTTAGCATTGTATTTAGCGATGGGTTGGTTGGTTGTTTTTGTAGCAGTGCCAGTATGGAATGCGTTGTCAACCAAGGCGCTTATGTGGCTGGCTGCTGAAGGTTTCTTTTACACTGCTGGAACTTATTTTTATGCAAAAGGGAAGGAACGACCTTATTTTCATGCTATTTGGCACTTGTTTGTATTAGGTGGTACACTGTCACATTTTATGGTTATGCTGGAATTGGTAGGTTGACAGTAAAAACTTATAAAAAAGGGACACCAATTGGTGTCCCTTTTTTGTTGTTATAGCTTTGATTTATTTTGTAAACTCGATCACATAACCTGTAGTAGTTGCAATATATTTCATATAAATAGGACCTGCAATTACTTTAACAGATACAGTTGTTGATACGTTAATGATAGCTTGACCATCTTTAAGCTTCGCTTTGGCATACATATCTGCACGCGAATTGTTAGTTAAGGCTTTTTTTGATAAACCTCCAATACCTAAGATGTAGGTTGAAGTAGCTTCACCTGATACTTCTCCAATAATGCGATAATTATCCTGAGATAAAACTACACTTGTTTGGGTTACATCATTATTAATGTGTTGCGATAGATTAGCACCAGCACATCCTGTTAATAACAACAATCCAAGAATTCCTACAATAAAAACATGCAATTTTTTCATAAATAAACAATTTATGCGTCTCTGATTTCTCAGCTTCGCGTTAATAAATATAATTAATAACTACAACTCTTCATGTAAACATTGTTTCATGTTCAGTGCAAATGTATTCATTTTTTCAATAACTCTCTTTTTATTTCACGATAGTTTTAATTAATTTCTATCTTCTATGGTGAAAAACTATGCTGTACATAGTGACAAATCAGGCATTGTACTAAGATTTCTGATGAAGAGGAATATTAAAACTCAATTTTTGACTTATCTCTCTGTATTATTCGAGAAAAAATTGTAATTTTACCACACTATTCAAAGCAAAATAATTTATAAAACTAAAAATATGGCAACAGAATTTCATTATCAACCTCCATTCCCTTTGGGTGAGGACAAAACGGAGTACTATTTGTTAACCAAAGATTATGTGTCGGTAAGCGAGTTTGAAGGTAAACCTATTTTGAAAATTCAAAAAGAGGGCTTAACTCACATGGTTAATGCAGCGTTTCGTGATGTGTCGTTTCTTTTACGTCGTTTGCATAACGAGCAAGTAGCTAAAATTTTAACCGATCCTGAAGCTAGTGATAATGATAAATATGTGGCTTTGACTATGTTACGCAATGCTGACGTGTCAGTTAAAGGTAAATTACCATTGTGTCAGGACACAGGTACGGCTATCATTCACGGTGAAAAAGGTCAGCAAGTTTGGACTGGTTATAGCGACGAAGAAGCTTTGTCTTTAGGTGTTTTTAAAACGTACACAGAAGAAAATTTGCGTTATTCTCAAAATGCACCACTCACTATGTACGATGAGGTAAATACTAAGTGTAATCTGCCTGCACAAATTGATATTGAAGCTACAGAAGGCATGGAATACAAGTTTTTATGCGTGGCAAAAGGGGGTGGATCTGCCAATAAAACTTATTTGTATCAAGAAACTAAAGCACTTTTAAATCCAGATACATTACTCCCTTTTTTAATTGAAAAAATTAAAACATTGGGTACAGCAGCTTGTCCGCCTTATCATATCGCTTTTTGTATTGGTGGTACGTCCGCCGAAAAAAATCTCATGACTGTAAAATTAGCCTCTACACACTATTATGATGAATTACCCACTACGGGCAACGAGCATGGTCGTGCTTTCCGTGACGTGGAATTAGAAAAACAGGTGTTAGAAGAGGCCAATAAAATTGGTTTGGGTGCACAATTTGGTGGAAAATATTTAGCACATGATGTTCGCATTGTGCGTTTGCCGCGTCATGGCGCAAGCTGTCCTGTGGGAATGGGCGTAAGTTGCTCTGCTGACCGTAATATCAAATGTAAAATCAACAAAGATGGTATTTGGATTGAAAAAATGGACGATAATCCATCGAGTTTAATTCCTAAAGAGTTGAGAAATGCAGGCGAAGGTGATGCGGTAAAAATTAATTTGAATCAACCCATGGCTGATATTTTAAAGGAGTTGAGCAAATATCCTGTTTCTACTCGCTTGTCGTTAAATGGAACCATTATTGTTGGGCGCGACATAGCACATGCTAAAATCAAAGAGCGTTTAGATCGTGGAGAAGCGATGCCGCAATATTTTAAAGATCATCCTATCTACTATGCTGGACCAGCAAAAACGCCTCCTGGAATGCCAAGTGGGTCTATGGGACCAACTACGGCTGGACGTATGGACTCGTATGTGGATCAGTTCCAAAGTCATGGCGGTAGTATGGTGATGTTAGCCAAAGGTAATCGTAGTCAGCAAGTCACTGATGCTTGTAAAAAGCATGGTGGTTTTTACCTCGGTTCTATTGGTGGACCTGCAGCTATTTTGGCTCAAAATAACATCAAATCAATAGAATGTGTAGAATATCCAGAGTTGGGGATGGAGGCTATTTGGAAAATTGAAGTGGAAGATTTCCCTGCATTCATTTTAGTGGATGATAAGGGGAATGATTTCTTCAAACAGTTGCAACCTCGTTGTGTTGGATGCAAATAAAAATCCACTGTTTTGTGATACTAAAAAGGCTGTCAATTTTGGCAGCCTTTTTAGTATTGTAAGTTTCTGTTTATTAGCGTTCGATGCTGA
>JARKSE010000136.1 GCA_029974315.1 Paludibacteraceae bacterium | reverse complement strand
AACAGAAGATAATGGCAAAAGAAATTTTGAATTCAGGCATTGCACACAACGTTTTAGCTACTGGTAGCAAAATCAAAGGTAATATCAATGCCGATAGCGATTTTCGCATTGACGGTGAAGTAGAAGGCGATATTACCTGTTCTGGTAAAGTTGTTATCGGGCCACAAGGCACGCTTAAAGGTAACTTGAAGTGCCAAAATGCAGAAGTAATGGGACATGTAAATGGTAAAATTGTTGTGTTAGAGTTGTTATCATTGAAAGAAACTGCAAAAATATTTGGTGAAATCAAAACAAAAACTTTGATGATTGAGCCTAAAGCTATATTCTCTGGTACCTGCGACATGACACAAACTACGTCTGCTCCACAACCAAAAGCATAAAAGATCACCATATTATAATATAAAAAAAATAGCTCGATTAAAATCGAGCTATTTTTTTATGATAAAGAGAGAACGTACGATTAAATCAAGCTAAACGCAACTTCCATCATATTAGTAAAGTTATTCTGCCGTTCTTCTGCAGAAGTAGCTTCACCTGTTACTAACGAGTCTGAAATAGTACAGATACACAATGCTCTATTTCCACTACGAGCAGCATTCATGTACAATGCAGGAGCTTCCATTTCTACTGCCAAAACACCCATTTTTTGCCAATCAGCAAGACTTGAATATTCATCATAGAAAGTATCGCTCGAATAAACGTTACCAACTTTATATCTGTAACCTAACTTTTCAGCAGTTTCAACAGCTTTACGTGTTAAACCAAAATCGGCAATAGGCGCATACGTACCTGGTAAGCGATATTGTTCTGCATAGTTAGAGTTTGTGCACGCACCCATAGCAATTACTAAATCACCAATTTTTAAGTCAGGATCCATAGCACCTGCTGAACCTACACGAATAATAGTTTTTACGCCATAAAAGTTGAATAATTCATACGTATAAATACCAATAGAAGGAATTCCCATTCCATGACCTTGTACCGATACACGTTTACCTTTATAAGTACCTGTAAAACCTAACATTCCACGTACATTATTGTACTGAACAGGATTGTCTAAAAAACGTTCAGCCATTACTTTTGCGCGTAATGGGTCACCTGCCATAATTACAGTTTCAGCAATTTCGCCAAATTTTGCCCCAATATGAGGCGTCGGAGTTTTGTTTTCCATGATCTCTTATAGTTTTTTGTTAATAAATAAATTGCACAGTTAATAGATTACAAAAATACATTTTTTTCCGGATATAGACAAGGTTCGATTTTATTTTTTCTGCTTAATAATCATTTCACAGTGCGAACAATCAAAGTGTAATGTAAATTTACTATCGCCATACTGAAGCATTAGCGGCTCTTTAGGTATCGTTATCGGACGCTGTTTCGGACACCAGCCAAAACTATATTTGAGGCAATGCTTTGTTCGCATCAATTCAGCGTCAGACACGGCTGTCTCCTCAAAAGCAGGTTGTAACACTTCAGTTCTGTGTTGATTATAAAAAGCGATCGCTTTAGCATTAAAAATATTTGCACGATAATCAACAGTTGATTGAGGATATGCATGAATTGTTTTACTAATAAAGGTATCTTGTTTGGGGTAATTTTTAGCACGAACTTCTTTAAATTCAGAAACTAACTGTCTCCTCCATTCTGCCAACTGAGACACCGGAACAAACCAAGGTTGCGAAAAGTTCAAAACAATATCCGTAGCTTCAAAATCAGTATTTCCCAATTTGGACAACTGCATTTTAAATGTTTCTATGGCACGTTCTTCGTTTTTGGCTACTTCTTTGTTTACCATGACTTGTAGTTGAACTTTATTACCATCACTATCAGTCATAACAAACTCCAAACCATTACTTGTATCGGAAGCTGAAACTGTTACGGGAATTTTACGTTCAGACGTTTTACCTGCCAATAACTTATCAAACGTCATGTCTGAGTTACGATAAAGTTGTGCATTAGGCTCTATTTCAGGCATTTCCAAAGGAAACAAACGTTCATGTTCGACTTTATTTACACGAAAACCAACAAAGTTACCCTGTTTGTTCACACAACACAAACCATCACCATTGGTAAACGTTTTGTCAGAATTCACAGAAAAAGCATTACGCCACACTTCACGCACAGTTCCTACTGGCTCACCTAATGATTTTGGCGTTTCAAATGAGGTAATATTGACAGTTCTTCCTGTCAAAAAATAGTCGGTTGCTCCACGATAAAACGTTTTTTGAGGATTTGGTTCAAAAAAGAAACGAATTATACCAGAAGAGGCACGACGATAGTCCGTCCCTTCTATCAAGTGATCAATTTTCTGACGATAGTAAGCCGTAATATTTTTAACATAGTTAGCTTCTTTTAAACGCCCTTCAATCTTAAATGACGAAACACCAGCTTGCATTAACTCAAATAGATGAGCCGATGCATCAAAGTCTTTAAGCGACAATAAATGTTGATGACGTGATAACACATTTTCGTCACCATCAAGCAATGTGTAAGGTAATCGACACATTTGAGCGCAAGCACCACGATTGGCACTACGACCACGCAGTGCTTGACTTAAATAACATTGACCACTATAACTCACACATAACGCACCATGTACGAAACACTCTAAAGCTATCGATGTTTTTTCAGCAATTTCACGAATTTGCTGCAGTGACAGTTCACGAGCAAGTACTACTTGTTCAAAACCACATTGTTCGAGAAACTGTACTTTTTCTAATGAACGATTGTCACACTGCGTACTAGCATGCAACGGAATTGGTGGTAAATCAAGTTCAAGCAGCCCCATATCTTGAATAATGAGTGCATCTACACCTATATCGTACAATTTATAAATCAATGTACGTGCTTCATCTAACTCATCATCAGTCAAAATTGTATTTAACGCCACATAAACTCGGGCATAAAAGCGATGGGCATAAGCAACTAACGTAGCAATGTCGTCGAGCGAATTTCCTACTGCTTGACGAGCGCTAAATTTGGGTGCACCAATATAAACAGCATCCGCACCATGATTGATAGCTACAATACCAATTTCTACATTTTTTGCAGGAGCTAATAGTTCTATGGTTTTAGGAATTCTCGCCACAAGTTATCCAGTTATTAAAGCCTCTCGTTCTTTACGAGGCAATTTATTCCATACTAATCGATATGAATGATTTACCAGTTCGGATATCAATTTATCAGTAACGTCTGCATTAAGCGTTACAGTATTCCAATGCTTTTTATTCATGTGATAGCCTGGCACAAATCCCACATAACGTTCACGTAGTTCTATGGCTTGCTCTGGCTTGCACTTTAAATTGACAGAGTTAGGTGTTTGCAAATCAGTTAATGCAAACATTTTACTACCAACATAAAATACTAACGTATAATCGTCGAACGGAAATTTCTCTTCGACATAAGGCAATGCCAAACAAATTTCACGCAAACGTTCAACATCCATAGCTGTAATTAAAACACGGTTATTTCACTATTTGAAACCTGAATGCGGTCACCCGCCACAATTTGTGCCCGTTTGCGTAATTCAACTTGTCCATTACGCTTCACTTGCCCAGAAGTTACCAACTGTTGCGCTTCACTACCCGCATACACCACATTGGCTGCTTTAAGCAGTTGAATTAGATGAATCGAGGTTTCGCCTTCACGCAAACGAAATTGTATTTTTTTCATAACATCAAAAAAGGCATTCATAGAACGCCTTTTTAAAATTATTTTTTCCATTGCCGGTCTCGTACCGCATAAATACGCTCAATAATTTCTACCACCTTCAAACCTTCAAGTACATTCGTAGTGATTGTACCTTTATCATTCAATTTCTCAACGACATTTTGAATCACATAGTGGTGATTTTGAGCAGAACCTTTATACGCACCATAATCATTGGGCGGATTTGAAGGTGCCAATTCTGGCATCACATAATCTTTCACATGACAATAGACCACTTCATTCATGTACTGTCCTGCTACTTTCACGGTTCCCTTTTCGCCGATAATAGTAATTGAACTTTCAAGATTTGTATCCCACACAGACGTAGAGTAATTCATACAACCAATTCCGCCGTTGATAAAATCGAACGCTACAATTCCACTATCTTCAAAAGCGGTTAAATCTTTATGATTAAAATCGGCAAAATGTCCACGAATATTAGTGATATCGCCAAACAACCAATACATAATATCAATAAAGTGAGAGAATTGTGTAAACAAAGTTCCACCATCGAGTACCGCATCGCCATGCCAATCGCCTGGTTTATAGTAACGTTCATCGCGGTTCCAATAGCAATCGAGTTTTACAATGTAAATGTCACCCAAAATTTTGTGGTCAACCAACTCTTTTAGCCACACCGATGGTGGCGAGTAACGATTTTGCATAACACAAAACACCGACTTACTCATTTCCAAAGACTTAAATACTATACGCTCAGCATCAGCTTTAGTCAATGCTATCGGTTTTTCAAGTACTACGTGCTTAGATTCAGCCAACGCTTTCACTGCATATTCAGCATGAAATGCATTAGGTGTACAAATATTAACAACATCAAAATCCAAATTGGAAGCCAATAACTCATCAATAGATGAAAAATAGGGCTCTTCAATAGATTCACATCCTGTTTTTTCTTTTGGATAAATATCACATACAGCAACCAATTCTGAATCTGGATTTCGGCGAATCATCTCTGCGTGACGTTTACCAATGTGTCCCTGACCTACTACTGCAAATTTTACCATACTATTTTGTTTATTTAGTTAACAATTTAACCGTTGAATTTTGAAGTTGATACCGTTCTCCCGTTGCAGGACAAACAGCCACTCCATGCGCATCAAATTCCAATTTTTCGCCATAGGCACTCACCCAGCCAATTTGTCGTGCGGGATTACCTACCACTAAGGCATAAGGTTTTACGGGCTTTGTAACCACTGAACCTGCGCCAATTAAAGCATATTCTCCAATTTCGTTACCACAAACCAACGTTGCATTGGCACCAATACTGGCACCACGACGAATGATGGTTTGTTTATATTCTGTTTTACGAGAAACATGACTGCGAGGATTTATAACGTTGGTAAATACCATTGATGGGCCCAAAAAAACATCATCTTCACAAATAACACCCGTATAAACCGATACATTATTTTGAATCTTTACATTACGTCCAAGATGCACTTCTGGAGAAATCACCACATTTTGTCCGATGTTGCAATCTTCACCAATTACACAATGAGACATTATGTGCGAAAAATGCCAAATCTTGGTGTTGGCTCCAATTTGGCAACCTTCGTCAACATACGCCGATTCATGTTTAAAATAGTTTTCCATCTGTTGTTAATATTTGACTACAAATATAGAATATTATAAAAAACTACACAATAGCCATATTATCTTATAATTTTAAAAAAAGTAAGCCCTATAATTTTAAAATATTCGGATACAGAACGATTATTAATAAACTTCATATTAAACCTTATTTTATCGGGCATAATATCCTCTATATAGGTTTTTTCTGGATTAGATGAGGCGGCCAGCAACACATTTTCATCTACATATTCGATTGATGCATAATCGGTAATACCGGGACGTACACTCAAAACTTTGGCCTGTACTGGAGTATATAAATCAACGTATTTACGTACTTCAGGACGCGGTCCTACAAAACTCATATCACCTATCACAACATTTATTAATTGTGGCAGTTCATCTAATTTATAACGACGAATAAAATAACCAACTTTCGTAATACGCGGATCACGTCCTCCGACGGTGATAAGACCTTTGGCATCGGCACCAACCCGCATTGATCGAAATTTATAG
>JARKSE010000202.1 GCA_029974315.1 Paludibacteraceae bacterium | reverse complement strand
TGGTAAGTCGCATTCATAAATGAATAATCGGTTACAAAATTAGTTGGATATTTATCGGCATAGTAAATCTTAGTGGTATCTCTGGTGGTTTCTGTGCTGGAGGTGTATTGTCCCATCATCCACAGTGTGTCGCCCACAAATACATAATCCATCCGACTTGACTCACCAATCATTGCACTTAAGTTGGGAGTTAAACCGGCATGATTAATGTGAAAAGGGAAATTTGGAATAAATTTTCCAAGGTTATTGTACTCAAAAGTACTACTACCATCACTTAATAAACGTCCTTGAGCATCATAAGTATAAATTTGCTCTCCACCAGGCTCTGGAAAGGTTACTCGAACCGTCATACCATCGTTATTAAATTCTGTAGTTACCTCATTTTGAGTGATAGTATGAACAGCACCTTTCAGTTGCAAACGTACTAATGCATTAGTTGTCCAATAATTTGTAACATTCCCATTGTTATTATTATCGGTTGGGTCACAGGAGACAAATAGTATCATAAGCGATACCAAAAACATGAGCGTAATTTGTTTTTTCATGATTATAAGTATTAAGGTTGAACGATAGTGCAAAGTTATAATGAGTTAACATTGTTCGTTTCTCAAAAAGTACAATTTTCACGCAAAAGGTACATTATTTGTTGTAAAATACTAACAAAACAAAAAAAAGACGTACCTTTGTACTCATACTAAAGACCACACCTATGCTCAAAACATTACTATTGGCCTTCCCCGTATTTGTGACATTCTTCTGGAGTTTAACGTTACAAATTGGACAATGTCCACGGTCCCCGCAGTCTTTTTTAGGTAAGTTTATGTCATTTGCGTTTGTGGTGTATGCATCGCATTTTCTGTTTTTCGCACCACTGCATACGTTTTATATTGCCATTGACCCACTCTACCAGTATGCCTCGTTGATGGTTTACCCTATGTTTCACATTTACATCCGACTACTGACGGTTGACCGCAGATTTTCGTTCCGTAAACACATTATTTATTTAGTTGCACCAACCACTCTTTTTATTCTTTACACGATTGGTGTAATATGGATGGATAAAACGAGTTATGAGGAACTCATTTTTAATGATGGACAACCTATAACGCTAGCAGGTTTATATCAGCGTACCGTGATTTTATTTATCAAACTGGTTTTTCTGGTTCAAGTCGTCTTTACGGTTTGGAAAAATTTTTCGTTACTTAAAACCTATGGTAATAAAGCTGGGCAGTACTATTCTGATATTGAACACAGTCGCATCAATAAAGCCACTTTATTAAATATCACCATGTTGGTGGTGGCTTGTGCTTCTTTCATTTTACGTTGTTTAGGACGAGATTTTTTCACACATGAATTGACTGGAATTACG
>JARKSE010000192.1 GCA_029974315.1 Paludibacteraceae bacterium | reverse complement strand
ATAAGCGTAATTGTGTAACTAATTTATAGGGCAACTATTGTTTGTTGTTTATTACTTATTTAATTTCTCCCAATGAACGCTTCATTGCGTTACAATATGCAAACCCCGAATGTTGTATCTAACTTTCGGGGTTAATTGTTTAGCACTCGTTTTAGTGTTTAAAACTTAATCCTAAACCCTGCGAAAAAGGTTCTGGGAATTGCCGGTCCATAGACATAACCGGACGCTCTTCCAGGGCCTGTGTCGAAATCTTTTTGATAGGAGTTAAAAAGGTTTTTTATCCCTATATTTAACTGAAATTGAGCATCGTTGTAAACAGTAAATGTATAGCTTGCGCTTAGATTCAACTCAAAAAATGAAGGTGTGGTTTCAGTAATATTCACTTTTGAAAATCTGTGAATACCTTCTTTCCCTTCTCCCACTTCGTGGGGAACAAGCATACTCCCTGTATATTTTCCCGACAGCGTTGTAGATATTCTCTTTGAGGCGTTATAGGTCGTCACAAAATATGCATAAACATTAGGTGTACGCATAAATCTTCGTGTAGGAACCACCTTATCCAACTCTTGCTCTTCGGGGCTTTCGGGTTCCCACCATTTGCGCTCGTTGTCGTACTCACTTTTCTGAAGAGTGACTCCTGCCTGCAAGTCGAAAACATTTCTGTATGCCACCCTGCCTTCAAGGTTAATACCGTAAACATTTGCACCATTCGTATCATTTTCAATCAAAAGTTCGTTTCCCGTTTTCACATTGGTGAAAGGATTCATCAAACGAGTAAAGAACCCTTCGATCAGGGTATTGCATGAAACGTTACCTAACTTATAGTAAAAATCGGCAGATGTACTGATACTGCGTGAACGCTCTTCATGCAACTCTTCTGACAGCACTCTTATTATTTGTTCTCCTCCTGCAATTTCAACGTGTAAATCCTCGTCAAAAAATTGAGGGGCACGGAATCCTTCACTATAAGAGACTCTGAGATTAATACTCTCTATCGGGTTATAACGAACATTGATTCTAGGAACGAAAATGGCATTTTTTACTAAATTATGTTTATCAACGCGTCCGCCCAATAAAAAAGTCCATTTTGTGGTTTTCCACTCATTTTGAAAAAAGAAACCGAGGTTTTTTGTTTTTTGAGAAATAGGGCTCTTCCGGTAACCGCTTACATCTTCCAAGTTGCTGCCGATAAATTCTATTCCCATTGTTAAATCAGCCGGCATAAACCACAATTTATCAAATGAATAAATATAGTGACCTCCGACTTGATAGGTTAACTCGGTGGTTTGTCCGAAGGAGTTTTTTCGTAAATTATTATTTTCGACGATGTTGTTTATCTCTTTAACTCTTTCGGGAGTCATATCAGGAGTGATCTCCGGGACATCGTCAATATAAGGATCTCCGGCACCGTAATATGAATTTCTGTTGGTATGTTGAGCCGCTGCATAAATACAGAATTGGTGCTTCTGATTAGCAGAAAACCGGTCGAATTTGAGCGAACCACCATTAATGTAATGTTTTATTTGTTCGGTTATGTATGCTTCAAAGGGCTGCAAATGAAACCGGTCGCCGCCACGACGAAATTCGTGCAGATTTTGGTAATCTAAAGAGAGCTTTGAATAAATGCCGGTTTTAAGATATGAACGAAAACCGAAAGCCCTATTTTTCAAATGGGGCAACTCTGAAAAGCCGTCACCATCCAAATCATAACCGTCACGCTGGCGATGTTGCCCAAAAACCACGATACCCGCTTTCTGTGCGTCGCTTACGAGCGAAGCATTAAAAGTTGTGTTGCTTTCCAATGCTCCGGAAGCATTTATGTTAGATAAAGTGTGTGTAATTTCGCCTGAATTGCGATTTGGCTCGCGAGTAATTATATTGATGGTTCCTCCAATGGCGTTGGCGCCAAAAAGTGCCGATCCTCCACCACGAACCACTTCGATACGTTCAATCATATTGGTCGGGATTTGCTCCAAATTGTAAACACCCGCTAATGCGCCGATTATTGGGCGAGAATCAATAAGAATTTGCGAATAAGGTCCATCCAATCCATTGATGCGAACCTGTGTAGTACCACAGCTTTGGCAATTGTTTTCCACACGAAGTCCGGGCTGAAAGTTCAATCCGTCTGAAAGTGTGTATGCGTTTGTTGTTTCGAGCATTTTAATTCCGATTACATTAACCAGTGAGGGCGTCATATGACGCGTAGTTGCGCTGCGGTTTGCCGACACCACCACTTCGCTCAGCGAAACGCTCACCTCCTCCATTTCAAAGTCTATTTCCTGCGTGGTTTTTTCTTTTATTTCTACCTCTTTTAAAATAGTTTTGAAACCAATCATTGATACCTTGAGCGTGAATTTTCCAACCGGTAAATTACGCAGGAAATAGTGTCCGGTGGCATCGGTTGAAATGCCTATGGTAGTGCCTTGCAAATGTATGGTTACGTATGGTAAATGTTCTTTTGTTGCTTTGTCAAGTACGTGTCCGATAATATGAGCGTCACTAGTGTGTTTCACAGACTCTTCTGACCAAGAGTTCGTCCAAGCACACAACAGGCATAGAATTAGTAAAATATGTCTCTTCGTTAAAACGGAAATAAATATTTTTGAAATTCTCATTGATTACTGATCTTTAGAGGTGATAATTAAAGTAATTTCAAATGCAAAGTTCACGATAAATAGAGATGGGGGCAATCCCCAAAAGTTGGTATTTTGGTAGTAAAATATCCTCATTTTTGGGGATTAATTTGCTGTGGGAACAGTCAATATTTTCTTAAACTAAATAGGCCGATACATACGGTAGTGCATTTTGCCTGTTAGAACGAATTATAACACACTCTCATTTTCAAATTGTAATAAATAAATGTACATTTGTAATAAAAATAATAGCCATGAGTAAAAGTATATGTGATATGCCTATACCTGCATTATCCGACATAATAAAGGCGAAAAAACTATTAGAAAAAATAGTTAAACGTACTGATTTGGAACGTAGCAAGTCATTTTCCAACATGGTGAATGCGCAGGTCTATTTGAAGCTTGAAAATTTACAATCTACGGGTTCATTCAAAATCCGTGGAGCTTACAACCATATCAGCAATTTAAGTCCCGAAGACAAAGAACGCGGCGTACTTTGTGCTTCGGCAGGAAATCATGCGCAAGGTGTAGCTTATGCTGCTACAAAATTGGGAGTTAAGAGCACCGTCTTCATGCCCGAATTTGCTCCTCCGATAAAGGTTATTGCGACCAGAGGTTATGGAGCCAATGTGATTTTAAGAGGAGACAGTTTTAACGATGCCTATGAAGCCGCCATGGATTATCTTGAAGAGTCCGGAGCTGTTTTTGTTCATCCATACAATCATCCCGATATTATAGCAGGAGCCGGCACGATAGGTTTGGAAATATTTGAACAGTTGGATGACATAGATATGGTTTTTGTGCCTATTGGCGGTGGCGGACTTATTTCGGGAATTGCCATTGCTTTAAAGAGCATGAATCCAAACATTAAAGTTATTGGTGTAGAAGCTGAAGGTGCACATAGCATGCGAGTTTCACTTGACAATGGCGTGCTTACACCTTTTGTGTCAGGAAATACGATAGCAGACGGAATTGCAGTTAAAGCTCCCGGAAATCTCAACTTCGAAATAGTTAAAAAATATGTTGATGATGTTGTTGTGGTAAATGACAATGAAATAGCGCAAGTTTGTTTTAATTTGCTACAACGTGCCAAGAACTTGTCGGAACCCTCCGGTGCTGCCTCTTTAGCGGCAATTTTAAACAAAATAGTAGATGTTGAAAATAAAAATGTAGTTGCAGTTATTAGCGGTGGTAATATAAATACCAGTATTTTGGAGCAAATTATCGAAAAAGGTGTTATAGGACAGGGATTAAGAGCCAGAATAGCAGTTCTCATTCCCGATCAAGCCGGTATGTTAAGCCAAATTATTAGTATTTTGGAAAAATTACGCGCTTCTATTCACGATATTGAACACGAACGTTCCATTACCAACGTTCCGGTAGGATATGTACAGGTCACAATAACCTTTAATTTGCAAGACACCTCGCAGCTTGAAATAGTAGGTAATGAGCTAAAAGCTAAGGGCTGGCAGTATAAAATATTGAAATAAAGTTAAGTTCCTGGTTTAAAGTAAATAGTATTGAATTTAGTGTGTCATATTCAATACTATCTTTCTGTTTCGAAGCTGTTATTCCGTAAGAGAATAAGGTTTTTGATAAGAAGCGGACTTTCTGTTTGGCCTATTGTTCATTTCAAAAAGCATTTCACCACCTTTGAGGATATCCGAATGTGTTATGAAATGCCTTTCATATTTTTTGCCGTTAAGCTTTATGGATTTTACATAAACGTTTTTATCGGATAAATTTTCGGTTTTAACGGTGAATGTTT
>JARKSE010000154.1 GCA_029974315.1 Paludibacteraceae bacterium | reverse complement strand
AATCTGCATATTCATAAACCGATGAATACTCGCCTTGGTCATATTGCCCCTGCATTACAAGAGTAGGAATATTCAGCTGTTTTAATTTAGTTCTGACATCGGCAAGATTTCCATAGATATTGCTAAATCCGTGAGAGTACCCGCCTGCGCCTCCCTCTTCGGGTTTTACGTTCTTCGGGTCTGCAACCATTCCTTTGGTAAATTTTGACGCCATCGTGTTGGTGTAATCGTCAAATTCTTTATCGCTTGCCCATTTGAAATTAAACGCTAATGCACATAGCATAGACATCACAATTCTCGGTTGTAAAAAATCTTTTTCGGTTTGCTCAAAAACTTCAATCGGTTTTTTAAAGATATATTGTTTCGGTATGGGATACAATTTAACCATATCCGTCATTGTTCCGTCATCGTCAGTTCTATAAGGTTGTAAATCACCGGGCGATGAAAGTATCAGCTTCGAAATTTTCTCGGGGTGGTTGGCGGTATAATGTGTAGCCAAAATTCCACCGAATGAATGTCCTATTAAAATAATATTTTCAGCCTTGATTTGTGTATTAATTATTTCATTTAGGTCTCTCAGATGTTTTTCAAAAGAATAGTCTTTGGGTTTAGGTAGTCGGTCAGATAAACCGGAGCCTATTTGGTCATACAGATAAACATCATAACCATTTTGAGCTACTTCTTTCATTTGATTTATAATAGACGAATGAACATAACCACCGGGCCCGCCGTGTAAAAATATTACAGTCGGGTTTCTGTTTGTTGTGTTACCAATTATTTTTGTGTATGAGATTTTATACCCGTCTTGCATAATCCAATATTGTGTATCTGCCCTTGGCTGAATCGGATTTATAGTTTGTTTAATGGGTATCAAACTCCATATTGTCCATATTGCCAAGAGTACGCCAATTGCACGAAAAATATGCTTTGAAATTCGTCTAAAAAGAGATTGTCTTTTCATAAATATTCAGATTAAATTTTATTCTTTTTCCTTTACATACTCTAAAATATCTCCCGGTTGGCAGTCTAACGCTTTACAAATTGCCTCCAAGGTGCTAAAACGTACTGCTTTCGCTTTTCCGGTCTTTAAAATAGAAAGGTTAGAGAGTGTAAGTTCTACCTTTTCCGACAGCTCATTTAGCGACATTTTGCGTTTCGCCATCATCACATCTAAATTTACAATGATTGGCATGGCTTACACAGTTAAATCGTTTTCGTTTTGAATTTCTACCCCTTTTTTGAAAATAGTGGCAATGATGTAAATAACAGCACCCATCAGAATAAACGCTTGGCTGTCTGCCCAAAATTGGTTTAAATTATGCGTGTAAAATCCATAATGTGTCAGGTTTTTTGCAAGCTGCCTGCCAATAAAACTCAATAATCCGATGGAAAGAGTAAAATAACTAATCCGTAATATTTGTTTGGAAACAAAGCTGTTAAACGGTTTTTGCAAATCCATTTTGTGCATTAACCTAATGACACCGTAAAATAAGCCGGCTTTTAGAATTGCAACGATTAGAATAAAACTGTAAATACCTAAAAAAGCTAATCTACTCTCGTTGTACATTTGAGTTAAGTCCAGCTTTTGATAAAGATTTGGTACAAATTCAGGCTTAAATAAGCTGAACAAGAAATTTACGATTAAACCGGCTGCTTCAATAGCTAAACCGATAAAAATAAGCCAGGCAATAACATATAATGCCCAGTACACGAAGTTGTTTGTTTTTGACATAATGATTAAAATTTTAAATTATGCTGCAAAGATAATATATATTTATCGAATATCAATAAATATTTATCTTATTTTAATCAAAATTTATTTTTTTTAGTTCAATGTTAATTCAGGTAGAAATTTTGATAAAGGAAAGTATAATTATTAGTGGCTATTTATAAAACGATTAAATTCAGCCTTTGCAGTTGGGCTTTCAAACAGAGCTCCGTGACTACCGTCCGGAATTTCAACAAACTGCCTGTTTCTACAATTTGTACAATTCAGAACATCTTGTTTGAAAGTTGTCCAAGAATGCAGTTGAATGGGCGAATCATTTAACCCTTGCACAAACAAAATATCTGACTTAAATCCGCCGGTAAAATTTAGCAACGACCTTTCGGAGTAGGCATTGGGGTTGTTCGTTGTTGTTCCGTACACATTTTTAAGTTTGGTGCAGACGGCACTTGATTGCACTTGTCCGTTTTCTTCCAACTGGCATCTATAAACAAGGTTTAATGGACCGGGAGCATTGGCAATTACTCCATCGGTTTGGTGCATTGTATTTAGTCTTGTTACCACATAACCGCCCTGTGAGTGCCCGCCTAAGAATATCTTTTTCACGGTTATTCCCAATTCTTGGCTTGCTTTATTTTTTAGCCATAGCAAGGCAGCTTCACATTGAACAATATTATCGCCCAACAGTACATTTTCTTGCGGATATGCCACACTGACAATCATCATATCTTTCTTGTCCAAAATTGCTTTAAACTTATCCAATGTGTTGTTGGCGGCAGTAAGAATTTCACGGTCATACCTAACTGTTCCGTGAAACACAAGTAAAACGTCCAAGTCGTTTTTTGCAGGCTTATCTATGACAACGTCCACGCTCACCGAGTTGTATGAAATGGTTTTTGTCTGCCGATAGGCTTGTGCAACAGAACCAACGTCTTTGTTACAGGAACAGAGTAAAACGGAAAGTAAAATCAATAGTCGCATATTGCTTGGTTTTTCGGTTAGACTTGGTATAGGTAAGTTTAGTCGCACCCCAAGTATTTCGCTTCACAACCAACTATCAAATGATTGTCTTTGTGAGCTTTGTTAAGCGTGGAGATTGGAGATGTGATTACGCAAAAAAAAATCACTTCTTTGTCGGATAATATGCTTTCACAGTCAAAAAAATTCCGACAAGTATTAATATTATTTCAACAACCAGAATTGAATTATTGTTTTCAAATTTTTCTTGTTGAACTTGTGGAAAAAACATTCTTAACAGTCCAAGAATAATTCCTGCATACCCAACTATTGTCAAGATTGTTTTCCAGCCGAAAGTCCAAATATTATGGTTCTTGACAATGGATAATCCGGCAACAAAAAGTAAAATGCCATTCAGGTAAATGACAGGCACAATTTGTGTGTCGTACAGGGTTGGATTCCATATTCTCATTTCTGAAAGAACCATTACGGTGAGTGTAGGTCCAACAATTTTTGCTATTGATTTAGATTTATCCATTTTTTGTGTGTATTTATTGGTGTTTTACAGTAATTGCTAACGGTTTGCGGTTAAAAACAAGCGACCATTTCGAAACACTAAACTGTCTGCCAGCACTGAAACCGCTTTTTTGCCAAACGCCTGTTAGCTGTTCGTTGTTTTTCTGTCGTATAAAAGTCAGTCATTGTTAATAATATTTGTCAATACCACCAAACCCTGAAATAAGTTTGTTGTTCCGAGTTTTTTCTATAAAATTAGTCAGTCGTTTGGTAAATTCTTCCGGTCGTTTTC
>JARKSE010000152.1 GCA_029974315.1 Paludibacteraceae bacterium | reverse complement strand
AGCTAATTTTGCACGTGAATTTCCCTCTGCAATAGCTTTGTCAATATCACGCATGTCACTTGACACACCCGATACACCCATTACCCCACTTTTCTTATTAACTAATTCAGAAACATCGGCACTGGTTAAATGTTCTTTATCCATCAAATACGTGATAGCTCCAAGATCAACGTTACCAGAACGCGTACCCATCATCAAACCTTCTACAGGTGTCAAACCCATCGAAGTGTCAACTGATTTCCCATTTTCTATTGCTGTAACTGATCCACCATTACCAATATGTGCTGTAATGATTTTTGTTGTATGATAATCTAATCCCAAAAAGTCGCAGGCGCGTTTCGATACATAGCGATGACTTGTACCATGAAATCCGTAGCGACGAATGCTATATTTCGTGTAATATTCGTAAGGAATAGCATACATATAAGCATAGGCTGGCATCGTTTGATGAAAAGCTGTGTCAAACACACCAACTTGTGGAACTTCTGGTAATTTCTGCGTAATAGCCGCCACACCTTTCAAATTGGCAGGATTGTGCAAAGGTGCCAAATCAGAACATTCTTGAACGCGTGCTATCACTTCTGGTGTAATAACAACAGAAGTGTTAAAATACTCACCACCATGCACCAAACGATGACCTACTGCGTCTATTTCTTTTAGTGATTTTATACAAGCATGTTCATTACTTACAAGCGTTTCTAATATCAACTCGATGCCTGCTGTATGTTCTGGTATATTTTTTTCAACAACAACTTTATTGCCATCAGGTAAGGCAAATTTCAAAAAAGAATCAGACAAACCTATTTTTTCAATCGCACCTTGTGCCAACACGTCTTTAGAAGTCATATCAAATAATTTGTATTTAATTGATGAACTTCCACAGTTTAAAACTAAAATTTTCATACGATTGTAATAATGCTTAAATAAAAAATCAATTTGATTTAGCTGCTATAGCTTGACTTGCTGTAATAGCAATCATTTGTTCAATATCAGTTATGGAGCAACCTCTACTTAAATCGTTAACAGGCGCAGCCATACCTTGTAAAATTGGACCAATAGCTTCTGCACCACCAAGACGTTGAACAAGTTTGTAACTAATATTTCCCACCTCTATACTTGGGAACACCAAAGTATTAGCAGAGCCAGCCACTTTGCTATCTGGGGCTTTAAGAGCACCTACTGAGGGGACAATAGCAGAATCGGCCTGAAGTTCTCCATCGATAGCCATATCGGGAGCCATTTGTTGTGCCAGTTTAGTAGCTGTTGTTACTTTATCTACCAATTCATGCGATGCACTTCCCTTGGTTGAAAAACTTAACATAGCGATGCGTGGTTCAATGCCTGCAATAGCTCGCATAGTATATCCTGTTGTTACAGCAATTTGAGCCAACTCTTCAGCCGTTGGATTGGGCATTACCGCCACGTCAGCTACCATAAGTAAACCATTTTCACCATACTGTTTTTCTTTCGAGCATAACAATAATGCACCAGAAACACAACTAACACCAGGTAATGTTTTAATAATTTGAAGAGCAGGACGCAACACATTTCCAGTTGTATTATTGGCACCAGCCAAAGCTCCATCAGCATCGCCCGCTTTAATCATTAAACAGCCTAAATAGAGTGGGTTTTTAGCTAATTCTACTGCTTGTTCAAATGTTACACCTTTGTTTTTACGTAAATCGTACAACAGTGTTGCATATTTATCCAAATCCGGATTTTGTTCAGGATCAACAATAGTTGCTTCCTGAATATATGTGAGTTGATGTTCTTTAGCTATTTGAGCAATAACGGCAGGATTGCCTAATAAAATAAGCTTAGCCACTTTGTCGCGAAGAACATTATTGGCTGCTGTTAAAGTTCTAAGTTCTGTTCCCTCGGGCAATACTATGCGCTGTAAATGTTCTTGTGCACGCGCTTTAATCTTTTTTAAAAACTCCATGATTTGTTATATATTTTTATTTTTTAAAAATCTTAAGTAAATAAAACTGCCCCGCTTGAATTGCGAGGCAGTATTTTATATGGTTGTAACACAAAACTAAGTTTGTAATTTAAATACAACCGGCACTGTAAATTTACAGTTAACCTTTTTTCCTCTTTGCTCTCCAGGTTTCCAGTTAGGCATTGATTTTATGACACGTACTGCTTCTTTATCCAAATTAGGATCAGCAGAACGCACCACTTCTATATCGTCAATTGAGCCGTCTCTACGAACAGTAAACCGTACAACAACACGCCCTTGAATACTATTTTCTTGTGCAATGATTGGATATTTTACGTTGTTATTTAAATATTTCATCAATTCAGTTACACCGCCTGGAAACTCTGGCATTTTCTCAACAACAACGAATACCACATTTTCCTCAGGGTCTTCTACTGGAGGGGCAATAGGTACTCTTAACATTTCTTGTACTGTTTTTTGATCATCCTCTGAAACGATTTCTACTTCTGCTGTTTCGACATCGTTATCCACAATATTCAATTCTTCAATTACATCTGGAGCAGGAGGTGGTGGTGGCGGAAGCGTTTCTTCTTGTTGAATTGTATTTTCAATCATCTCCTCTTCAAAAAAGACTTCCATGTTGTTTTGAGCTTCATAGACCTTAATCTCTTTCTGTGTCCATTCAAAAGCTACATAGAATGCTCCCAATGCAAAAACTAAACCCATCAAAACATAGGTAGTTCTTCTATTTTCCAAATTGGCTTTTGGCGATTTTTTAACATCCATCATATCTTTTCTCTATTAAAATTCTATACATGCAAATTGCATGGCAAATGTACAATAAAAATTTTAGATAATATGCTCTATCACTCATTTTTTTAAGAAATTTATTTTTTTTGCTTCTTTTCTGATATGATAATGTTCATTTAACTCGTTTTTTGTGATTTTTTAGAAGAAAAAGAGATTGGAGATAATACACAAATAGCAACAAATTTGTATCTTTGCGGTTCTCCAAATGAACGATGTCATGAAGCAAGAAAAAGTAGAACAAGGGTGGATAGAAGTTTATGGCGCACGCGTTCATAATTTACGTAATATTGATGTGCAAATTCCGCGCAACAAACTCACTGTAATCACAGGTTTGAGCGGTAGCGGGAAATCTTCGCTGGCTTTTGACACCATTTATGCCGAAGGTCAACGCCGTTACATCGAAACCTTTTCGGCATACGCTCGACACTTCATTGGTAATATGGAACGTCCTGATGTTGACAAAATTACAGGGCTAAGTCCAGTTATTGCCATTGAACAAAAAACTACCAATAAAAATCCGCGTTCTACAGTTGGAACTACTACAGAAATTTACGACTTTTTACGACTGCTTTTTGCCCGTGCAGGAGAAGCTTTTTCGTACATCACTGGCGAAAAAATGGTAAAATACAGCGACGAACAAATTCTTCAACTCATTTTTAACGATTACGAAAACAGAGCCTGCTATCTGTTGGCACCAGTTGTCAAAGGTCGTAAAGGACATTACAAAGAGCTTTTTGAAACTATTCGCCGTAAAGGCTATTTAAATGTACGGGTTGATGGTGAAATGCGCCAAATTACGTTTGGCATGAAACTCGATCGTTACAAAAATCACGATATTGAAGTTGTTATTGATAAGTTAATCATACAGAAAAAAGACGAAAAACGCCTCAAAAAAAGTTTAGAAAGTGCCATGAAGCAAGGCGATGGCATCATCATGTTACTCGACAAAGAATCACAAGCCATTCGTTATCTATCACGCCATTTAATGTGTCCAACATCGGGCATTTCATATAACGACCCAGCTCCTCACAACTTTTCGTTCAATACACCCAAAGGAGCATGTCCTTTCTGTAAAGGCTTGGGAACAGTCAATAAAATTGATGTTGACAAAATTATTCCTAATCGACAACTAAGTATTGCCCAAGGAGGAATCATCCCACTGGGGAAAGAGAAAAACTCACTTATTTTTTGGCAATTAAAAGCGATTTGTGAAAAATACGATATTACACTTAAAACACCGATTGCTCAAATTCCTGACGACGCTTTAGATGAAATTTTAAATGGTTCAGACGAACCCGTTCATGTAAGAAATGCTTCCCTGGGCGAATCCACCAACTATTATGCAACTTACGAAGGTGTCATTCATTACATCGAACTTCAAAAAGAAGCCACTGACAATACCGCATTAGAACAACGTTGGGCAAATCAATTTTTTACACCTGTAATCTGTCCCGAATGTCATGGTTCACGACTCAATCGTGAGGCTTTACACTTCAAAATTGCAGGCAAAAACATCGCTGAATTGGCAGCATTAGAACTGGACGATTTATACGAGTGGATTTGTAATCTACCTTCACAACTATCGGACAAACAACTAACAATTGCCACCGAAATTTTAAAAGAAATTAGTACGCGCCTTCAATTTTTGTTAGATGTTGGATTGGGTTATTTAGCACTCAACAGAGCTTCGGCATCACTCTCTGGTGGCGAAAGTCAGCGAATTCGTTTAGCTACACAAATTGGTTCACAGTTAGTAAATGTTTTGTATCTACTTGATGAACCAAGTATTGGCTTGCATCAACGCGATAATCAAAAGTTAATCCGATCGTTACAGCGCTTACGCGATATGGGCAATTCTGTAATTGTAGTTGAACACGACGAAGAAATGATGTTGTCAGCCGACTATATCGTAGATTTAGGACCACAAGCTGGACGTTTAGGCGGACACGTTGTTTTTGCGGGTACACCACAAGAAATGCTACAACAAAACACGCTAACATCCAATTATTTAACAGGAGTAAAACAGATAGAAAGACCGACAGATCACCGCATAGGCAACGGTAAGTACCTGGTACTGAAAGGTGCTACAGGAAACAATCTCAAAAATGTAGATTTAACTATTCCTTTAGGCAAATTTATATGTATCACAGGTGTTTCGGGTTCTGGTAAATCGACACTTATCAGCCGAACATTACAACCGATTTTGAGCAAACATTTTTATCGTTCACTTGAAGAGCCATTAGCTTATGAATCGATAGAAGGGATTGAATACATCGATAAAGTTATTGAAGTTAGTCAGTCGCCTATCGGTCGAACACCACGCTCCAACCCTGTCACTTACACCAATATATTTGCTGATATTCGTAATTTGTTTGCTGGACTTACAGAATCAAAAATGCGCGGTTATAAACCGGGACGTTTTTCATTCAATACCGCTGGTGGTCGCTGTGAAACATGTAAAGGAAATGGTTATAAAACACTGGAAATGAATTTTTTACCAGACGTTCTTGTACCGTGCGAAGTATGTGGTGGGAAACGATACAATCGTGAAACTTTAGAGGTTCGATTCAAAGGGAAATCTATTGCCGATGTTTTAGATATGACTTTTAATCAAGCTGTTGATTTTTTTGAAAACATGCCTACGTTTGTACATAAATTCAAAATGGTACAAGAGGTTGGATTGGGCTACCTTAAATTAGGACAGCCAAGTAACACACTTTCAGGTGGCGAAAGTCAACGCATAAAATTAGCTGCTGAACTCTCTAAACGCGACACTGGTCAAACACTTTATATCCTCGATGAGCCTACAACAGGTTTGCATTTTGAAGATATCCGAGTACTGTTGTCGGTTTTAAACCGTTTAGTCGATCGTGGTAATACCATTATAGTTATCGAACACAATTTAGATGTTATAAAATGCGCCGACCACATTATTGACATGGGACCCGAAGCGGGGAAATTTGGCGGAGAAATTGTAGCACAAGGTACACCAGAAGAGCTGAGCAAAGCAAAACATAGTATAACAGCGCCTTTTCTAAAAAAATATTTAGAACCACGCTCTGCACAACATTAATGCTCAAAATATTGCGTTGTAACGGTATTGTAAAGCAAACTATCTTCGGTCAAAGTTGATGAACTCTCCAAAATTAATTTCGTATCTGAAAGATATTTGATGGTATACATTTTAGACGTTGCATTTTCACCATCTTTGATTTTTATAGAATTTTCAACCAACAACCAACTTCCATCATACAACCCTGAACAAGTCCCATTGGCATTAAACGTTACAGTTCGCTGTTGACTAACAGGATAGGTAACTACGCCTTTATGCGTTTCAAGCAAAACACCATCACGTGATTTAATCGTTATAAAACGACTTTCTATATAACGCCATGTACCCTCTAACTGGCTATTGGTAGAACAACCAATTAGTATAAACAGAGTGATTATAAAAACTATTTTTCTATTCATTGTCCTATTCTTTACGCAAACGGGCCACAGGGATGTTGAGTTGTTCGCGATATTTTGCTACTGTACGGCGAGCAATAATATAGCCTTTTTCACGCAACATCTCAGTCAACACATCGTCAACTATCGGATTAGATTTGTCTTCTTCCGCTACTATATCTACAATAATTTGTTTAATCTCTTTATTAGAAACCTCCTCTCCAGAAACCGTTTGCATTGTTTCGGAGAAAAAATATTTTAGAGGGAATACACCAAAATCAGTTTGCACATATTTGCTGTTGCTCACACGCGAAATAGTGGAAACATCAAACCCTACCTTGTCGGCAATATCTTTCAATTTCATAGGACGAAGTTTAGTATCATCGCCTTCTAAAAAGAAATCATATTGCTCTTCAACAATGGCATTCATAGTTTTTAACAACGTCACATTACGCTGTTTTATAGCATCGATAAACCAACGTGCGGCATCAATTTTCTGTTTGGCAAACAGAATAGCATCACGCATTTCACGATTTTGATTTTCTTTATTCCCAACAAAATCCGACACCATATCCGTATACGTTTTACTTACTCTTAATTCTGGGATATTAGAATTATTGAGACTTACCGACAAGCGACCATTGTTATTTTCAACAATAAAATCGGGCGTAACTTGTTGCAACAGAATTTCAGCAGGTGTACTAAAAGCATTACCCGGTTTAGGATTTAATTTCATAATTTCCGCGACTACGTCTTTCATCTCATCTTCCGACAAGCCTAAACGACGAGCGATCGCGTCATACTGTTTTTTGGAAAACTGATCAAAAAAACGATCGATAACACGCTCTGCTAAAACCACCGCCGAAGAATTTGGCTTATGACGCAACTGAATTAACAAACATTCGCGTAAATCACGTGCCCCCACACCTGCAGGATCAAGATTTTGCACAAGTGCCAAGGCTTTTTCCATATCGGCGTCTGTAATTGAAAGTCCAAACTGAAACGCCAAATCATCGACCATTGCCTCTATTTCACGTCGCAAATAACCATCATCATCAATATTTCCAATAAGATATTGAGCCAAGTGACGTATTTTTGTATCAGCTTCTCCTAACTCCAACTGACTCGATAAGTACTCGTGAAACGTTGTGTGACTGGAAAGAGGTATCGACACCTCTTTATCATCCGCAGAATGATTATTAGTGCGTAATTTATAATCAGGAATATCGTCGTCTGCCGCATATTCGGTCAAATCGAAATCGTCATTAGTATAATCTTCTTCACCACTCAAATCAAAATCATCATGCTCTGACACACTCTCTTCGCGCCCTTCGTCGAGCGCAGGATTGGCCTCCATCTCTTCGCGAATACGCTCTTCTAACTCTACGGTAGGATACTCCAACATTTTTATCACCTGAATTTGAAGAGGCGATAACTTCTGTTGTTGTTTAATACTGAGTTGTTGTTTAAGCATGGATTCAAAAAAAATAGCTGAATTTAGAATAATAAATAAGCTCCGACGGACAAATTTCCGCTACTGGTATCGAAACCAACCATGGAAATGCCTCCAAGATATTTGTAACCTAAAAAGCCAAAACGACTATATAAAGCAAAGTTATCAGACACTTTGTACAAAAGCCCTGGGCTCACACCTACGCTACCTGTAAAAAGGCCATTAGCAACACCAGCCATGATTGAACCGTCAACAAACAGAGAAAAAGCATTTTGAGAAAAACAAGTATAACGAGCATAAGGTGACAGTGTAAAAATGTATGATGTTGTATTAAAATCGGTAACTACGCCCATTCCTAACTGACTACCAATAGCCCACTTTTCATTAAGATGATATCCTAATTCTGGTGACAACGTAACGGTCATTGTGTTTCCTCCTGACTCATACCACAAACCCAAGCTACCACCTGCGTGAAACTTTTGGGCACTAACATTTACTGTCGCCAGAATGAGAAGTATAATACTAAAAATAAGTTTTTTCATAATAAGTTTTAATATCAATATTTAAAACTACTTCCACCTAAGAATTCACGCAACAATGACGTTGGTGGAATTTCACGATCGTGTATAGGAGTAAAGTATTTTAAAAATTTCAACAAACGGTGTGCCTCTGTGTACTCTTCGCAATATTGTGGCACATCGGCAATTATTGGTTCTGCATGTTTACGTAATACTGCCAATTCGAAAATCAGAGCGGAATTAAACATGGCGTCAGCCTGTTCTTGATAGGGGAAAATCCACTTCTCTTCACCACGCCGCACACTTGGCCAACGATTGATAGTTTCGCGCGCCGTAAAACCACGAAATTTAAAATCACGCACTATACGACGCAATAATCGTGTGTCGGTTGTTGGAATCCAATTGTGGTTATCGAGCGAAATGGTTGTTAATGTGGAGACATAGATTTTAAACATCGCTTGGCGTGGAATAGCCGAAGTTAATTCAGGATTTAACGCATGAATACCCTCAATAATCAACACGTTTTCAGGATGCAATTGAATTTTTTCACCACGAAAATAGCGTTTACCGTCTTCAAAATTATAAAATGGAATTTCTACTTCTTCACCATTAAGCAGTTGCTTTAATTGTGTGTTAAATAACTCTAAATCAACAGCATGCAAATGTTCAAAATCCCATTCACCATGTTCGTCAAGTGGCGTATCAACACGGTTTACAAAATAGTTATCAAGCGACAACACAATAGGTTTTAATCCCGCTACCATCAGTTGAACAGAGAGACGCTTACTGAACGTTGTTTTACCCGACGATGATGGACCAGAAATCATAACAAAGCGACTGGTCGGTTGACGCTCACGAATCATATCAGAAATTTCCACAATTTTACGCTCGTGCAACGCCTCGGCAATTTTTATCATATTGTAAACACTTTTTTCACGTGCACACAAGTTAAAATCTCCAACATTACTTAAGTCCATCAATTTATTCCATCTTGCGAATTCATTGAATACTTCGAACATTTTCGATTGATCTTCATAATCTGCCAATTTATGAGGAGCTCTACGATCGGGCACTCGTAACAAAATACCATTACCATAACTTTGCAAATCAAACAATGGTACATAACCCGTAGATGGAACTAATACGCCGTTGTAGTAATCCACAAAATCATCAATGCGCACAAAACGTGCATACGAAATTCCCAATGTTTCAAGTAAAATCACTTTGTCCATTTCGCCACGTTCGCGAAACATTTCAATAACTGTTGGCGTCTGCTTTTCCTCAGAAATAATCGGCATATCAGCTGCGATAATCTCCTGCATACGTTTTTTAAGCGCTGCTATCGTTCTTTCGCTAACTTTCTTATCTCTACCATCAATACTGCAATAATAACCCCGAGAAATAGGATGTTCAATACGCAAAGTAGATTCTGGGTGCAAATCGTTAAGCGCTTTAGCCATAATCATACTAATAGAACGCAAATAAACACGCATTCCTGATGAAGTACTAGCATCTATAAAGTCAATATCTTTAGGTTTATACACCAAAAAATTTAGGTCTTCAACTTTGTAGTTAACACGCGCAGCAACTACCGGATATTTAAGTTGAATATCCATGTCGTGATAAATTTCCAACAACGACGTTCCACGTGTATAATCTCTAAATTGTTGATTGTTTTTACAGAAAATAGTGACTTTTTGCTCCATTGCCATAACGATAAAAAAATAAGCGTGTTAAAAGTCCAATAGTTAATAGTTTGATTTACAAAACCTTAAAAAACCAGGCTTTAAACACCAATTCAGGGGATAAAAATAGGCAATTTTTACCAACTTTGTATAGAATATAAGAAGAATTTTGCTTAATTTTGCGGACAAATCAAAAAAACAAGAAGATAACATGGAATTTGGATTACTCGACACGCTTACACTGATCGGTGCTGTATGTTTGTTCTTATACGGCATGAAACTGATGAGTGAGGGGTTACAAAAGGCTGCCGGTGATAAACTTCGTAACATTTTGGCTTTAATGACCAATAATCGTTTTGTAGGAGCGTTCACCGGTATTTTTATTACCGCTTTAATACAAAGCTCTTCGGCCACCACAGTAATGATTGTGAGCTTCGTGAATGCTGGACTGTTATCACTAAGTCAATCCATGGCTGTTATTATGGGAGCTAACGTAGGTACTACGGCCACTGCTTGGATTATCTCACTATTAGGTTTTAAAGTTAACATGACTGCATTTTCTATTCCACTTATTGGTTTAGGCGTGCCGCTGTTATTTTCAAAAAAGAACTCGTCAAAAAGTTGGGGAGAATTCTTAATCGGGTTTGCACTTCTGTTTTTAGGGTTAGACTACATCAACAAATCAGTTCCCGATTTACAAGCTAATCCTGAAATTTTCTCATTTCTACAAGCCTACACAGGCATGGGCTATGGCTCAGTTCTATTATTTGCGTTACTCGGAACGCTCATTACTATCGTCATACAATCATCCAGTGCTACTTTTGCAATTGTGCTTGTTATGTCGAGCAAGGGTTGGATTTCATTTGAACTTGCGGCAGCAGTAGTTTTAGGCAGTAACATTGGAACTTGTATAACTCCACTCATAGCTTCTATATCTGCAAATGTTCAAGCAAAACGCGCCGCAATGGGACATCTTATTTTTAACGTTTTAGGTTCTAGTTGGGCTCTGCTTTTCTATAGCGCATTTATTAAGCTAATTATTTTCATTTCAAATAATTTAGCGGGTAATCCAAATGATTTAATGACATTTGTAGAAAATACCGATCCCACTATTTTAAATCAACTTAATGCTGGAACATTAGATGCAAGCACGCCCGAAAACCAAGCATTGATCCAAAATTTTGCCGATATGCAATACTACGTA
>JARKSE010000138.1 GCA_029974315.1 Paludibacteraceae bacterium | reverse complement strand
GCTGAAAGCCCGTTAAAGCAAGCACCCGATGCACTGGTGATTGACAATACAAAACTCACCAAAGCCGAGCAGCGTGATCTTCTCCGGAAATTGTTTGACGAAAAAACACGATGAAATAATCGACTTCGCATTTGCTATTTTTTGACAAAATTGGTAATTTTGCACACCAATAAAAAACGGGATGTAGCTCAGTCCGGTTTAGAGTACTCGTCTGGGGGGCGAGTGGTCGCTGGTTCGAATCCAGTCATCCCGACCAACACACAAAGCGAAATCGATACTAGATTTCGTTTTTTATTTACAAACACTTATGCGAAAATTAACAAATCCATGGGAAAGTCTCTCTGGCTATAACTGCTTTGGCTGTGCGCCACACAATGGAGCCGGCGTAAAAATGGAGTTTTATGAAGATGGCAATGACATTGTGAGTGTATGGCAACCAAAATCGCAATTTCAAGGTTGGCTGAATACGTTACATGGTGGCATTCAATCCGTTTTACTCGATGAAATTTGTGCTTGGGTTGTATTGTGCAAACTTCAAACTACGGGTGTTACCTCCAAAATGGAAACACGTTTCCGAAAAGCGGTATCAACCACGGATAACTATCTGGTATTAAGAGCCTCTATACAAGAACAAAAACGCAATATTATCACCATAAAAGGAACTCTTTACAATGAGCAAGGCGAGCTTTGTACCGAAGCCGTGTGTACTTATTTTACGTTCTCAAAGGAAAAAGCAGAAGAGATGAATTTTAAAACATGCGTAACTAAAGGCGAAGATAAAACGTTGGACGAGATTATTCAAACGTTAAACCATTCATAATTTAAACTAGTTCCAAAACGGAGTTTAGCGCAGTTGGTAGCGCGCTACGTTCGGGACGTAGAGGTCGGGCGTTCGAATCGCCTAACTCCGACAAAAAAAGGAGATAATCTATTAGTGATTACCTCCTTTTTGTATCAAATGCGAAAACTATTAGTTCTCAGGTACGATTAGTTTATAACCCTTACCATGAATGTTAATAATTTCTACTTCCTTGTCATCTTTCAACAATTTACGCAGTTTCGTGATGTAAACGTCCATACTACGAGCGTTAAAGTAGTTGTCTTCAACCCAAATGGTTTTCAGAGCGTAATTACGCTCTAAAATATTGTTTACATTTTGAGCCAACATGCTCAACAGTTCCGACTCTTTCGTTGTCAATTTGGTCTGTTTGTCGCCAATAGAAAGTAGTTGTTTTTGAGTGTCAAATGTGAATTTACCCAACTTGTACTCGTTGCCCATTTTATTCTTTTTACCATTCAAACGGCGCAAAATAGCTTCAATGCGGAACAACAACTCTTCCATGCTAAACGGTTTTGTTATGTAATCGTCGGCACCAATTTTGAAACCTTCCAAAACATCTTCTTTTAACGATTTAGCCGTCAAAAATACGATAGGCACAACACCATTGATTTTACGAATATCTTGTGCCAAAGTGAAGCCATCTTTTTTGGGCATCATCACGTCGAGTACGCACAAATCATATTTACCATTCACAAATGCTTTATAACCAGCTTCGCCATCGGGTAAAAGGTCCACGTCGAAGCCCTTAGCTTGAAGATATTCTCTGAGCAACATACCCAAATTTTCATCATCTTCACATAATAAAATTTTTACCTTTTCCATAACAAATCAATTAAACAGTTAATAATTCTATAATAAATTTTGTTCCAATTCCATATTCACTCTCTACTTTGATAATGCCTTTATGTAATTTAATAATTTTCGAAACATAAGCTAAACCCAAACCAAATCCCTTCACATTGTGCACGTTACCTGTTGGTACGCGGTAAAATTGGTCAAAAATGCGTTTTAAACTTTCGTGCTTAATACCAATGCCGTTGTCCTCAATACTGATAAACAGTTTATCTTTTTCATTCCATGTCGAAACCGTCAAAATTAGTGTCTCTTTACGATATTTGAGCGCATTGTCCATTAAGTTGTAAATCACGTTTGTAAAGTGCATATCGTCCACTAAAACATAGGGATTCCGAGCATTGAGCTGCGATTTAATTCTACCGTTTGTGTTGTTCACTTTCAACGAAAAATTACCTATTACCGTTTGCAATAATTCATGTAAATCGGTTTCTTGAAAATTTAAT
>JARKSE010000137.1 GCA_029974315.1 Paludibacteraceae bacterium | reverse complement strand
CAATCTATTTTGACCATTACATCGAATGTAGTGTATGGTAAAAAAACAGGAAGCACACCTGATGGTCGTGCCGCTGGAACTCCATTCTCGCCAGGTGCAAACCCAATGAATGGTCGTGACCGCAATGGTGCCGTTGCTGCCTTGGCTTCGGTGGCAAAATTGCCTTTCCATCATGCACACGACGGTATTTCATATACGTTTGCCATTGCGCCTAATGCGTTAGGTAAAAATATGGAGGCACGCGTAGATAATTTAGTGAACTTGTTGGATGGTTACTTTACACCTAATGGTGGTCAACATTTGAATGTGAATGTGTTCAACAACGAATTGTTGATTGACGCTATGGAGCATCCTGAAAAATATCCACAGTTAACCATTCGTGTATCTGGTTATGCCGTGAACTTTGTACGTTTGACTAGAGAACAACAGCTCGATGTAATTTCACGTACAATTAACAATAGAATTTAATATAACTATTTATAAAAGTAGCAGAGTGTTTAGTTTGAAAAGCTAATACTTTGCTACTTTATTTTTTATCAAAATGGCTGTAATAGGTAAAATACATTCTTTTGAAACATTTGGTACAGTCGATGGTCCAGGCATTCGCTTTGTGATTTTCGCTCAAGGTTGTCCTTTACGCTGCACATATTGTCATAATCCAGATACATGGGATATGAGTAAAGCTAAAATAGAGATGACGGCGCAAGAGTTGATAGCAGAAGTAGTGCGTTATAAAAATTTCATACAGAAAAAGGGTGGTGTTACGTTTACCGGTGGCGAGCCTTTGTTACAGGCAGATTTTATACGCAACTTTTTTACATTGTGTAAGCAAGAGCAAATACACACAGCGCTTGACACATCGGGCTGTTTGCTTAACGATTCCGTTAAGGAGTTGTTAGCTGTCACTGATTTGGTTTTATTGGATATCAAATCGATAGACGCTGAAGAGTACAAGCAGTTGACATCTGGTGTTTTAGATCAAACGTTGGCGTTTTTAGATTATTTACAGCAGATTGGGAAGCCAACTTGGGTGCGTCATGTGCTAATACCGCAATGGACTGATAATGAGGAACGATTACATCAATTAGCAAATTATCTTAAACGCTACTCTGTGGTTGAAAAAGTAGAGTTATTGCCTTATCATAAATTAGGAGTCGTAAAATATGAAGCACTTGGTATGTCTGATCCGCTGGGAGAGACAGAGGCTTTATCCAAAGAGCGCTTACAGTACGCTCGTGATATTTTTATGAATTACGGATTAACCATGTTGTAACTAATATACTAACATAAATATAAAAGGCAGTTGAGTTCCAACTGCCTTTTATATTACAAATTATAAGAGTATTTACTATTTTACTACAATTAAGAAATAATTCTTTTTACCTTTTTGTACTAAAATGTAGCGATTATTGAGCAGTGCTTTAGTATCAATTGGAGTCTCCATGTCGGTTACTTTTTCTTTATTTATGCTAACGCCTCCTGCTAAAATCGTTTTACGAGCTTCGCCTTTTGATGGGAAAATCTCTGTTTTCTCTGCCAATAAATCGAGCGGACGAATACCGGTATCAAGTTCGCTTTTAAGGATTTCAAATTGAGGTACACCTTCAAATACTGCCAACAAAGTTTCTTCGTCTATTTTATGTAGAATGTCTGCCGTAGCATTACCAAATAAAATATTAGATGCTTCTACTGCTGCATTATAATCTTCTTCTGAGTGCACCATAATAGTTACGTCTTTTGCCAAACGTTTTTGTAATAAGCGTAAATGGGGCGTTTTAGTGTGTTCTGCAATTAAGTTTTCGCACTCTTCTTTTTCGATAGTTGTGAATATTTTAATGTATTTAGCAGCATCTTCGTCTCCTACATTCAACCAAAACTGATAGAATTTATAGGGCGAAGTGTAACGTTTGTCAAGCCAAACATTTCCGCTTTCAGTTTTACCAAACTTACCACCATCAGCTTTTGTAATCAAAGGACAAGTGAGTGCGTACGCTTCGCCACCATTCATACGGCGTATCAATTCGGTGCCAGTGGTGATGTTACCCCATTGGTCGCTACCGCCCATTTGCAGTTTGCAGTTTTTAGTTTTATTGAGATATACAAAGTCGTAACCTTGCAATAATTGGTAGGTAAATTCTGTAAAACTCATTCCCGCTGAATATTCGCCGTTCAATCGTTTTTTTACAGAATCTTTTGACATCATATAATTAACTGTGATGAGTTTACCTACGTTGCGTGCAAAGTCTAAAAACGTGAAATCTTTCATCCAGTCGTAGTTGTTTACCAACTCTGCTGCATTGGGTGCATCACTATTAAAATCGAGAAACTTTTCTAATTGTTGTTTAATGCACTCTTGATTGTGACGTAAGGTTTCTTCGTCCAACAAATTTCGTTCCGCCGATTTTCCAGATGGATCGCCAATCATACCAGTAGCACCTCCAATGAGAGCTAATGGTTTGTGTCCGCATCGTTGTAAATGAAGCAACATCATCACGCCACACAAGTGACCAATATGTAAACTATCAGCAGTTGGGTCAATGCCTAAATAGGCAGTTGTCATCTCTTTGGCAAGTTGCTCTTCAGTTCCGGGCATTATGTCGTGGATCATTCCACGCCATGTAAGTTCTTCTACAAAATTCATGTGATAATAATATATCTAATTTGGGACACAAAATTACGTCTTTTTTCTGTGATGCGCAAATCAATCCATAGGCGAAAATAGTGGCAAAAATGAAAAAAAATAGTACCTTTGCGATTCTTTTTGAAGATTTGTTTTTATTGAATCATAAATATCACGCATGAAGAAAACAGTTTTTTTAACAGGTGCTACGGGCACTATGGGTTGGGCTGGCTTACAAGAGTTTTTATCCCGCCTTGATAGGTTTAATGTTACTGTTCTGGCTCGTCCCAGTAAAATCAATAAGCAGAAATTAGCGCCTTATGCCAATCAAATACGTGTGGTTTGGGGCGATTTAACTAAGTATGAAGATGTGTTAGATGGTGTGCGTGGTGCCGATTATGTGTTGCACGTAGGTGGTATGGTATCGCCAGCAGCCGACTATTTCCCTAATAAAACTCGTTATGTAAACGTCAAAGCTGCTGAAAATATAGCAAAAGCCGTTTTGGCACAGCCCAATGCCGACGATATTAAAGTTTGTTATATTGGTTCCGTAGCCCAAACAAGTGACCGCAATGAGCCTATTCATTGGGGACGTACTGGAGACCCCATTTGTATCAGCGTGTACGACCATTATGCTATTTCTAAAACATTGGCTGAGCAAGCTATTGTGGAATCGGGTATTAAACAGTGGGTTTGTTTGCGTCAATCAGGAATTTTGTATCCCGCAATTTTAAAAAATTATGACCCCATCATGTTCCACGTTCCATTGCGGGGTGTTTTAGAGTGGGCTACAATCGAAGATAGCGGTCGTTTGTTGGCTAATTTATGTGAAGACAATGTGTCGCCTGAATTTTGGAATCATTTTTATAATATCAGTAGCGGACCAGATTATCGATTGAGTAATTATGAATTTATTTGTAAGTTGTTGAAAACCATTTCGTCACCACCTCCTGAAAAGATATTTAATCCAGAGTGGTTTGTTTTGCGCAACTTCCATGGACAATGGTATGCAGATGCTCAAAAATTGGAGGATCATCTCCATTTTCGAGCTAATATTCCTGTGGATGACTATTTTAAATTGATGGGGAAACAGGTACCATGGTTTTATCATTTAGCGAAAATAGTACCGCCGTTCATTATGAAAATGGTGATGAGTCCGTTAGCTTATAAGAAAAAATGGGGAACACAATGGTGGATTAAGACGGGAGAAAAACAGCGTATAGCAGCTTATTACGGTACTGTAGAAGCGTGGGAAAACATTCCTGATTGGAAAAACCAAGATTTATCGCATCCTAGTGAAGAAGTTACCTTTTTAAATCATGGTTATGACGAAACAAAACCTCGTAGCGAATGGAATATTGATGATATGCGTCAGGCGGCAGAGTTTCGTGGCGGTAAATGTTTGAGCAAAACGATGATTACAGGCGATTTCCGTACACCATTACAATGGGAATGCCAATTTGGACATAAGTTTGAAATGTCGCCAGTGCTTGTTTTGGAAGGTGGACATTGGTGTCCTGAATGTTTTCCAACGCCTTGGAATTATGATGAGATAGCTCAAGGAAATCCATTCTTTGCACAAGTGTGGCATCCTTTGCATGGTAAAGACGAACGCAATCGATATGGAGAAGAAATCTTTGCCGGTTGGGAATAATGCTTATGATATTAAGTTTTACAAAAAAGCTAATGAAAAAAATAATTTTAGGACTTTTACTTGTTGTAGTGAATTTTGTATCTGCACAAGAGCGTATTGTCCCCTTGAAATATGGTGATATGGAGAGCTGGACTGTGCGTTATATTAAAGAATCCAACTTGTTGGGAGGGAAAATAAAAACGTTATACATATTAGGTCCTACTGATACGATTGATTGTATCAAAGGCAATAAACCTTATACGTTTGCAGGAAACACTATTTGGGGAATTTCCAATGCCTATGCTAACGTTATGGGTGTGGCTAAAGGCGCAAATACTACTCAACCAGAACGTCGTGGTAATGGTTGGTGCGCGCGACTTGATACACGTATGGAAACAGTACGTGTCTTAGGAATGTTGGATATTCGTGTGGCTATAGCTGGGACTCTATTTTTAGGCGCAGTTATAGAGCCAGTTCGTAGTGCTAATGATCCTTACGGGAGCATTGATATGGGCATACCATTTACTCAAAAACCGAAAGCTATCATGTTAGATCTTAAAGCCCGCGTATCCGAAAAACGTGTGGTAACTAAAGCTTTAGGTGTTGGCGTATCGACGATTGAAGGACATGATGAACCCGAAGTTTACATCTACTTGCAGAAACGTTGGGAAGATAAAGATGGTAATATTTACGCTAAACGTATTGGCACTGCGCGTCAGCGTTTTCCTAAGAGTATTCCAGAGTGGCAGAATGATCATCGCATAAATATCCATTATGGTGATATTACTAAACGTTCGGACTTTAAAAAATATCAAGGGCTTTTTCCTGATGGTGGAGAATTTAAAGCCAAAAACAGTAAAGGGCAAATGGTTTATATCCGAGAAGTTGATTGGGGAACAAGTGAGGATGTTCCGACCCACGTTATTTTGATGATTTCAGCAGGGTGTTATCCTGCTTTTCATGGAGCTTTAGGGAATGCCTTATGGGTGGATAATGTGCGGTTTATATATTAAAAAACGTAGTTTTTTATTTTATCTTTTTTTTTACAGTATTACAGCTCGAGCAATAATAAAAAAGTGGGTTGTTTTAACCCACTTTTTTTTCAAATTCTTGCATGCAAGCTACAAGTGCTTTTACGCTTTCGAGCGGACAGGCGTTGTAGATACTTGCTCGGAAACCACCAACAGAACGGTGTCCTTTAATACCCACCATACCTTGTGCTGTGGCAAATTCAAGAAATTCGACTTCTTTATCTTTATATGCCTCGTTCATTACAAAGCAAACATTCATAATTGAACGGTCTTCTTTGTTAGCTGTTCCAACGAAGAGTTTGTTGCGATCGATTTCATTATACAGTAAAGTCGATTTTTCAAGATTAAGGCGATGCATTGCCTCTACTCCTCCCATTTTTTTGATCCATTGTAAAGTTTCGTGCATTACGAAAATTGAAATTACAGGAGGTGTGTTGTACATTGAATTGTTTTTTGGATCATTATCGATGTACGTGCGATAATCCACCATAGTTGGTAATGTACGGCCAGTTTTACCTAATAAATCTTTACGAACAATAACAAAGGCAACTCCTGCAGGACCTACATTTTTTTGAGCACCACCATAAATAAGAGCGTACTTGTTGACGTCAATAGGTCTGCTCATAATATCAGATGACATGTCAGCCACTAAAGGAATAGGAGAATCAATGTCAATATGTAATTCTGTGCCGTAAATGGTATTATTTGTTGTAATATGTAAGTAGTCGGCATCTTTTGGAATGGTGTATCCTTTAGGGATATAAGAATAATTTTTGTCCTCAGATGAAGCAGCGATAACAACTTCACCAAATGTTTTTGCCTCTTTTGCCGCTTTTTTTGCCCACAATCCTGTTTCTACGTAGGATGCTTTTGTTTTTAGAAGATTAGCAGCAGCGTGATAAAACTGTGTTGAGGCTCCGCCTCCTGATAAAATCACAGCATAATCGTCGGATATATTTAATAAATCGCGCCACAACTGTTCGGTTTCAGTCATTATGCGTTCCCAACCCGGTGTGCGATGCGAAATTTCGAGTACACCGACACCAGTATTGTCAAAATTACGGAGGGCTTCTATTGTCGATTCAATTACTGGTTTAGGCAATACACAAGGACCAGCATTAAAATTGTGAGCAACTTTCATACTTTTTTTTAATAGTTGTTATTCCGTGAACTGTAGAAAGAGTCTTCCTTAGAGGGTAGGCTGATTTCGGGTGCAAAGGTAGTTATTTTTTTACAATAAAGTGTTGCTTTTTTAGACGAAGATTTTAACGAGTTTTTGACCAGTTAAGTGGTTGATTATAAGTTTGTTTTAAGACTTGTTTTTCTATTTTGTCCTTTTCGATTAAAGCTAAAAGTTTTTCTACAGCCTCTTCTTCAGCAATGTTTTTTTCAATACATTCATTTTTTCGATACAAACTCACTCGACCTTTAGCAGCTCCTACGTAGCCATAGTCAGCATCAGCCATTTCGCCAGGACCATTTACAATACAGCCCATAACAGCTATTTTCAGATTCTTTAAATGACTTGTTGCGGCTTTGACTTTGGCTACTGTGGCTTGTAAATCGAATAGTGTGCGTCCGCATCCAGGACAGGAAATATATTCGGTTCGGCTTATACGTCGACGAGCGGCTTGAAGCACACCAAAGGCTATAGAATTGATAGCTTCGTTTGTTATTTTGTCATTGTCGTTTGTAAGTAAAATACCGTCTCCAAAACCATCGAGTAACAAACTGCCAATATCGGCTCCTACTTTGATTTGCAAAGCTTCTGTACTAGTTTCGTTATAGTGACCAGCTATGATTACTGGAGCGGTAATGTTTTCTGATATTAAACGGTGGAAAAATGCACGCATTTCACCCACGGGATTGGTATGATTAGAATGTAGTAAAACAATTTGTGGTGTCGTTTTTAGTTCATTAAGTATCTGATTATTCAATTCTGGATACGAAAGTGAACGCATGGGTAGATGATTTTCTTCTATAATATATTCAGGCATGGGTTCGTAGTTGCCTTTTTTAGTAGCAATAACTACAGGAGGATTATTGCCACCAACCATATCAATGGCGTGTGTAACACGACGTTCATACAGATGTGAGTTATATGTTGGCACTACAATTCCATCAATAGGTTGATGATTAGCACGTTTGGTAATATGTTCGACGAGTAATGTGGCGACTGGAATTTCATATTCAGGATCTTCGCTAAGCGATACACGTATGGTGTCGCCGATGCCATCAGCCAATAAAGCACCTATGCCCACAGCTGATTTGATGCGTCCATCTTCGCCTTCGCCAGCTTCGGTAACACCTAAATGTAAAGGATAATGAAATCCAGCTTTATCCATATGTTGCACTAATAGACGCACAGCCTGAACCATGATCAAAGTGTTTGAGGCTTTTATGGAAATCACTATATCGTGAAAGTTTTCTAACTGACAAAGTTCTAAAAATTCCATACATGAAGCTACTAATCCTTCTGGCGTATCGCCATAGCGATTCATCATACGTGCTGATAAGGAACCGTGGTTAACTCCAATACGAATAGCTGTTTTGTGTTGTTTACAAATATTGATCAGCGTACGCAGTTTTTCGTGGACTTTGTCACGTTCTGCTGCAAATTCTTCGTCAGTATAATCGGTGATTTTACCAGCTACAAAATTTCCCGGATTTATGCGTACTTTTTCAATAAATTGAGCGGCTTCTTCTGCAACTTTGGGGTTGAAATGAATGTCGGCTACCAAAGGGATGTTTACACCTTGTGTCTGTAACTTTTCGTGTATAAGCTTTAAACTCTGTGCTTCGCGTATGCCTTGTGTTGTAAAGCGTACCAGGTCTCCACCAGCTTCTTTTATACGTATGGCTTGTGCTATAGAAGCTTCTATGTCGTTGGTGTTACTGTTTGCCATCGATTGTACACGAATTGGCGATGCGCCACCGATGGTAATATGTCCAACGGTAACTTTATTTGTTGTACGGCGATTGTAATTAAAAGGAGATAATTTAGTCATTTTTACTATAAAACAGCGTATAATTTTTCGTTTTTTTAATCTGCAAAATTAGATATAAAGTTGTTATGTGTTAAATCGTCAATGGATTAAATAGTTCGTTTGTTTTCGCATTAGCTTGTATTTGTTGTGGAAATACAATAGTAAAGTCATTTTCAGTAAAATATTTAGTCAAATAGTAAGGAATCTTTTCAAACAAAGGATTATAGGACAAACTACCTTTACGTGCTGAAATAATAAACAGAAAATCGTGCGGTTTTACGGCTTTTATAATCAGTAAAAAATCTTCCCAACTTTCTAATTCGTGAAATGAAATCATGAGGTCACTATAATCACTACTTATTTTTTTTAGGGCAGCATTAGTCTCTTTGTTACCGTAAAAAGCCAGTTTTACACTTAGGTTAGTGGCTATATTTTTTATACGATCGAACCAAATGGCAAATCCAGTTTCTAATTCCGCTTTTTCAGGAACTACCACAATGAGGCGTTTTACTGAATTAATAGGTTTCTTTTGGCTACAAATAAATAGAGTTTGTCCCGCTTCTTTTAATAGACGTTCGATGGTATTACCGAAGAAAGAGTCAACAAAATTGTTTTTCTTGTGGATTCCAACTAATACATCTGTAATATTTTCTTCTGCCATTGTTTCCACAATACAGTTGGCAATATTGATACCACTTTTAACAATAGTAGTTAGTTCATTATCGGTTGAGGCTGCTATATTGGCTGCACTTTCCATAAGTTTACTACTTGCCACATTTTCGTCGTTGTGTGATTCTATATTGAGTGCAAACAAGGCTTTTTTATAAGTTGCAGGTTTTATTAAGTTACCAAATTCAATCAGTTGGGGCATCGTTTTAGGATTAGAAATAGGAATTAAAATGCGTTCATCTCCCAGTTTTTGATGCAATTTTTCAGCTTTAAGTGTGTTGGCGGCGATTTTACGAGCTGCTCTTTCGGTCACAACAGAACTGATGGTACATGTAATTAAAATCATCACAACAGTTCCGTTTAAAACGCTGTCATTTAACAATCCAATTTTATAACCAATCATCACGGCAGCCAAGGTTGCAGCAGCTTGTGCATTACTTAGTCCAAATATAAGTTCACCTTCGGTTGATGTTAATTTACATGTTTTTTGAGTTAAATAAGCTGCCAGCCATTTAGAGAACGTAGCCACTACGGTCATTACTGTTGCGACCAATAAAGCTTCAGAATTCATAAAAAACGCTCTTATATCAATCAACATACCGATACTGATCAGAAAGAATGGAATAAAAATGGCATTACCTACAAATTCGATACGATTCATCAAGGGCGATATATTTGGTATGAGACGATTGAGTACTAATCCTGCAAAAAACGCTCCCAAAATTCCTTCTAGTCCAGCTGCGTCAGTCAATAATGATGCTAAGAAAACAACAGCTAATACAAAGATGTACTGGGCCACATTATCGCTAAAGCGACGTAGAAAATACTTAGCAACTATGGGTAATACTACAAAAATAATCAATCCACAAATAAGTGCAGAGACTCCAAATTTTATCCAGTAAAGTGCGCCTACATTATCGTTGTGAATGGCTACTATGGCAGCTAAAATAAGTAATGCCGCTGTGTCAGTCAAGATGGTTCCAGCTCCAGTAATGCTTACTGCACGATTTTTAGAAATACCCATTTTACTCACAATTGGATATGAGAGTAGGGTGTGAGATGCATACATACTGGCAAGTAAGATTGAATTTATCCAATCAAATTTGAGAATATAAACACTTGTTAAGACGCCTAATGTCATAGGAATAGAAAAAGTGTATAAACCAAAGATAACACCTTTGACACTATTTTTTTTGAATGTATTTAGATCAATTTCTAAACCAGCTAAGAACATAATGTAAAGAATACCGACTTTGCCAAACAGTTCAAAACTTTTGTCGTTTGCCAGTACGTTTAAACCGAAAGGTCCTAGCAGCATACCTGCTAAAATTAAGCCAATGATATGAGGAATTTTTACCCTATTAAGTAGTGGTGCTGATAATATAATGAGTAGTACCAGTAAAAATATGGGTATAGGGTCAGTTAGCGGTAATTGTGGTAATGTGAACCAAGCATTCATAAAAAATAATTTTTGCAAAGATAGAGTTTTTTTTGATGTTGTGTCCTGCTAAAATAAAAACAGCCACAACATGGTGTGACTGTTTTTATTATTTTAAATATCTATGCGTGTTTTTTTCTTGAGTTCAAAATCGCGTCCGAGATACTTTTCTCGAACAATGGGGTTGGCAGCTAATTCCTCTGGTGTCCCTTGAAATAAGATAGTTCCTTCGAATAATAAGTAAGCTCGGTTGGTAATCGAAAGCGTTTCGTCTACATTGTGGTCGGTAATTAAAATACCAATATTACGATCTTTCAAATGCCATACAATGTCTTGAATATCTTGAACCGCAATTGGATCGACTCCTGCAAAAGGTTCATCGAGCATAATGAATTTCGGCTCAATGGCTAAACAACGCGCAATTTCAGTACGTCGTCGTTCGCCACCCGATAGACAATCGCCAATATTCTTGCGTACTTTTTCAAGTCGAAATTCTTTGATTAAACTTTCTAATTTTTCGTTTTGTTCTTCGCGTGATTTGTTGGTTAATTCTAATACTGCACGGATATTATTTTCAACCGACATTTTACGAAAAACCGATGCCTCTTGTGCTAAATAGCCGATGCCGGCTTGTGCACGTCGATATACAGGATAGGATGTAATGTCAATATCATTTAGAAAAATTTTACCTTCATTCGGTGTCACTAAACCTGCAGTCATGTAAAAAGTAGTGGTTTTTCCCGCTCCGTTAGGTCCAAGTAAGCCTACAATTTCCCCTTGTTTTACATTGATGGAAACATCATTTACAACGGTTCGTTTACCGTATGTTTTCACCAAATGTTCGGTGCGTAATACCATCCCTAAATCTTCCATGGCGTAAGTTTTTAATTAAATGACGCTCTATTAGTTAGTGTTTTATTTCTCCTATGGCGTTTGGATCGTGTTTGTATTTGAATACTAATGCAAATGTGATTGCTACCACTAGTGAATAAGCTGCGAAAATATACCAAGAATTTGGCCATGCATAAGTATCAACAATGGCTCCTGCAGCGTAAGAACCAATAAAGGCGCCAAATCCATTAGTCATAATCATAAATACCCCTTGTGCGCTGGAACGGATTGATTCGTCTGTTTCTTTTTCAACGAATAAAGAGCCTGAGATATTAAAGAAGTCGAATGCCACGCCGTATACAATCATCGAAAGTACAAACATCCAAACACCTGCACCTGGATTTCCTGCCCCAAGTAATGCAAAACGTAACACCCAAGCAAACATAGAGATGAGCATTACCTTTTTGATACCATAGCGTCTTAAGAAAAATGGAATCAACAGAATACAGAGCGTTTCTGAAATTTGTGATAATGAAATTAACATCACAGAGTGTTCCACTCCAAATGTGCCTTGGTAAATTGGATTGTCTCCAAAGCTACGAATGTAACCATCTGCGAATGCGTTAGTTACTTGTAATGACATACCTAACATCATAGAGAAAATGAAGAAAATAGCCATTTTCTTTTGTTTGAAGAGTGTAAAAGCACGTAAGCCTAAAGTGTCCACCCAATTTGTTTTCTCTACATTTTTGTTTACAGGACAATTAGGCATAGTGAATGAATATAGCCCTAAAACTACGCCTAAACCAGCAGAAACAAACATTTGATAGTGAGTTAGACCTAAATCGCGTAAGTCGATTACCCACATAGCACAAATAAAACCGATTGTTCCAAAAACGCGGATAGGCGGAAAGTCTTTTACGGTATCCATACCAGCTTGGGTAAGCGCATTGAATGCCACAGAATTTGACAATGCAATAGTTGGCATATAAAACATTACACTTAACAGAATCAAAGGATACAATGTTTCGTAAGTGGTTTGGAAAGCAGCTGCAAACATAAATGAAGCAGCAATTAAATGGCAAATACCTAGTACTTTTTGAGCTGGAATCCAGCGGTCAGCTACAATACCAACCAAAGCAGGCATAAATAGAGAAGCGATACCCATGGTGGCAAAGAAACTTCCAATTTGGCTACCTGAGAAGTTAAGTTTCCCTCCTAAGTAAGCTCCTAATGAAATCAACCAAGCACCCCAAATGGCGTACTGGAGAAAATTCATGATAATCAAACGCAATTTCATGTTCATAGTAAGTAAGATTTAAGTTTAACTATTATAAATACATTAACTGTGATTAAATGTTTGTTGTGTTTTTTCTTCGTTCTAATTCATCACGAATCAGTGATGCTTGTTCATAATTTTCATCTTCAATACTCTGTGTTAAGAGTTCTTGAAGTTGTTTTTCTGAAAGTTCTTCTAAAGGTTTTTGTTGTAATTCACTTGTACCTTTATCACGTATTTCATCTAATTTATCAAAAATAGCTGCATCTATAAAAATAGGAGCATTCCCAGCCATAGCTAGTGCAATAGCGTCTGAAGCACGTGATTCTATCAGGAAAACATTGCTTCCATTTTGCCAAGTTTGTTCGGCTAAAAAGAGCCCCTCTTCTTTGCTGAAAATCAAAACATCTTTCAATTTAACATTAAAATTATCAGCAATTTTCGTAAACAGTTGATGCGTAAGCGGTACAGGAGTTTCTATCTGTTGGCTTGATGCCGAAATGGATTGCGCCTCCATTTTTCCAATCAAAATAGGTACTCTACGCTCTCCGAGTACTTCTTGGAGCAGTAGCCAATAAATATTTTGCGATGATGGTATTTCGCTGATACCTAGAATTTTTACCTGAACTTTATGCATCTGTTACAAACCAAGGACAAAGGTATATTTTTTTACTGAATTACCATTGAAAATAACCGATAAAGTTTATCTGGTTTTCTATCCTCAATATTGTTTTAAGGCATTTTCAAGAAACTCGATGAGATTATTGGGATTTTCGTCGAACGCATATGAGCCTGATAATGGCTTGCCTTTGTTGTCCACAACGACATAATAAGGCTGAGCGTTGGCGCCAAATTTATAGCGTTGTAGATAACTATTGCGATCACCAATAGTTTCTATAGTACGTTTGGTACCGTTTTCTTCAACTTCATACGGTTCTGAAAGTGGCGTTTTATCATCTACAAATAGAGTAATAAGCACATAGTCGTTTTGCAACAAATCAGCCACATAAGGATCTGTCCATACAGAAGCTTCCATTTTACGACAATTCACACAGCCATAGCCTGAAAAATTAACAATGACAGGCTTGTTTTTTTCTTTAGCATAACGCATGCCGAGTTCGTAGTCGTCGAATGCCGCATGAACCTCTTTAGTGTATAAATTGAAATCTTGTGTAGATAACGGTGGCGCAAAAGCGCTAATGGCCTTAAGCGGAGCACCCCATAAGCCTGGAATCATATAGATAGCAAAGGCAAAGGATACAAGTGCCATTAAAAGGCGCAATACGGAAATACGTTCCAATTTATCGTCGTGTGGGAGAATGATTTTTCCCAACAAATAGAATCCTAATAGTGCAAGAATTACAATCCATAATACGAGAAATACTTCGCGGTCGAGAATGCCCCAGCCGTAAGCTAAATCGGCTACAGATAAGAATTTTAGTGCTAAAGCTAATTCTAAAAAGCCAAGTACCACTTTGACTGAATTTAGCCATCCGCCAGATTTTGGCATAGATTTAAGCCATGATGGGAATAGTGCAAACAGACTAAACGGAAGTGCTAGGGCTACGGCAAAACCCAGCATACCAATGGCAGGTGCTAGTAACGATCCTGTTGTGGAAACTTCAACTAATAATGTACCGATAATAGGACCTGTACACGAAAATGATACGAGTACTAACGTAAATGACATAAGCAAAATGCTCAAAATTCCGGAAGTTTTTTCAGCTTTTTGATCGAGTTTGCTTGACCATGAAGCGGGCAGTGTTAATTCAAATGCACCAAAAAACGATACAGCAAACAACACCAGTAAAGCAAAGAAAAAGAGATTAAAGAAAGCATTGGTAGCCAAGCTGTTCAATGCGCTTGCACCAAATATTAAAGTTATTAGTATCCCAAGAGTTAAGTAGATAACCACAATAGAAACCCCATATAAAATAGCATCTCGGCGTCCTTTGCGTTTGTCATCAGAACGTTTGAGGAAAAAACTTACAGTCATGGGAATAATAGGCCACACACAAGGCGTAAATAGTGCGACAAATCCTCCTAGGAATCCTAAAATGAAAATCATCCAAAGTGTTGTGTTCGCTGTTTTGGTATCATCATTATTAAAGGCTTGTAAATCTTCGATAACGGGGGTATACCAGTCGTTTGTAGGTGTTGGAACAATAGCAACTGTAGCGATGGTGTCGCTATCGGTTAATAGATCTTGTGTTGAAATTGATTTAGTTTCAACGATTTGGTTTTTAGAGGTTTGTGCAATAGGAGTTGTTGAGGTAACATCACGGTCTTTTCTCTCACTTTTAAATTCAAAAGGAACTTTTGATGGCGACAAACAAGTTTCACCATTGCAACCCATAAATTCTATAAAACCAGCGATATGATAAGGTTTGTCTGTAATTTTTATTGTTTGGCTAAATGATGCAGAGTTGGCAAACCAGCTTAACTCCATGTTGAATACGTTGTCGTACTCACGGATAAGTTTAGACTTAGGTGTGATTCCACCAACTAATGTGGCATTATTCAGTGTGTTGAACACAAAAGATGTGGGACGTGGTCCATCGACAGGAATTGATGTGCCGTATAAATGCCAACCTTTTTCAATAGTGGCTTCAAACTTAATCTCAATGGTGTTATCTTTTTCAACAGAGGATATTTTCCATGTGATAGGTTCATATATTTGTGGAAATAGTGATAATGTCGAGAATAATAACAAAAGAACTGCGAGGTATACTTTCTTGCTCATAATTGTTAAATTTTAGGTTATTCTTGCAAAGATAGTGAGTTTTTCTTGAAGTAGGATAAGGTGACAGTCCGAATTAAATTTGTTTAAGAAATTCTATCTCTTTTGTAACAAATTCAAAAATGAATTTTTTGTAATAATCTTCCGACGAGTGAAATGTTTGTATAACCTCTTTTATAAGAGCAATACGCTCACTATTATCATTGGCAACGCGAGTTAAAAACGTAGCTAAGATGTTAGCCTCTGTTAATGTAATCTGTTCAAATTTGTTAAAATTGAGCACTATAGACTGGATTACAGATTCTGGAAGACTTTGTGTAATACGTGTTGCTGTAGAAATGGCAGTCATAAAAACAAATATATGTGTAGTGTCTAAAGTAGCTTCAATAAACTGCAAAGCATTAGGAAGTTGTGAAAAAAGCGTCATCGCTGTAATTTCAGCTAATTCATAAGCGGGAATTTTTTCACACCATGACAGAGCTACTGCTGTACTCATTTCGTTCTTTGGAACGAGGTGTGAGGCAATAATCATACTTTCACGTATCTCTAGAAACCATAGTTGAGTGGCGAGTTGCATATTGGGTTCATAGTGTGAGGCTATTTCACGCAAACGGGGAAGGGAAACACCAAAATTTTCTTTGTACTGAATCCCTTTTTCACTCATGCTTTCTACGGTTATTCCATTCATAGAACCACGAATAATGCGTTTTATCTGGTTTACCTGTTGTGTAATTTCTTTGTTTTCAACAAAATAAGTTTTTCTAATGTTCATCAATTATTTTTTTTACAGTTTACACTTGTTTAGAATTAAATAATTAGTTACCTTTGCGCCTGCAAAAACATGGTGGCTGTAGTTCAGCTGGTTAGAGCGCCGGATTGTGGTTCCGGAGGTCGTGGGTTCGAACCCCATCAGCCACCCATAAAAGAGTAATCCATAAAAGATTGCTCTTTTTTTTGTGACAACTATGTACAAAAGTACAAAAAAATGGGGAGCTATAAAACTCCCCATTTTTTATTGTTTAGTTCAAAATTATTTTGAAACTGTTTCAGTTTCGTTATCTAACATGTTTTGTAACTCTGGATTTACAATTTTCTCATACGATACTTTTTCAAAAGTAACTAAAAACTCTACACGACGATTCAAGGCACGTCCTTTAGCAGTTTTGTTATCAGCAATAGGATTAGCCTCGCCGAAACCATTCGATGTCATGCGGTCATTAGCAACACCTTTGTCTATGAGGTATTTCTTTACTGAAGCAGCACGTTTTTCTGACAATACTTGGTTGGCATCATCATTACCTACATCATCAGTGTAGCCATTGATGGTTAATTGATACGTTGGATTTTCCAACATAACTTTAGCAATAGCATCTAGTATGGAGAACGAATTTTTCTTAATCACGTCTTTCCCGGTTTCAAATTGAATACCTTGCATAGCGTGTTGGAACAAATTGCGTACCTCTTTTTTCAATTCGGGACAACCGTGATTGCTTGGTAAACCTACTGTGTTTGGACATTTATCAAGATAATCTAATACGCCATCGCCATCACTATCTTTTGGACAACCTTTGTCATCAACCGTGCCGTAAGCCTCTTTAGGAGTATTTGGACATTTGTCGAGATAGTCGGGAACACCGTCGCCATCACTATCTAGTGGACATCCGTTAACGTCAACTTGTACGCCTTCTGGTGTGTTAGGACATTTATCTAAGTAATCTGCTACACC
>JARKSE010000129.1 GCA_029974315.1 Paludibacteraceae bacterium | reverse complement strand
TTTAGCATTCCATACGGAAGCATCGTCAGCATTAAATACCAATTTACCTGAAGCAGCACCTGGAGAAGCCGCTAAACCTTTTGCAATAACGCGTGCTTCTTTTAAAGCTTTTTTATCAAAATCAGGGTGAAGCAATTCATCCAATTTATTAGGATCGATGCGTAATATAGCTTCCTTTTCGGAAATCATACCTTGACGTAACATATCCATGGCAATTTTAACCATAGCGGCACCGGTACGTTTTCCACTACGAGTTTGCAAGAACCACAACTTACCTTCTTGTACGGTAAATTCCATATCCTGCATATCTCTGTAGTGATTTTCAAGTTTAGTTTGAATTTCGTCCATCTCTTTGTAGATTTCCGGCATAGCTTCTTCCAATGAAGGATAGTTAGCGGCGCGGTCTTCTTCTGAAATTCCAGCTAATTCAGCCCAACGTTGTGAACCGATTTTAGTAATTTGAAGCGGTGTGCGGATACCGGCAACCACGTCTTCTCCTTGAGCATTTATTAAGTATTCACCAATAAATTGGTCTTCGCCTGTAGCGGCATCGCGTGAGAAACAAACACCTGTAGCTGAAGTGTCGCCCATATTACCAAACACCATAGCTTGAACGTTAACGGCTGTTCCCCATTCAGCAGGAATTCCTTCCATTTTGCGATATAGGATAGCACGCTCGTTCATCCAAGAGTCAAACACAGAGCAGATAGCACCCCAAAGTTGTTCATAAGCAGAATCAGGGAAATCGCTACCAGTTTGTTTTTTGACAGCAGCTTTAAAACGAGCTACCATATCTTTAAGGTCATCAACAGTCAATTCTGTATCTAATGCAACGCCTCTTTCTTCTTTAATTTGGTCGATAATCAACTCAAATGGGTCGTGGTCGTTTTTGTTAGTAGGTTTCATACCAAGAACAACATCGCCATACATTTGTATAAAACGACGATAAGAGTCCCATACGAAACGAGGATTACCTGTTTTGCGAGACATACCTTCTACAACTTTATCATTTAATCCAAGGTTTAGAATGGTGTCCATCATACCGGGCATGGAAGCACGAGCTCCTGAACGCACGGAAACTAATAGCGGATTTTCTACGTCACCAAATTTAGAATTCATCAAGTTTTCCAGCGAAGCAATTGCTTTTTCGACTTCGGGCTTCAATAGTTCTACAACTTTATCTTTACCAAGTTCATAGTACTCTGTACAAACTTCAGTTGTAATAGTGAACCCGGGAGGAACCGGAACTCCAATCAAATTCATTTCAGCAAGGTTTGCACCTTTACCACCGAGAAGATTTTTCATCTCCGCTTTACCTTCAGCTTTTCCGTTACCGAAGGTGTAAACTCTTTTCTTGTTGTCCATAAATAATTTATATTAATTAAATAATTGATATCCTTTTTTTGGAGTTGCAAATTTACAATAATTTTCTCAATTAATCAAGAGCATTTTGATATAAAAGACCACCCAATTAGTTGACAGTTTTTAATATGTCAACTAATAGATTGTAAATTGATTGAAATAGGTCGAGTAGAGTGTGCAAATTTCTGTTTTAAATCATTACAATTCAGGTAAACTCATACCGTTTATTTTGCGATAAAGATCGAGAGCATAAACATCGGTCATGCCCGAGATGTAGTCTAAAACAGCTTGAATACGATTGTACAATAACTCCGAATGAATATCGTACTGTGACGGAATGCGGTTTAAAATCTGTTTTGAGTACGCTTTTGTAGGATTTGATACGGCTTCGATGAGGGTTTCTAAAAGTTCTGAAATTATACGATAACCAGCTAATTCTACATCAAGCACTTCTTGTGACTTGTAGATTTTAGCTACAGCTACTTGACTGCAGTTGGTGTAAGCACTCTGTAATGGTTCTGGTAATTTATGAATAAGTGATTTTTGGAACTTCCCAGCTAACATATCTTCTTCATTTTCAACAAAAATAGTGGCACAGGCTTTAATTAAAATCCCTATTACAGTTGAACGTAAATAAGCTATTTGCTCATTGGTGTCGGTTACCATTTTGAAAATCTCATTGAGTGCTCTTTCTTTCCGTTTTTCGGGTAAAAACGCAAGAAGTAGTGTTTGGGTTTCATCAAATGTAAGTATGCGTAGTTTGAATGCATCTTCAATATCCATTATTTGGTAACAAATATCATCGGCAGCCTCTACTAAATAGACTAACGGATGGCGGGCGTAGCGATTGGGAAACTCAGGATGACGTATTATGCCTAATTCGTTGGCAATACGTTCAAAAGAACTTTTTTCGGTTTGGAAAAATCCAAATTTGGTTTTTGAGCTGTCAGCGTATTGTGATTCATAAGGATATTTTACAATGGAGGCTAAAGTGCTGTAAGTTAAAGCAAAACCACCTTCTCTACGTCCGTTGAATTGATGGGTTAGCAGTCGAAATGCATTGGCGTTACCTTCAAAACGGATAAAGTCAGTCCATTCTTCGGCAGGCAATTGTGATTTGAATTTTGCCCCTTTTTCTTCTGAGAAATAGGTTGCAATAGCATTTTCACCTGAATGTCCGAATGGGGGATTGCCTAAGTCGTGTGCCAAACAAGCAGCCGCTACAATCGAACCTATCTCGTCACTGTTTTTGGGTAAATGAGCGTGTTTTTTGTGCAGTTGAAAGGCCACTTCGTTGGCAATGGAACGTCCAACGCATGACACTTCTAAGCTGTGTGTTAGTCGATTATGTACAAAAACGCTACCAGGAAGTGGAAAAACTTGTGTCTTATTCTGTAATCGACGAAAAGGTGATGAAAATATCAGTCGATCATAATCGCGTTGAAATTCTGAACGTCCATCACTGCTATCGTTGTGGTATTGCTCCATACCAAAACGTATGGGGGAGAGTAATTTGTGCCATTCCATCATAATATTGCTTGCTTTTTTAAGGATTTGTTAAGTTCGTCGTAATTAGGAAAAATGTTACGCATCAATTTTTTGAAACGTTCGCCGTGATTCATTTCACGGGTGTGACAGAGTTCGTGTACAATGACAAAATCTATCAATTCTTCGGTTAGGAGCATTAGGTAAAGACTCAAATTGATCTGTTTCTTTGCTGAACAACTTCCCCAACGACGCCGTGCACTATTTATTTTTACACCACTGTATGTAAAGCCATGAATATCAGCCAATAACTTTAAGCGATTAGGTAGGAATGCTGTAGCTTCAATGTGTAGAAAATGCGTTAAAATTCGTGTGATAACTAATTGACTTTGCGCTGTTGTGAAATCTGTATTGGGCTTAAAATAGATAGTTAGTGTATCGTTTTTACGTTGCGCAGCGAAAGTTGTTTTAATTGTATCATTAGCTACAAAATAGACTGTAAACTTATAAGTTTTTAAGACAGTGTCAGGTGTAAAAATTAGTTTGTTTGTGCGAGTTTTGAGCTTTTCTTGTGCTTTCAAAATCCATTCAATGCGTTCTGCTGAAAGTGGGAAAATAGATTTTGATAACAGTGGATTTACCGTAATACGCACTTTATCTGCGGTAACACGAAAACTAACGCCGCGTGTACCACGTCTGGTACACACTTCAATGTTGCCTATTTCAGGGTGTTGTATTATGGTTTTCATGCACGGCAAATATACAAAAAACTTCCAACTGATTTATTGGAAGTTTCTTTTTAAATTTACTTAAATATAGTGATTTAATGCACTAACAATCTCAATGTTTCGTTTATTTTTTTACCAGTAATCTTTACAATGTAGGCACCACTACGAACAGTGCCTAAATTCATCGTAAGTTCTTCTTGAATAGTGATGTAATCAATCAAATTTGCTAATATTTGTTGTCCATTAGCGGTGTAAACTGTGACTGTCAGATTTTCGTCTGATTCGGTAAAGAGTAATTTAAATGAACCATTATTTGGATTCGGATAAAGCATGATGGCATCTGGCATAGTCTTCAAATTTTGAATTGGGGTAGTAGCGATAACTTTTAGTAAACCTTCATACGCATTAATTTTTCCATAGCCCCATATATTATTTGGACAAGCTCCTGTATAGGTATCTGTTATAGCTGTTGTGGCAAATACTTCACGTACTTTTTCCGGCGTTAATTGTGGATTTGCTTCTAGCCAAGTTGATAAAACTCCAGTAACAAATGGTGCGGCCATAGAAGTACCACTCATGTATGCCCAATAATAGGGCTTACCACCAATCTTTTCTGAAATTTTTCCATCAGCATTATTT
>JARKSE010000118.1 GCA_029974315.1 Paludibacteraceae bacterium | reverse complement strand
AATATCTTTATTCCCAACAACTTCTCCTTGAAGAAAGTCTGCAATTTGTTGTGCTGTAAAAGTCATTATCTCGTTGTAATTATGCGTTTAATGTAATTGTTTAGAAAAACGTTGTTTTTCTGATGACGCACTGTCGCACTGAAACGTTGCATCGATTTATGAAAATAGTGGAAATTTACATAAAACATGTTTTTCTACTTGACGGCTCAACAGAGCAGCGTCCAAAATATCAGACACTTGCGTAACATCTTTCACACTACCATCGTTAAACAAAATCATAATTTGAGCATCCGAAAAATCATACGTACTAGTCGTTATGATGTGCTCCTCAAAAAAATAGGACGCTTCATGTTCCGTGATATTGAAGTGCTTCATGTACGACTTCAGTAATTCTCCGCGTTCCAATGCCGACAAAGGCTCGCATCGCGTTGTTTTAAACAGTTTGCGATTGATAAACTGACGACTTAGCGTTGACAACACCACATCGGAGTGATTACCCCACACTTTTATTGCCGAAAGAATATCAGAATCGTCTAAAAGTACAAAATTCATCAACGTTTCGGGCTTTTTATCAAACGTTTCAACCGTTACCGCGTGGTTTAGAAAATAGGACAACGCTGGTGTTGCAAAAAGCGACTCGCCCGCCAAACTCAACTCTTTAGCTCTACCGAGAATTTTAATCAACATACGCTCTGCAGCCACAGCTGTTTTATGAAAATAGACTTGCCAATACATAAAACGTCGAGCAATCAAAAAATTTTCAATAGAATGTATCCCTTTTGCTTTTATAACCAATTGATCATTGTACACATCGAGCATTTTTATCAAACGAGCCGAGCCTACAACACCTTCTGTTACGCCAGTAAAAAAACTATCGCGACGGAGATAATCCATACGATCCATATCTAACTGACTACTAATAAGTTGATGTAAAAAACGTTTAGGATATTGATTTTGAAAAATTTGAATGGCTAACGTCAATTTACCGCCCATTTCACTATTCATCTGTTGCATTAAACGCAACGAAATTGCTTCGTGAGAGATATTGGTGACCAACGTATGTTCGAGCACATGCGAAAAAGGTCCATGTCCAACATCGTGTAGCAAAATTGCGGCAAGTACGCCATCGGCTTCGTCAGCAGTAATCTCGTGCCCATTTTGTCGAAGTTGCTTTATTGCCTCATTGGTAAGGTACATGGCACCTAACGAATGCTGCAAACGTGTGTGCTGTGCACCCGGATAAACAAACGACGCCATACCCAACTGTTTTATGCGCTGCAAACGTTGAAACAACGGATGCTGAATGATATCATACAAAAAATCATTCGGCACATTGATAAAACCAAATACCGGGTCGTTTATTATTTTACGTTTATTCTGTGCACTCATCACTATTGGGTGATTTTAAAATAATAAAAACTCAAAATAATACTTTGACTATCAATTAATTAAAATCATCAAAGTTGTTATTCTAAATCTTTTTAAAAGCCCTGCAAAGGTATATCTTTTTTTTATAATGCAATAACGCACAACGTAGCAATAGTATAACATCGTGAGAATCAATTATAAATTCTATTGCTATCCGCCACAAAATCGGATTCTATCATCTTTCCTCCTAAAAATATACAACAAACTGATTATCAATATATTTTAAAATTACAATTGAAGCAAACAGCATCATAACAACCCTAAAAACCTAAAAAACGAGGCAAAAACTGTATAAAAATAAGTAGTCGTATTAAAAAAAAAGGTATATTTGCACGCTAATTTTAGAAGCAAACTATAATTTTATTAAATACTAAATTTTTACAACATGCAAAACAAAGGATTTGTAAGATTTTTCGCAATTGCATTGGCTTTGGTGTGCCTTTTCTACTTGTCTTTTACCTTTGTAACCAACTATTGGGACAGACAAGCTAAAGAATTTGCACAAGGCGACAGCCAAAAATATTACGAATATCTTGAAGAAATTTCAGGCGAAGAAAAATGGTTAGGTTTTACGCTAAAAGAGTGTCAAGAAAAAGAAATTAACCTTGGTCTTGACTTAAAAGGTGGTATGAACGTTATTTTGGAAGTATCAGTTCCTGATATTCTCCGTGCACTTTCAGGCTACAACACCTCTGAAATTTTCAACCAAGCTCTTGATAATGCTCAAGTACGTCAAGCAACTTCAGGAACTTCGTTTTTAACACTTTTCAGAGAGGAATTTGAAAAACTCGACCCCAATGCTAAACTTTCGACAATTTTCAGTACTTACGAGCTCAAAGACCGTGTTAAAATCAGCTCGTCGAATGCCGAAGTTATGTCTGTTTTGCAAGACGAAATAAACAGTGCTATCGACAACTCATTCAACGTATTACGCTCACGTATCGACCGTTTTGGTGTTGTTCAACCCAATATTCAACGCTTAGAAGTACAAGGACGTATTTTGGTAGAACTCCCTGGTATTAAAGAGCCTGAACGTGTACGTAAACTGCTACAAGGTTCAGCTAATCTTGAATTCTGGGAAACTTACGATGCTGCTGAACTCACTCAAGTATTCTCTCAAGCTAACGATATTCTCCGCGATTTGAATAAAACTAAAAAATCGGAAGAGGATGCAGAAACCGAGGTAGAAGTTGAAAAAGAAGAAGTGGTGGCTGCTGCACCAGTAAGCCAACTGGATTCTTTAACTGCCTCATTGAAAAAAGATACAGCTACAGTTGCTCAAGCTGACGAAGAACGTTTTGCGGAGTTCAAAAAAGAGAATCCACTATTTGCTCTCGTAAATATGTATCAAGGTCGCCGTGGTCCTGCTATTGGTGCCGTATTGGCATCGGATACTGCGGAAGTAAATGCTATGTTGAACATGAAACAGGTAAAAGAAATTTTACCTCGTGACTTATCGCTAAAATGGACTGTAAAACCCATAGACGAAAGAGCAAAACAGTTAGCATTTGAACTTATCGCCATTAAAGTATCGAACCGTGACGGACGCGCCCCATTGGAAGGCGACGTGGTTACCGACGCTACTACCGATTTCGACCAATTTACAAACGCTGCCATGGTAAGCATGAAAATGAATGCCGAAGGTGCAAAAACATGGGCGCGTTTAACCAAAGAGAATATCGGTAAATCTATCGCCATTGTATTGGACGGTTATGTGTACTCATATCCTACCGTAAATACAGAAATTACAGGTGGTAGTTCACAAATTTCGGGTAATTTCACCACAGACGAAGCCAAAGACTTAGCTAACGTGCTTAAATCGGGTAAAATGCCTGCGCCTGCACGCATTATCCAAGAAGACGTGGTTGGTCCATCATTAGGACAAGAAGCTATTCAAAGCGGTTTGATTTCGTTTGTAATTGCATTCGTGTTGGTTCTACTCTACATGATTTTCTATTACGGACTTATTCCGGGTTTGATTGCAGACGCTGCTTTGTTGATTAACGTATTTTTCCTGTTTGGTATTTTAGCTTCATTCCAAGCCGTATTGACATTGCCCGGTATCGCAGGTATTGTGCTTACTATGGGTATGGCGGTGGACGCCAACGTACTTATTTACGAGCGTATTCGCGAAGAGCTAAAAGCTGGTAAAAGTTTAGCAAAAGCCATTGGCGAAGGTTATAGCAACGCCTTATCGGCTATTATCGACGGTCAGTTGACTACAATGATTACCGGTATTGTGTTATTCTATTTTGGTACAGGTCCTATTCAAGGTTTTGCTACTACATTAATCATTGGTATCATCACCTCTGTGTTTACCGCTGTGTTAATCACTCGTTTAATGCTCGAACGCATTGCTAAACGTGAAAAAGAGACGTACATACCATTTACTACACACATTACACGTAACTGGTTCCAAAATACACACATCAATTTCATCAAACTACGCAAAGTGTCTTACATTTTGTCAGGAGTTATCATTGCTATCACTATTTTCTCATTAGCCACACATGGTTTGAAACAAGGTATTGACTTCTCTGGTGGACGTAACTACATTGTGCGTTTCGAAGAACCTGTAAAAACAGATGACGTTCGTGAAACGCTATCAGAAGTATTTGGCGATGCACAAACCAGTGTTATCACTATGGGTAACGAAAACCAAGTGCGCATATCAACCAACTATGCCATCGAAGAGAGTTCAGACTCTATCGAGAATAAGATAGAAGGAATGCTATTTGAAGGTTTACGCCCCTATCTTGCCGATGACGTAACACAAAATATGTTTGTTGAGCGTTATGTAGTAAAAGATGGTGTTCGTGAATTGGCAAAAACAAGTTCTGAAACTGCTAGCTTCGGTATTCAAAGTTCACAAAAAGTAGGACCATCTATTGCTGACGACATTAAAACCTCAGCGGTTTGGGCGGTTGTACTTTCGTTGATCGCCATTGGTCTTTACATTTTAGTGCGTTTCCGCAACTGGGCATTCTCGGCAGGCGCTCTGGTATCACTCACACACAACGTGCTGATAGTGCTTGGCGCTTACTCGCTCTTCTATACCGTAATGCCATTCTCGTTGGAAGTTGACCAGTCGTTTATTGCCGCTATTTTGACTGTAGTGGGTTACTCTATTAACGACACGGTAGTAATTTTCGACCGTATTCGTGAGAACTTCAACCTGTATCCAAAACGTGATTTGGCTGAAGTCATCAATTTAGCTATCAACAGGACGTTGAGCCGTACATTTAGTACTTCGTTCAGTACATTAATCGTATTGCTGGCTATTTTCCTATTTGGTGGTGAAACTATCCGTGGATTTGTATTTGCCTTATTATTAGGTATTGTGGTAGGTACTTACTCTTCAGTATTTATTGCATCACCTATTATGTACGAGTTACGTAAAAAGAAACTCAAAAAAGAAGAAGTTGCTGAAAAGTAATGGTTCAATTATCATCAATAAAAAACCTCACCAAGCAATGGTGAGGTTTTTTTTATGTAATGCCTCTATAACTAAGCATTTAAGAGAAGTAGTAGTATATAATTTAAAATTAATGCTTATTTTATTTGGAAGTTCAAAAAAGATGATTTATCTTTGCCTCTACTTTGTAAACACTTGTATGCTACAAAGCAGACTGAAACAAAACTAAATTATATCTTATTTATTAATTTCTAAATCTTTATTTATTATGAAAAAAATTACTTTTTTGGTAGCCGCTTTATGCGCTACAATGTTCGCTAGTGCTGCAGAGACTACAATTACCACTTGTGACTTCACTGCAAAAACAGCTAAGAGTCAATCCTACAACTCAGAATGGAGTTATGGTGCAGATTGGACTCTATTTGGTGCTGCTAATAATAATGGGGGTTGGGCCTTTATGAAATTTGGAGGTAAAAACACAACCCTAGCTACAGCTAATCCATGTTGGGCAAAAAATGCCACTGAAATTGCAAGTCCTATTACCAAAATTACCGTAACAACTAATGAAGGTAACCTTACACCTGCTGGTAGCACTGTAGACGTTTGGGGCGTATTAGTTTATTCTGATGCATCACGCACTACTTTAATTGACTCTGTAGTTGGAGGAACTATGACAAAACAAGTTGCAGAATCACTTGATTTATTGCCTACCAATGGCAAAAGTTGGCCTGCTAGCTCTTACTATACAGTATTCTTTAAAATGAGCAATCCATCTACAACAAATGGTATCGCTTGGATTGATGCTATTGCATTCAAATATGATGACACTGTAACAGCTCTCGGTCAAGTGACTTCTATGTCAGTTTATGCTAACAATGGTACTATCTACGGTGCTGAAAACGGTCGTATCTACACTATTTTAGGTATGGATGTTACTGAACAAAACGGTAACTTGAACGGTATCTATGTTGTTAAAGTTGGCAACAAAACTCAAAAAATTGCTGTGAAATAAGTTTATTCACACCAATGATTATAAAGAGCGTTTCGAAATTCGAAACGCTCTTTTTTGTCCCCAATTACTAAATAATTTTATCATCCTATTGTCAATCACAAGGATCATTATATCTTTGCAGCATCTAACCAAACGTACTCGTTATGAAAAAGACACTCGTTTTAGTAATTGTTACAATGTTTGCCAGCACCACCTTATGTGCACAGGCACGAGCGCTTGGTGGGCGTAGTTTCTATATTGGCGAAGCAGTTTCTTATCAGCATCAATTGGCTTGTTGAGTTCCAAAAACGCAGAATAAAAACAAAATTCTCTTAACTCTAAAAATATAAATGAGTATGAAAAAAATATTTTTACCTTTGATGGTTGTAGCACTGGCATTAAGTAGTTGTGGTAACAGCAGTGTATTAT
>JARKSE010000112.1 GCA_029974315.1 Paludibacteraceae bacterium | reverse complement strand
TCAGAAATGGACTTCTAACAGATGGTTCAGTGCCCATTTTGCAAACATCATTTAAGGATTTGTTTGAAAGCCTTACGGCTATTGATAATTTGGGTTGGTCATTTGAATACAGCAACGAAGATGCGGGTAATTACACGCTATATTCTATTATTAACGACACAATTACTTTTTCAGAAATATATGAAAATATACATGTTGGTGATGTTATAAAATCTATCGGCACATCGGGCGACATATCTGATTTAAGAATTACTGTAGTTGAACTCGTTTCTATCGACACCGTACGGGTAAGTGTAGATGTTTCAGGTTATCCGTATGTTCAATTTGTTGATATCATTGAGTTTGTTCGTACAAAAATACAAATTAGAGTTGAACCCTTTGACTATTTTTATCAGAACACAAATGTTTTGACAATAAACAACCCCGCTGAACTTCGCAGAACGTTAGACCCGAGCCGCATATATTCACGCCTGAAAATTGGTTATCAGAAATTTTCAGACACGGGAGAGGTTAATAGCATTGATACATTCCACACGCAGCGGGATTATTCCACTCGATTAAAGGTTGTAGACAATGAGCTGGTCAGGATAAGTAAGTTTGTAGCCTGCCCTTATGCCATTGAGTTTACACGGCGGAAAACATTTGAGCCGGACACAAAGGATTGGCGATATGATAATGACATGTTTATTTTTGAAGTCAGGAGGGATATATTTATCGTCCCCCTATTGTACGGCGTTAAAATCGGCGCAACAGATACTGACAACACAATTATAAGCCCAACGACACTTATAAATGTCGCATTATCGCCATCCAGAAATGCAATTAATCATCTAAGGTTACTATTTCCATCAAACACGATTATAAGTGAATTACAAGCGACTGGGATGATTGGAAATACAAAGGCAAAAACAAAAAGAGCCTCACAAGCGGGGGCACTTCATGCCGACCCGGCAGCAGGTGGTATATTGTCAGAAAACGCCACATTGTCAAGGGTCGAACCGATATACACGCCCGAAATTATAGAGTTTGAATATCCAATATCGCAAAGTGATTGGGATGTGTTGAACGCTGACAGGTACGGCTTGATAACGGTTAATTCCGCGCCGTGTTGGCTGTCGGAGGCAAGCCGAAGCCCATTAACTGGGATAACGAA
>JARKSE010000013.1 GCA_029974315.1 Paludibacteraceae bacterium | reverse complement strand
CCACCGAAGCAGGACGTTGAATAACCTCACCAGCCGCTATTTGGTTAGCTACTGCATCAGGTAATAGATGGATAATGTCGCTCATAAAAAAATGTAAAACTAAATCACAAACTCAAATAGGCACTGCTAGTCAAATACAGCACCGCAGCCAATGCCAACAATACTAAAACGATAACAACCAAACGCACATTGGAACGACGACGTTCGGTGTGCATATCAGGCGTTTCATCAGGTTGCTCCCAACGACCACGACGAAATGAGCCACGTTTAATACTAGCTTTATAGGGTTCATTTTCATCACGTTCTCCCAAATCTTTGCGCACACGTTCTAAGCGTTCTTTACGCTCTTCCTCTTCAGGATTCCAATAAATAGGACGATGATAAAATGCCCGTGGTTTGGGCGTTTTTACAAACGTAAATTTAAACATAATCGTATGAATTTAAAACCGTTTTTTATACAAAATCCTTGCCTAAACGAGCCTCAACATCGTTGAAATATTGACGCAATTTGTGTTCTTCATCTTTCTTACAAATGAGTAACACATTGCCCTCTTCCGCTACTAAATAATTATCTAAATCTTGCACAACCGCCACTTTTCCAGAAGGTAATACAATCAAATTGTTTTTACAATTATATAATTGAGATTCACCATGTAAGGTGGCATTCCCAACCTCATCTTTATCGGCCAATTCGTATAATGAGCTCCAAGTTCCTAAATCGGACCAACCAAAATCGGCCATCATTACATACACATTTTTGGCTTTTTCCATGATACCGTAGTCAATGGAAATATTAGGACATAACGAATATACTTTATTCACAAAAGCTTGCTCTTCGTCGGTATTGTAAACAGCAGCACCTGCTGCAAATTTTTCAGCCACTTCTGGCAAATACGTATTGAACGCTTCTAAAATAGCATCTAAATTCCACAAAAACATACCCGAATTCCAGTAAAATTCACCACTCGATACAAAGATTTTTGCCATTTCGAGATTTGGCTTTTCGGTAAATGTTTTCACTTTGCGCAACAAGCCACCGCCTTCGCCAATTTGAATGTAACCGTAACCCGTTTCTGGGCGCGTAGGTTTCATACCCAACGTTAATAAAGCATTGTTATTTTGAGCAAATGTCAATCCTTCGCGCAAAACACGCACATACACATCTTCGTTCGTAATGAGGTGATCGGAAGGCACCACCAAAATGGTGGCTTTATCGGTACGCGCTTTAATTTTATGGACTGCATAAGCAATACATGGCGCGGTATTACGGCGTAAAGGTTCCAACAAAACTTGTTCAGGTTTCAATTCGGGCAACTGCTCCAAAATCAAGTCGCGGTAGGCTTGATTGGATACAATGTAAATATTTTCGGTAGGAATAAGACCACGAAAGCGCTCGAACGTCATCTGCAGTAACGAACGACCTGTGCCCAAAAAATCTAAAAATTGTTTAGGCTTATTGGTGCGACTAAAGGGCCAAAAACGGCTTCCAACGCCACCAGCCATAATAATGCAATAGTTGTTTTTCATGCCAAGAGATTGAGTTATAGTTGATTATTTTATTTCAAATAACTGTGCTAAAATACACATTTTTTCAGACGCTCACAAACTATTTTTAGAAAACATATTAACTGGCTTATTATCAAAATAATGAATATCGAATACAAGAGTACGTACGCCACCATACACACACTACTCCCTAACTGGACATTGCGGGAATTATCACAAACAAAAATAGAGTCCATTTACAATAAAATACACCTTATTATATACAAGGAAAAAATATGATTAAAAAAAGAAAAAAAAGACTCCAAAAAGTGTCAAAAAAGACTTATTTACGACCACTTATTTTGCATTTGTTAACATTTTTAACATTTATTAAATACTGATTAACAAATAGTTATAAATAAATGAACTAACAGCCAATCCATACAAATAATACAAACAAATAATTTGGTAACTTTGCACGATTATAGAAGATACACCACGGATGTTTATGAATCGATGTATAACACAAATTATCAACGAAGTATCTAAAAATTTCATGTCAATATTTACGACTGAGACTAAAGACAATCGGCTGTATCATTTTTTAATCCTTTATCCATGTTTGTTGGCGTGAGTAATAACACTCACCGAAACCATTTTTAACCACTATGACTAAATTTACAACAATGAATAAGCGAATTTTATTAGCACTTTGTTTAATAGCTGCAAGTTTACAAGGACTCTTGGCGCAATGTTATGTTCTAAACGATGCTACAGAACGGAATTTTTCTACCATTAGCGACTACACCTACAATTTGGATGGAAAACCCGCTGGACAACTAACATTTGACGCAAAATGTGTAGCTATTTGGGGATTTTGGGGTGGCAATTTACGAATCAAACAATATGTAAATGGGGCATGGTCTGAGGAATTAACAAGTGTGGGATTTGCAGCTAAAGACACTTATTATAGTTTTGGTCCCATTACCCTAGATAGAAATGCCACACAAGTCCAACTGTTCACCCAATCAGGTGCTACTGGTAAAAAATATTTTAAAAACGTAAAAGTAACTCAAGCTACTTATGTAGAACCATCGTCCAATACTATTTCTTGTGGCAATGTTGAAGTTCTGAGTTCCTCTACCGATACAAAATTCTCGATTGCTTGGAGTAATGCCAAACCACTTACACTCACATTGGATAACACCACCGACTTTGCGTTAAGTACAACCGCCATAGCATCCTCCACCTGCGCTTACGGCACGGAATCAGATATTATTATCGACTTTCACCCACAAACTAAAGGCGACAAAACCGCTACCGTTACCATATCGGATACGGATAATAAAGTTTGGGGAACTGTTACCATCACCGGACATGGAGACGGATTACCACAGACTATCTCTTGGTGGGATCCAGACGTCACTATGCTTTCGCGCGGCGACACCATTTCATAAAAGGTTGGTTTATTTCGTCTTTGACCAGACGTCACTATGCTTTCGCGCGGCGACACCATTGGATCAAACGAAAGTCCCTTTGTACAAGCGTCGAGCGGTTTGGCACTCACCACACTCACCTCGAGTGATGAAAATGTGCTCAAAATTGAAGGCGGCAAACTGATTGCTATAGCAGCAGGTACAGCCACTATCACGGCATATCAGGCAGGTACAGGCACTATCAGCGAAGTAACGGCTACTTTAACGATAGAAGTAACTAATTTACTCACGCAACGCATTACGTGGACACAAGGTTTGAACTTCAAATGGGGCGATGCTGCAACCGCATTAACCGCCACTTCATCGAGCGGATTACCGATAACCTACGAATTGGTAGACAATGCAAATAATGTGGTAACACTTGTTGGTAACAACGTCAATATATCAACTTCTAATTCAGGAACTGCCATCCTTAAAGCCGTACAAGCTGGCGACGCTACTTACGCCGCCACGTCATACGTGCGCACATTACGTGTACGCGACCCCAATGCAAGTTGCTTAACTGAACCTCTTGCTTTAGATAACGTTAATGAGTATTCGCTCAACACGATTGCTACAGGTGAAGCATTTAATTTAGATGGCTATCCTGACAAGTTGACTTTTCAAGCCAAAAAATCGTGGTTAGGATTAGGAAATCTTAAAGTAGAGCAATACATAAATGGTTCGTGGACTGGAAGCTACGTTTTTGACGCCAATCCTAGTGGAACAGATTACTCAAATTATGGTCCCATTTCATTAAATAGAAATGCTACAAAAATTCGATTTTTGACAAAAGCTGGGGCAACACTATCGAAATATTACAGAAATATAGAAGTGACTCGTGCACATTTCATGGAGAGTAATCCTAGCAGCGTCAGCATTGATGGCCAATTTGAAACCACAACTAAAAAAACAGTAAAAGTCACTTACTCCAACATACAAGACGTAGTAGATGTAAAAATGGCTAGTAACAATGCGGAATTTTCAGTATCGCCAAGTTCATTTGCAGGAAACGATTGCGGTGAATATGGAACCATCAGTCTGCTTTTATCCTACACACCTGAAACAATGGACAGCGATAAAGACACCATTATTGTTAGCAATACCAAAGATGGTGAAATTAGAATACCTATTTCCACAACCGTTCAGAAACGCGCACAATACATCAGTTGGGCATTGCGCGATTCGCTATCTTCCACTCAGACCTATACACTGAATAAAGTAAATCCTGTATCAAGCTTGCCAATTACATACACCTTTTCAGATGAATCAATTTTAAAATTAGATGCCAACAATAAATTAGTATTTTTACAAGTAGATACAGTTGTAACCATTACCGC
>JARKSE010000076.1 GCA_029974315.1 Paludibacteraceae bacterium | reverse complement strand
AGCTAATTTTGATGCCGAATATGAACAAAAGAAAATAGAAATACAACGGAATCAGGCAAAACGTGAAAAGGCACTTGCTGTTTTTGATACAACGATTAATACTGCCGCTGCCATAATGAAAATGCTGGTTGACCCGGGAGGTCCCGCTGGGATAGTTTTATCTGTTCTTGCTGGAATTACCGGGGCTGCTCAAATAGCAACTATCTTAGCAACACCTCTTCCATCATTAAGCAGTTCAGGTTCAAAATCATCAAAATCATCAAAAACAACCGTTACTGAAAAGTTCCATACAGGGACTTACAGACCCGCTACGCCAACGGAAGAACAGGAGATAACACGAACACTGCTAACAACAGAACGTGTCTTATCTCCATCGCAAACGGCTATTTTTGACAATATCATCAGCCGTGTTCAATCGTATGGCGGTTCACAGGCAATAACAAACGGTGTGGGGGTTTCAGATACACTTGCGGAACAACGTATGGAAATGGCATTTACCAGAGCATTGCGAAATATGCCTAATCCAGTTATGTCATGGACGGAATACACCAATCAGGCACAGCGTCAAAAACTGCTTGACAGAAACACCAAATTTGGTTAATTAATGTAAATATCAATAACTTTTTCGTAAATATAAAAAATATCTATATATTTGTAACTGTTTAGTACTAACAATTAAAACTTAAAAAAATGGCTGAATGTGATTTATTAGCTGCAAATATCGGTTCATGTTCCGATACTACCTCAAAAGGGTTTGCAACGATTAGTTATGTTGGGAATCATTCCCAAGCAACACCAACTTTAAGCCTTTCCACGGGATTGGTAACCGAACTTACTTCGACTGGTAAAATTTACGAGGTTTATCAGAAGGGAAACAACCCTTTTTCTGATTTAACTTTCAGCGCAACAGAGCGTAAGACAGGTATGGTGTTTGGAAAAGAAATCAAAGTATTTGTTAAGGGCATTACGCCTGCATCTGCTTTGTCTGTAAAAGCTTTGGCTGGAGCATCCGTGTTTATGATTTTAAAACAGTTGGGTGAGCATGGAAGTGCTAAATATCCTATTTTGGGTATTGAATCGCCTATGCGATGCACCGGTGTTGCGTGGTCTGCCGAAGAAGGAGCGTTTGAGGTAACATTGGCTGAAAACAATGCCGATATGCCTGCTTTGTTCTTGTGGAAAACCAACGAATCAACAACTGATTCTTTGATTTCAGGGTTGCTGCCGTAGTAACATGGAAACGAGGGTACGGGATTTGATAAACGCTTTGCAATGTGGCAGGCGTTTATCGGATTCCGAAAAGAAAGAAGTAAAGCAGATGTATGTCGATGCGACTGGTAACAGGCTTAATGTTTATTGCTCGTGTCCCGATGTATATAAAGATGCTTTAACTGAAATTTATGCCACTATTAGAAAAAATAATTAAAAATATACATTATGCAACTATGTGATTTAATGGAAAACAATGTAAACTCATGTTCTGATAAGGCGCATAAAGGTTATCGACCAGTTGGATATTGGGCTAAACATTCCGATATTGATTGGTCGACTGTCATTTATGACGAAAACCTTGTGGAATTTCAGTTAAAAGAGAGTGCATTGTTTAAAGAAATATACGACAATTCCGTTATGCCGTTTGATGGTTCATACCCGTATTTTACTCAAACAAGTACTCACGGATATACGTTGTCAAATGACAGGGTTAAATTCCCGTTGAAACGCTTTGACCCTGCAAATGCCGAACTGATTGGGGCGTTGGCAAAAGGTACACGAATTGTTATCATCCTTGAACAGTATATCAACGGTTCTGCCCGGTTTTGCGTTTTCGGGTTAAGCGGTGGTTTAAGGCTATCAGAAGAAACAGCACTTGACATGTCCGGTGATGATAAAACAATTGAGGTTGATTTGGTCGATGTAAATACCAACTACCCTAATTTGTTCTTATGGGCAGGTTCGGAAGCTGCAACTTTATTGCTTCTTGAAAGCATGACGGGCGTTCGTGTTCAATCGATTGATAATCCATATTTTGAACTGGGTGTTAGCTATGGTAGTTCTTTTGACTGGGGAAATAACATTGAATTTATCCCCGCAAATGCAACTGATAAGCGATTAACTTATTCATCTTCCGACCCAACAATTGCGACCGTTAATAATTCAGGAGATATTGACATGTTATCCAACTACGCCGATGACGGCTTCAAATTCTGCACTATCAAAGCAACTTCGGTTGATGGCGGTAAGACTACTGAATGTTTGGTTGTCAACAATGCCGATTTTGGTATTTTCAAATTTAACTTTGGAGGCGGTGATTTCACGGCTGAATTTGATGAAACTTGTCATTTGGTCAAACCCAACGGCGATATTGTTGCTTTGACTTCGGATGTTGCTGAGCCTTGCCCTGCTGGTGTTTGTCATTTGATTTATGAAAAGACGAATACTTCTATTAATTTGGATGGAATGCCGATTATCGGGGAGTTAAAGACGTTGTTTGGAGGAAGTTTGAGTTGCAACGGCTGCACCTCCTTAACTGCGTTAAGCGCACCGATGGCAACCTATTTGGAATGCTACGGCTGCACCTCCTTAACCGCGTTAAGCGCACCGATGGCAACCGAATTGTATTGCAGCGGCTGCACCTCCTTAACCGCGTTAAGCGCACCGATGGCAAACTCTTTGGATTGCTACGGCTGCACCTCCTTAACTGCGTTGAGCGCACCGATGGCAAGCATATTGTATTGCTACAACTGCACCTCCTTAACCCCGTTGAGCGCACCGATGGCAACCGAATTGAATTGCAGCGGCTGCACCTCCTTAACCACGTTGAGCGCACCGATGGCAAGCACATTGGATTGCGGCGGTTCCGCATTAACAGCAACGTCAATAGCATCTATTTTAGCCGATGCTGTATTATTGCAGGATTTATCGAATATTAGCTTTAATTTATCAGGAGGCACAAACGCACCAATTGGCACGTGGTCAGCTCAAGCGGTTGCGGACAAAAATGTGATTATTGGGGAGGGCGGAACTGTAATGTATAACGAATAAATGTAAATCATGGCACGTATACTCGAAACAAAAGGCTTAAAAATGGATTTGGACAATCCAACGAAAGCACAAAAGGCGAAGCTTAAGAAGCTAAAGCCTGAACTGTACGAAAAGTTATTCACAAAGGCATCCACCAAATAAGGGAGCGAAAGCCTACATTCAGGGGTGTGCAGGGTGATACTTGCACTTCTCACACTAAAACACATATTATGAAACTACTCAGCACATTTTTAAGGTGTAAATCTTTAACGGTTTGCTTTGATTTTCCCGAAGATTACGACAGGGCTAATATTG
>JARKSE010000051.1 GCA_029974315.1 Paludibacteraceae bacterium | reverse complement strand
GATTACTTATATTTGCTTGTCTTATTGCATCTTTTATTAGCACTTTATCAATAGTAAAGTGCTGACCCGTAAAACGAACGGGCAATTTCTTTTTTGTCATTAGTAACTTCTTACAGGTGAATACTTGAATTCAAATCACAGAGATATTCTTTTATAATTATACAACGGCAAATTTAGTAACTTTGCTTGATAAATTAACGAGAAAGAAGAAAAAATGAAAGCCGACCGCATAACATCACCTATACGCAAGTAGGGGGTTCGTGCTTCGTAAGACAGGAAAGTGGTAAATTTGAAGTTCAGTTCTTCGTAGGAAGTTCAGTGGTTAAAATCCCTGCCTGCGTATAGCTGAGAAACGTTAGGGGCAATGCGGGCACACTGCAAAATCATAAAGAATAACCAATGATAAAGATTTATCTAGACTGGAATGTTATGGCACAAATGAAAGATGGGCATTTAAATGACCTTCTTGAAATTCTAGGCAATAAAGATAAATTTTTAATCCCCTACTCAACTTCTCATATTGGAGATATTCTTTCAAGTTATGCAGATAATGAAGAACAAAAAACACGAATAGATAATGACTTAAATTTCATTTCTTCATTAACCGATAATGTATATTTAGCAAATAATGGGAAAAAAGTTTTTATGGATAAAAAACATCCAAAAGAACTTTATCAACAACGGTTAAATGAGAAAGATTTAATGAAAGATTATAGCCTTGACAGTTTAGAGGCAATCTTAAATGAAAATGAATTAACCAAAGGTATAGGCAAAACTCTTATATCTCTAATCAAATCAATTCCAATTGAAGAGAATTTTAAGAAAGCATTTGATAATCCAGAAAGTAGTGAATATTTAGATAAAATGTTTCCAGGACTGAAAGAAAATCTAACAATGGAAGGTTTCTTTAAGTGTTTTGGAAAAATGTATAATAACCTAAACAACAAAGAAGATTATAAAATCTTACGAGAAGTTACACAAAATGGATTAGGGATAAATAGAGATAAAATATTTGATAATGAAAATCCATATTCAATAATCGATGAAGCTCAACAGAAATTCGGTGTTGATGTTAATAAATTCATAGATAATAAAAAACACGCTCCTGAATGGTTCAATAAAATATCAAACGAGTACATTCAACTTGATATGTATGGATACCAAGAAGATAAAGTAATAGTACGAGAAAACAAACGGATTGAAACATTCCGAAATACGACAGAAGATGCTTTTCATTCTGCATTTGCTTCTACTTGCAACTTTTATGTGATTAATGACAAAAAATCATATAAAAAGACAAAACAAGTTTACGATAGATTACAAATAAACACTGTTGTTTTTAAACCAAATGAGTTTATAGATTACTATAATAAATATCTTGACATTAAAAACACCGCAGATTACTTTCAACTTGCAGTTAAATTAATAAAGTCAGATAATTTCTTTGAAAGCAAAGACAATATAGGAAATCAAAGAATATATTTATTCCCATTTTTTCTTTTCGATTTTTTCAATAAAATTGTTGTTGCAGAAAGTGAAAACGATGAAAATCCTATATTTTTACTAAGCAAGTTTTCTCCTACAAATGGATTAGGAACTACATTTAAAGAAATTGAAATTTTAGTAAATATGCTTATTGAACATTTAGGACTAGATAATGATAAAAAAGGTGTATTTTCAGCAAATGAATTCAATGACGGAACTTGGGATGGAAGAACTTGGGATGTAAATGAGATTCAATTTAGATTATTAGCATTGAATGGTTATGTTCAATTATATTTTAACATATTAAATTAAAGCACAGCCCCTAACAATGGCTCATAGGCAATGGCGGGTAGATGCTCCTTTGAACCCTTATTTGGCGCAAGTTTCCCAACTTGTGCCAATAAGACAAATCAGTTTCTAACTGATAAATAGAATAAATTAATGAGTTGAATAGATAGGTATGTAGTTGTCAGTTATGAAACTGTCCAAATAAAAGGCACAAGTTGGAAACTTGCGCCAATTTAGGGCCGATTGAGTTGTATGAATTATAAAGCGGCTACCGATATTCAGACACCAAATCAGACCTGTTTTTTTGAGATATTTTATGTAACTTTGCGTCCTCAAATTTTATGTTAGACTCTATTCAACATATTGCTACTGATAGTTTGGCACTCATAAACACCGCAACTTCAGGTGTAGAGTTACCAACCATTCCACGTGTTACCAATTGGAGTACATCGCCACTGATTGGAATTACCCTATTAACACTATTTTTGTTGTTTATTATCGCATTCAATCAGGCAAAATTATTTTACTTCGAAACTTTACGCAATTACTTTCGAGATCGTGAGCGACTCACTTACGAAGAAGCCGATAACACTTCAATATCCGTACTATTCATGCTTGTTATTGCTGTATTTACGTTCAGTTTATTTATAGTGATCGGCAGCAATCACTTACAAGTGATGGATTTTTCACGACAAAGCTTTATACTACTAGGTATTGTTTTAGCAATTGTAAGTGGTTGGTTAATTCTACAATGGATAGCATTTAAATATATTGGTCTTGTAACCAATCAGACTACAGTGATGAATCGGTTTATTCGAAGTTTTTTTACCACGTTTATAGTGTGTGGATTACTACTTTTTCCTATTGTCGTGGGTATGATTTATGCTCCGCCTACTCATATCGCCCTACTCTTTTATATCGGACTGTTTTTCATAGGGTTAGCTTCCATTTTGATCCTTTTCAAGGCTTTTCAATTTTTTTTCACCGGTTTTACATCGTTGTGTTATTTATTTTTGTATCTTTGCACCCTAGAAATTTTACCCATTTTACTCCTTAAAAAAGTAGTGGAATTGTGGATTGCAAACGTCTAATAAAAACACTAACGCCTTGAAAATCAAAAGAGTATTGGTTTCTCAACCAAAGCCAGAGAATGGAAAATCTCCCTATTTTGATATTGCTGAAAAATACAATATAAAGATAGATTTCCGTCCTTTTATTAAAGTTGACCCAATTCTTGCTAAAGAATTTCGCCTACAAAGAATAAATATTCTTGATTACACAGCTGTGGTTTTCACGTCACGCCACGGAATTGATCATTTCTTCCGTTTAGTACAAGAAATGCGTATTAATATAAGTGAAGATTTAAAATACTTCTGTATCTCTGAAACTGTAGCTTTCTATCTTCAAAAATACATCCAGTTCCGCAAACGTAAAGTGTTTTATGGCGATACTGGTAAAATGCCTGAGCTTTTTCAAATTATCAGCAAACATTTAGACGAAAAATTCTTGGTCGTAATGTCAGACAAGCATAACGAAGAAATTCTTGGTTATCTTGATCAATATAAAGTAAAACATGGAATTGCTTCTATGTATCGTACCGTGAGCAATGACTTTGGTCCTGACGAAGAGTTTAACTACGATATGTTATTGTTTTTTAGCCCGCAAGGAATTGCTTCGTTGCTCAAAAACTTTCCAAATTTTGAACAAAACGAAATACATATTGGTTGCTTGGGTTTGAGTACTGCACAAGCTATTCGCGATGCCAATTTGCGACTCGATTTAGAAGCACCAACCAAAGAGTTTACCTCAATGGCAATGGCGTTAGAGCATTACATCAAAGAAAATCACAAAAACGAAAAAAAATAAGTACGTAAACTTTTAACAGAAATATAATCCCAAAAGTATAGAAATTTATGTACTTTTGGGATTGTCTTTTATATGGAACAACATAGTACTACATTCCCAAAATCAGAACATCTGACTGGAACTTTGGCCATAGAACAACTCTTTGAACAAGGCGAAGGTTTTATTGTTTTTCCGTTACGTGTAGTGTTTCAATTGGTTCCAAAAAACAATTCCCCATCATCAATACAGGTTTTGGTAAGTGTCCCCAAGAAACGATTTAAACACGCTGTCAAACGCAATCGATTCAAACGCTTGATACGTGAAAGTTACCGTTTAAACAAACATTTATTATGGAATACCGTAGAACAGACGCCATATACGTTACGTATTGCATTTTGTGCTGTAAGTAATGAACTGCCTACATTCAAAACTGTAGAAGTGAAAATGCTTCAAGCGCTTACTAAATTACAACAATATGTATCGGAAATTATAACCACAGAACAATGAAAAAAATAATCATATATTTACTCATATTACCCATTCGTTTTTACCAAGCGGCTATTTCTCCCATGTTTCCATCGAGTTGCAGATACACACCAACTTGTTCACAATACTCTATAGAAGCCATAAAAAAACATGGTCCACTGAAAGGTTTATGGTTGGGAATAAAGCGTATTTTACGATGTAATCCTTGGGGTGGAAGTGGATATGATCCCGTACCTTAATTGCTAGAATAAAAAATCCGAATTTAACACTCGGATTTTTTTATGAAAAGTTTAATATCACTGCAACTGGGCTAATGAGTTTTTGATACGTGCAAAAGCTTCTACTAGTTTTTCATCACTAGTAGCATAGGACATTCGAATACATTCTGGAGCACCAAAGGCAGCACCACCGACACAAGCCACATGTCCTACTTCCAATAAATACATTACTAAATCGCTGGCATTAGCGATAACGTGTCCATCAGGTGTAGTTTTTCCAAAAAACGATTTACATTCGGGAAAAACATAAAAAGCTCCCATCGGATTATTCACTTTTAGCCCTGGAATATCACGTACCAAATCGACAACTAAACGACGGCGGCGGTCAAACGCTTCACGCATAGTAACCACACACGATTGATCGCCCAAATAAGCTGCTTCAGCAGCTTTTTGAGCAATAGAACTTGGACATGACGTATATTGCCCTTGTAGTTTAACACACGCTTTAGCCAACCATGTAGGAGCAGCTAACCAACCCAAACGCCAACCCGTCATAGCATACCCTTTCGATACACCATTAATAATCGCTACACGATCTTTCAATTCGGGAAATTGTGCGATTGATTCGTGACGACCAATATAGTTGATATGCTCATAAATCTCGTCGGAAATTACTAAAATATTCGGACATTTCGCCAAAATATCTACCAACGCAGCCAACTCTTCTCGTGAATAGACACTCCCCGTAGGATTTGAAGGGGAACACAAGATAATGGCTTTTGTACGTACGGTAATGGCGGCTTGTAATTGCTGTGGTGTAATCTTAAAATCTTGCTCAATACCAGCAGGAATTACTACACTTGTAGCATCAGCTAATTTTACCATTTCTACATAACTCACCCAGTAAGGAGCTGGAATAATAACTTCATCATCAGGATTTAACGTAGCCAACAATACATTACAAAGAGCTTGTTTTGCCCCATTAGAACACACAATTTGATCTGGCGTATAAGTTAAACCATTTTCACGTTGCAACTTATCACAAATGGCCTTACGTAAACTCAAATAACCTGGAACTGGTGAATAAAACGAAAAATTAGCATCAACAGCATCTTTAGCAGCCTGTTTTACATGATTAGGTGTAAAAAAATCGGGTTCGCCAACACTCAAATTGATAACATCAACGCCACGTTTTTTCAACTCTGCACTTTTTTGAGACATGGCAAGCGTTTCAGACTCCGCCATTGATTTTAAACGAAAAGAAACTTCCATAATATAATTTAATTTTTCAACATGGTATCAATCAAAGCACACATGTAGTCAAACTGGTCTTGATAAAACAGACGAGTTAATAATACAATTTTACCTGATTCATCAATAAGCACATTACGTGTAATACCCGCATTACGTTGCGCAAACAGCGTAAAAATATCTGCTTCTAAATCTAATCCTATCGGATAAGTCACTCCTACACTCTCTTTAAATGAGATAATTTTTTCTAAAGGCTCTTCTCGATCAATCCCAATCAACACAAAGTTAGGATTAAATTTATGTTTTTGCCAAATATCTCGCTCAATAAATGGCATCTCTTTGCGACACACACCGCACCACGAAGCTGTAAATTGCAACATCACAACTTTACCACGTAGCGACGATAACTGCACAGAAGTACCATCATCTAACTGCACCGTAAAATCGGGCGCCATATCACCTACAGAGACAATATATCCTTTTGAACCATCCTCTTGTGCTACTGCGGTAAGCGCACAGCTCATCATCATAAAGCAAAATACGTGTATTTTTTTTATCATATATTAAATAGTTATCTTTTCTACTACGCCATCTACCACTTCAAAAATACGCGCATCACCACCTAAACGCATTATAATTTCGTCCAAATGTTCACGATTTGTATCGGTTATAAAAATTTGTCCAAATTCATCACGCGATACAAGTTTTACAATACGTGTAACACGTTCAACATCAAGTTTATCAAAAATATCATCTAACAATAAAATAGGAGTCTGTTCACTTACCTGTTTTAAATACACAAACTGTGCCAACTTTAAGGCTACCAAATAAGTTTTATTTTGTCCTTGAGAGCCTGTTCGTTTCATTGGATATTCGCCCAAAAGCATACTCAAATCATCTTTATGGGAACCGCGAGTAGTGTAACCCAACAGATGATCGCGTTGACGACACTCTTTCAAAAGTGGACGTAAATCGCCTTGTTGTAAATGCGACGTATAATGCAAAGCTACTTGCTCTTTCCCTGCCGATATTTCGGCATAAAACTGCTGAAAAACAGGCGTAAAAGCATCGATAAATTCAGCGCGTTTTTGATAAATATAAGTAGCCTCTATCGCCATCTGTTCCTCATAAATATCGAGCATGGTTTCATCCAACATCTGTTCCTTCATCATAGCATTACGATGCTGTAAAGCCGCATTATAACGTATTAAAGACGATAAGTAGGGTTTGTCATATTGTGATATAACGGTGTCTAAAAAACGGCGACGCTCATCACTACCATCAGTAATCAGATCCAAATCTGAAGGCGAAATAAGCACTACAGGAATCACCCCAATATGATCTGATAAACGCTCATAATCCTTTTTGTTTCGTTTGAATTGTTTTTTCGTACGATATTTTACCGCACACGAAATTAATTCTTCAACCTCCTTACGTTGATACACACCTTGCAACATAAAAAAATCAGAACCGTGTTTTATGACTTGAGTATCAACAGGATTTAAATGACTTTTACAAAATGATAAATAGTAAATAGCATCCAGTAAATTAGTTTTGCCCATACCATTTTGTCCCAAAAAGCAATTGATTTTGGGAGAAAACTGTAATTCACATTCAGTAATATTACGATAATTGAGTATGGAAATTTTATCTATATGCACAACTATCTTCTCTAGGTTAATTCAATGTTTTCAGGCGTACAATCATATCATCAGCTTGTTGCGATTTTTCTGCCTTATGACGCAATACATCCTCTACAAATGGATGTGTTTCGAATGCGCCTCTTACAGCTTCAAAATCATCAGAAACTTGCTGTGCGTGACCATCTAAACCAAAGCCCACATGAACTGTGGAACTAAATTCCTTTTTAGCATCATCATACAACTGCTGATCAAAATCAACTACAGCCTTCCTCCACTGTTCAACAAAGTTAATCAAATCCGTTACAGTGACAACTGACAGCGATTTACCCCAATAATGCTGCAGTTGATGATAAGTCCACGTCCAAGCAAATGCATCATAGTTAGCATGTAATTGTTCGAAGCGTGTTTGAATAGATTCTAATGAACATAGATTGTTTTTTTCTACGTCTTGCATTAAACGTTCTACTTCGCTCATAGGAGCCAGTAAACCTGCCAAATCACACCAATCGCCCACGCCGGTCTCTATTGTAGGCGTTAATTGACGCAGTATATCATGTAGTGAAGTAAATGAGCTAGCATTTAGTTTTTGAATTAGCATTCCACCCAAAAACTTTAAAATAGCCATTTTGTATGTCGATTCACCACGTAATAGCGACGAATGACGCAACACACATCCTTTGTATTGATATTCATCTTGTGAATTCTTACGTGAAGTTTTTAACACCTCTAGTTCTGAAATAGCTACAATCATCTTTTGAACCGTATAAGGATTCAAAAGACTAAAATTAATTTGATCTATTTTATGATGTGCTGTACGTGTATCACGTTTGGGCCATTTTTGAGCGTCACGTATAGTACCTACACTGCGCAGATTTGCTCCGGGAACAAGATAACTCTTTCCAGCTTGTTCTATTAAATACGAAAATGGAAGTTTTGAAGTATCAGCATGTTGCGTATGACGCCCCATGACTAATGTAAACATACCAACATGTGCTGGCCACAATAAATAAGAATCACTCGCTGTTTTTGAGCCACGTCCTAAAATACCTTGATGCAACGGCCCCAATTTGTACATGTGATTACTCTGATTAAAGCCAGAACCTGCGTTGAAAAACGAGAACATTCCAGCAATGAGTAAAGTCGATTTATGATGAGAAACCGTGTAAGGACCTGCAAAAACAGCGGTTGCCTCACCATGCAGACCTTGACTGTTTGCAAAAAATAGAGAATCAAGTGCAGAATACTGTTTGTCGAGCAAACAACCCTGCCCTACAAAACAACGAGAAATCAATGTTGCATCAGCAATACGTGCACCAGAAGCCACAATAAAATCGTCACAAACAACATCGGTACCTATGTAAGTGGGCGCTTCTTGAGCACTATTAACCGTTCCATTCGATAAGTGCGAAACTCCCTCTAAAATAGCATAATTACCAACACGCACATTTTTCAAAACACCACAATTTACCACACGCACGTTTTTACCAATCGTCCCTACAGTTGATTGTTGTTCACGAGCGTATACATCAATTGCTTTGGTAAGTTGTTCTATAACAGTTTTACGATATCTGTAAGCCGTTAACAGATACGCTAACTGAGCCGATAAGCCGTCAAAAATAGGTACTTCTCGTCCTCCACCTTCGTTCATCACAGCCACACGAACACCATTGCCAAACGTAGTTTGCTCATCAACTACCAATAGGTTTACATGCTCAATATAAGCACCTTCGCCGATATGATAATTAGCGATATAATTTTCAATATTACGAATATAAACATCGTTATCTACGGTTACATTATGCAAACGAGCATTAAAAATGCCAGCATGTACCGACAAGCCACCAGCAAGTGTGAAGCGTTTTTCAAATCGTCCCAAACTGATATCACCCGAAAATTCCACCTGTTGTACATAACTTGGTTCAAATCCCTCTAACACGTGGATACGAGCCCAATCATCGGCTGAACAACTATTTTCTTTCAGTCGCTCTATTTCTAAAGATGTAAGTGGACGATAATTCATATTGATTGAGATAAAAAACTACAAATAAACGCATTAATTATGCAAACCGCTCTATCACTTCTGCAATGGAACAGAGCTCTTGCTCGCCTGTTTCCATATTTTTAAGCATCACTTTATTGACCTCCATTTCTGAATCACCAACAATAGCCACATAAGGAATTTGATTGCTATTGGCATACCCCATCTGCTTTTTCATTTTTGCAGGTTCAGGATAAATTTCAGCGGCAATGCCTGCTTGACGCACTTGACGTAACAAAGGTAACGAATAATTCAATCCTTTTTCATCGAAAGCTACAAAAAGCAATGACGTCACTGCCAAACTATTTTTAGGAAAGAGATCTAATTGATTTAAAACATCGTAAATACGATCAGCACCAAAGGAAAAACCAACGCCAGAAACACCTGGTAAACCAAAAATTCCGGTTAAATTATCATAACGTCCACCGCCCGAAATACTGCCCATTTCAACGCTAACGGCTTTTACTTCTAAAATAGCTCCAGTATAATAATTCAAACCGCGTGCTAAAGTTAAATCTAACTCTATATGACACTGAATATCTGATTGTTGAATATATGTAAACACCTCTTCTAATTCGGCAATGCCCTCCAAACCAACTTCAGACGATGCTAAAACAGTTTTGAGCGTAGCTAATTTCTCTGCGTTAGAGCCTTGTAAACCTAAAATAGGTTGCAATTTATCAATAGCAACTTGCGAAATACCTTTTTCGAGTAGTTCCTTATTAACATTGTCTAAACCAATTTTGTCAAGTTTATCGATAGCCACTGTGATATCAATAATACGCTCCGATTGGCCAATAAGTTCAGCAATTCCAGCCAAAACTTTACGGTTATTCAGCTTAACAACCACAGGTATTTTGAATAGCTTGAATGCCTCATCAATCATTTCAATCAATTCCGCTTCATAAATCAGAGAATCGCTACCCACTACGTCGGCATCGCACTGATAAAATTCACGATAACGCCCTTTTTGAGGACGATCAGCACGCCACACAGGTTGAATTTGAAATCGTTTAAACGGGAATGTCAACTCCTCACGATGCTGAACAACATAACGCGCAAAAGGCACCGTTAAGTCGTAACGAAGCCCTTTTTCTGAAATTTTATTAATCAATTTTACGCTATTACGCGTAATCAACTCCTCATCGGTTAAGTTGGCTGCAAAATCTCCAGAGTTGAGTATTTTGAATAACAATTTATCACCTTCTTCGCCATATTTCCCCATCAGTGTGGATAAATTCTCCATGGCAGGCGTTTCAATTTGTTTGAAACCATAACGGTAGAAAACAGAACGAATGGTGTCAAAGATGTAATTGCGTTTTGCCATTTCGACTGGCGAAAAATCACGTGTACCTTTTGGAATACTTGGTTTCACTATCACTTATATTTTGAAAAATCAATAAACTCTAAAACTACTCTACTTAATTAAATACTTGCTTGCAGATAAAATCTGTAGCACCAACATGTTTTTTCACATAATCGCCTGCTGCCGTTGCAGCTTCAGTATTTAAAAATAGCGCATTAATACGGTCTTCCATCTGACGATAACTTGTTACAGAATACCCACCACCACAGGTGATAAGCTCACGAGCTTCACGGATTTTTTGATAGTTAGGACCAAAAACTACAGGCATATTCCACACGGCAGCCTCCAATGTATTATGAATTCCCGCACCAAATCCACCACCAACGTAAGCGACTTTACCATAACGATAAAGCGACGACAAAACACCAATGGTATCAATCACTAAACAATGTGCATTAGCTGCCTCTGCTGGAGTAGTTTGTGTGTAAAGTACAAAATTACAACGCAATTTTGCCGTAAGGTTTGTAATATGCTCGTCCGATACCTCATGTGGTGCTATAATCAATTTGTGTTCCTCATAATTAGCATTCACATAGCGAGTTAACAAATCTTCATCGGGCTCCCATGTACTGCCAGCTACAAGCACTTCGCCACCTTGTACAAAAGCTTCAGCTATAGGTAAGTTGTGGGCTATTTCAGCAATATCAGCAACACGATCGAAACGCGTATCACCACCAACAGTAACATGTTTTACACCAAATTGATTTAATAACGCTTTCGACTCTTCGTCCTGTACAAAAATCAAAGTAAACGCATCGAGCAAATTTAAGAAAAAACCGCCATATTTCTTGAAAAAAAGTTGTTGTGAACGAAATATTGCAGAAATAATGTACGTAGGAATTTCCCTTTTTTTTAACTCAAGCAGATAATTTGCCCAAAATTCATACTTAATAAAAATAGCCTTCTCGGGATTTACAATATCCAAAAAACGTTTTACATGCGAAGGTGTATCGAATGGCAAATAACAAACCAGATCAACTTCGGCATAGTTTTTACGGATTTCATAACCTGATGGCGAAAAAAACGTAAGTATGATTTTTTTCTTAGGTTGTGTGCTGCGTAAGCGCTCAATAACGGGGCGACCTTGTTCAAATTCACCTAAAGAGGCAGCATGAAACCACACATAACGTTGTGATTTATCTATATTTTCCTCTAAGATGCGAAACACCTCTTTACTACCTTCGTAGCGTAAACGCATTTTGCGCTTAAAAGGCGACATCACAGCTACAAAACAGCGCATCAAAAAGATAGATAAATTATATATAACATGCATAATAACAAATTTTAATATAATTCGTTGAAAAAAGTAATTTATAAAAGAAAAGCACTCCAAACGTATTTGAAATGCCTTTCTAAAGGTTTGGAATAGATTATTTTCTGATTCCTAATTCTTTGATAATAGCGCGATAACGTTCAATGTCTACGTCTATTAAATAGTCAAGTAAACGACGACGTTTACCAACTAACATTTTCAAAGAGCGTTCTGTACTATAATCTTTTTTGTTTGACTTCAAGTGTTCAGTCAAATGGTTAATACGGTATGAAAACAATGCAATTTGTGATTCGGGAGAACCAGTGTCAGTGTTAGACTTGCCGTATTTACCGAAGATTTCTGCTTTTTTTGCTGCGTCTAAATACATAAAAAACTACAATTATTATAATTATCCCATTATTGGGACTGCAAAGGTACAATTTTATTTGTAATAACCAAATAGTTACACATTTTATTTTTCAACGGGCGTTTCTTCTGCTTTAGTTTGCTCCTGAGGCTTTTTAAGCGACTCATCATTTATCACAAAACGCGTATAATAAGAAATCAATAAGGTGGTGGCTGGCAGTGCGATAATCATACCGATAACACCAAATAGTGCGCCCCAAATCGACAACGACAACAAAATAATGGCAGGATTAAGCCCCACGGCTTTACCCATAATTTTAGGCATTAACACAAGATCCTCTACTGCTTGTACTACTATAAAAATAATAAAAACACCTAACATTATTAGCCAAAAACTTTGTCCGGTTTCCATAGATTGTAACAAAGCTAAAAATATTACGGGAACAAACCCAATTGTTTGTAAATAAGGCACTAAATTAAGCAAGCCAATAAACAAACCCATGGTAATAGCCAACAGTAAACCAAGAATACTAAATCCGATGGCAAACAACACACCAACAACTGCTGCTACCAAGCCTTGACCACGAAAATAACGATTCATACCTGCTGCCACATCGTTACGCAAATCAGTAACAAATGGACGATATTTTATCGGTATAATCGATAGAAAACCTTCCGAAATAGCCTCATAATCAATCAGAATAAAAATCACATAAAGTAGCACAACAAACACTACAAAAAGACCTATTATAAAGTTCCATGTACTGGACAATAACCCAAAAAACTGCGGCATAATTTTCTCCATAGCGCCTTGGACATTTTGCCACGTAAACACGTTGTCCAAATCCACTTTCGACAACAAATCATTTATCCATTGATTTATATTGTATGAAAGCAATGAAGTACCTTCCATCTTTTGTACATAATCGACCAAAAGCACACCCATACGTGAAAACTCTTGAACAACTGACGGCAAAAACAGCCAGCCGATTAAGACAAGTAGTGCAGTAACCAAGATTAAAACTGTAAAAATGGATAAAATCCGATTTTTAAATTTCAATCGATATTGAAAAAATGTAACTAGAGGATATAGCAAATAGGCTATCAACCAACCTATTACAAACGGAAGTAGCACCGTTGAGAGTTTATTAATTAAAAATAATAGTGCTACAACTATAAGCAAACCAATCACAAGGCGTACTACTCTATCAAATGTATAAGGACGTTTCAGGGCTTCCATAATCTAAAAATTTAGTGGTAAAAGTAGAAAAAATATGGCACAATAAGAGAAAATAATAAAAAACTTTAACTACTAGTTAGCTATTGACGTTTACTCAAATTATTTATTATTAAATTGGTTCATTGTGGTTTGCAAACCTGCCAAACAAAAGCTTTTGATGATTTCGCCCGCTTTTTCTAAACGTGCAGGCAACAGTTCTTGCTCTTCGATAGGAAAACGGCTAAGCACATATTCTACCTGATAGCCTTTGGGAAAATCGTTGCCTACACCAAAACGCAAACGCGCATAATTTTGCGTACCAAGTATCTCGTTAATATTTTTCAATCCATTATGACCAGCATCGCTACCATTACCTTTGAGACGGAGAGTTCCAAAAGGCAACGCCAAGTCGTCCACAACAACCAACACGTTTTCGAGCGCAATTTTCTCTTGTTGCATCCAATAACGCACAGCATTTCCACTCAAATTCATAAACGTAGAAGGTTTGAGCAACAATAATGTGCGCCCTTTTAAACGACATGTAGCAACTGCGCCATAACGTTGATTCTCAAAAAAAACATTGGACGCTTCAGCAAAAGCGTCCAATATATCGAAACCAATATTGTGGCGGGTATGTTCATATTCAGAACCGATATTGCCCAGTCCGACAATAAGATATTTCATAATAAATTCGTTGTTACAAATTATTCTTGTGATTGTTCTGCTTCAGCTGTGTCAGCAGTAGCTGCAGCACCACGAGCAGCACGTATTAATTTAACAGCACATACTACTGCGTTAGGTGTATTCAAAATTTCCAAATCGTCATATTTCAATGAGCGTACTTGGATTGTTTTACCTAATTCAAGTTTTTCTACATTGATAACTATAGATTCTGGCATTTTAGAAGGAATTGCTTTAATACGCATTTTACGCATTTCAAGAGTCAATTTACCACCAGCACGTACACCAGCTGCCAAACCTTTCACTTTTACAGGCACTTCCATAACAATTGGTTTATCTGGTGATACTTCAATAAAATCGATATGAAGTACTTTGTCCGATACAGGATGAAATTGAATTTCTCTCATAACTGCATCTACTTTTTTACCATCAATATCCAATGCAACCAAGAAAATTTCTGGCGTATAAATCAATTTACGTACAGACGAAGAGGTTACTTCAAAATGTACATTGTCTTTTCCACCATAAAGTTCGCAAGGAATAGAATCTTTAGCGCGAACAGCTTTTGCTGCTTTTTTACCGATCTCATTACGAACGGTACCTTTTAGTTCAAATGTTTTCATGTTGTTTTAATTAAAATTGTGTTACTCAAAATTTAAGCTTTCAATAATGGCTTAATTTCCCATCACACGGATGCCCGTGAAAAGCGGTGCAAAGGTATATCTTTTTTTTCAAAATACAAACAGTAAAAATCACTTAAATCATAAGTTTAAACAGATTTTTTTATTCCAAGAGGTGTTCGAAGAGAAAAAAGAGCCCTAACAGAATAAAAAATGCGCCTACAGCCCAACGAAAATAGTTACCCACTTTTTGAATCGAGGCGTAAAAACGGCTAATACTTTCCAAACTAAAAGCCAAAATCCACGAAATGAGAATAACGGGCAACGCTACCGTAAGCGCAAACACCAACAACAAGAGCCAACCTGCTTCGGCATGTGTACCAAGTGGCACCAATATACCGAAGAAAATCATGGCATTGGTTGGGCAAAAAGCTAATGACAAAATAGCACCAAGCAGAAACGAACCCCAAGCGCTCTGTTTCATACGCTGCTCTACACTATCGGGTATGAGCGACCACTTGAACGATGGAAATAAATCGGCCACAAACATAAGCGCACCCATAATGATAAGAAATGGTATGAGCAGCAGTTCGCCATATTCGGCAAAAAAATCTTGCACGTGCAAAATTTCAGCACCACTGTGTAAAAGCCACATCAAAATACCGCCAAGCAATCCAAACGCCAGTGTGCGCCCGAGTGTGTACCACAAACCATTACGAAATACGCGCTTAGGCGTGGTAATATCGCGCCCTAAATAGCCAATACTGGCAATGTTGGTCAATATAGCACACGGATCGAGTGCAAATACTAATCCTAATAAAAACGTAATCCACAGCGGCGATTCCGCCTGATTTATTAGTGATGTTAAAAAATCCATATATACATTATTTTTTAGCTGATTCAATCAATTCTTTTACCTGTTTCACCGTCAAATATTTGCCAACCGACACCACTACTTCGTCAATAACCAAGGACGGCATGCGACACACACGGTAGCTCAAAATTTGTTTCACATCGTGAATGGCTTGCACCTCAATGGGCTCACCCAGCTCTGCCACCGCTTGCAAAACGGCATCGTACGTGGCAGCACAGCTCTTACAGTGCGATTCGAGTAATACTTTAATAATCATAACAACCATTTATAAAATGGGAACAAAAATAGCAAAAAGGGTTGATAAAACCTAATGACTACCCACAAAAAAATGGAGATACCATTTGGTTCAAGTTCGGAATTGAAAATAACGTCCGCAGATAAATAAACTTGCGCCAAAAAGGTTTTTTATGGGACAACAACAATTGTATTACTGCTTATTTTGTTATTCATATCAATAGGAAGTGGATAATAGAATAAAGTTATAAAAATATCTTTATCAGGTATAATTTTTTTGTGTGTATTATTCATCATATAGTCCCATGAAATATCAATTTTATATGTAAGAACTTCATTATTCTTTATTTTCTGAAATATGCCAATTGGTCCATATCCTAGTGTGAACCATTGTGAATCATATTCAATATTGTTTTGAAATATACTCAAACGCCAAGGTAGTCTTAAACAAAAACTATTTTGTAGTGATTTAGGTACTACTATTTGATGATTTTTTGTTGATGTATTTTTTATATACACCAACAATGTAGTAATATTATTCTCTGTTTTTGACTCTGAAATTGTAATTTCACCTTTAAAATTAAATTTATCATATTTAGCGTAACTACTTAAACTGATCGTTAAAGTAACAATTATCAAACTAACAATGATTATTGAACTATTTTTCATTTTTACCAAATATTTAGGAGTAATTGATTGATATTATAAGTATTTGATATATTTTGTAAATGGTATAATACACCATAATTTCTTGTAGCATTCGAAAAATCACTTCGTCTAGCCACTAGTTAATAGCCTTGAATTTACCTCCCGTTGGTCAGTAACCTTTGGTTGTAAACACGAAACAAAGATATAAAAAACAGACAGAACATCTACACATATGCACGTCTATTTTTAAATTGGCGGAGCCAATATGACAAATTGTTAGTAACTTTTGTTGTTTAGATTTTTACATTTAGGCTTATTCTACTAATTTTACATCATAGGCGTTCTGCCTCTATTTTTTTATTATATCACTCACTACCAACTGGATAAACCATTTGGGCTACAGCAAGCTAATCAAAAAAAATACAAAATATGAAATTTACACATCTACACGTCCACTCACACTACTCCATTCTTGACGGTATGTCAAAAGTTCCCGATTTAGTGGATAAATGTATGCATAACGGCATGCGTTCCATGGCACTAACCGACCACGGCAGCATGTTTGGAATCAAAGAATTTGTGGATTACGCAGACAAAGTAAACAAAAAAACAAAAGAAAAAATTGGCGAATTAGAAGCCAAACTTAAATTAGCTGACGGTAGTGAAAAAGTAGCCTTAGAAACAGAATTAACTGAACTCAAAGAACGTATTTTTAAACCTATCATTGGAGTTGAAGCCTACTGCGCACACAACAGCCTGCTCGATAAAAGTTCAAAAGAAGACAGCAGTGGTTATCATTTGGTATTGTTAGCAAAAAACAAAACCGGTTACGACAATCTTTGCAAACTGGTGTCCACCGCTTGGATTGATGGCTATTACTACCGCCCACGCATCGATAAAGCCTTGCTCGAAAAATATCACGAAGGGTTAATTGTGTCGTCGGCTTGCCTCGGTGGCGAAGTACCTCAGCACATTATGCGTGGCGACATAAAAGCTGCCGAAGCCTCAATACAATGGTATAAAAACCTTTTTGGTGACGATTTTTATCTGGAAATGCAGCGACACCAAACCGATAAACCTGGTGGCGACCAACAAACTTATCAGAAACAGAAAGAGGTTAATAAAGTGCTCGTTGAATTGGCGCAAAAAACCAACACAAAACTTATTGCCACAAATGACGTTCATTTTGTAGATGAAGAACATGGCGAAGCACATGACCGTTTAATCTGTTTAAACACGGGCAAAGATTTGGACGATGAAAACCGCATGCGCTACACCAAACAGGAGTGGCTCAAATCGCCCGAAGAGATGGCCGCTATCTTCGTCGACATGCCCGAAGTGCTCAAAAACACACAGGATATTGTAAATAAAGTTGAAGTATTCAGCTTAAATTCTGATCCTATTATGCCCAAGTTCGATATTCCATCGGAATTTGGAACCGAAGAGAGCTACCGCACTAAATATACGAACGAAGACCTATTTAACGAGTTCACACACAACGAGAAAGGCGAAGTAATTTTGAGCCAAGCCGAAGCCGAAAAGAAAATAGCAAAACTTGGCGGTTACGATAAACTCTATCGCATCAAGTTGGAGGCTGATTATTTAGCAAAATTAACTTGGGAAGGTGCTCACAAGCGATACGGCGAAAACTTAACCGAGGAACAGACAGAGCGCATTCTTTTTGAACTCCACGTTATGAAAACCATGGGATTTCCGGGTTACTTCCTTATCGTGCAAGATTACATTCGCGCTGCACGCGAGGAGTTAGGTGTTTGGGTTGGTCCAGGACGTGGTTCAGCAGCAGGCTCGGTGGTGGCTTACTGTTTACGCATTACCGACATTGATCCACTCAAATACGACTTGCTGTTTGAACGTTTTCTAAATCCCGACCGCATTTCTATGCCCGATATTGATGTCGATTTTGACGACGACGGACGTGGTGCTGTGATTGATTGGGTAACCCAAAAATATGGCAAAGAAAAAGTGGCTCACATCATCACTTACGGCACTATGGCTACAAAATCTTCTATCAAAGATGTGGGGCGTGTGCAAAAAGTGCCTCTCGCTACTGTGAACGAATTGGTCAAATTTATTCCCGATAAATTTAGTGATCAATTAGCTGATAAAGTCACAGGGAAAGTACCAGAAGTAAATATCAAAAACTGCCTAAAATACGTTCCTGAATTAAAACAGGCAGTAGAAGGCGATAATGCCAACATTTCGTCCATGCTCAGGTATGCTGAAGAGTTGGAAAACACGGTACGCCAAGTGGGCGTTCACGCTTGCGGAATGATTATCGGTGCCGACGATTTAACCAAATTTGTACCGCTTGCCACGGTAAAAGATCGTGCTACCGATGAAGATGTACTAGTAACCCAATATGATGGGCATTTAGTAGAATCAGTTGGTCTTATCAAGATGGACTTTTTAGGACTAAAAACACTCTCTATTTTGAAAGAGGCACTCAATAATATCAAAAAATCACACGGTATTGATATTGACATTGATGCCATTCCGATGGATGATAAGAAGACTTACCAACTTTATGCCGAAGGCAAAACTATTGGTACTTTCCAATTTGAGTCGCCCGGTATGCAAAAATATCTACGCGAGTTAAAACCGACTGTTTTTGAGGATTTGATTGCCATGAATGCTTTGTACCGCCCGGGACCAATGGATTACATTCCGCAATTTATTGCTCGCAAACAGAAACGTGAAGCTATTACTTACGATATTCCTGTAATGGAAACTTACCTGAAAGAGACATACGGCATCACCGTTTATCAGGAGCAGGTCATGTTGCTATCGCGTTTACTAGGAGGTTTTACACGTGGTGAATCTGATGCTCTTCGTAAAGCTATGGGTAAAAAAATCCGTGCAGTACTGGACGAGTTAAAACCCAAATTTATTGCAGGAGGTCAAAAGAATGGGCATGATCCTGAAATTTTAGATAAAATCTGGACTGATTGGGAGAAATTTGCATCGTATGCATTCAATAAGTCACATGCTACCTGTTATTCATGGATTTCATACCAAACCGCCTATTTAAAAGCTCACTATCCAGCAGAATTTATGGCGGCTAACCTAACGCGCAACCGCGATAGCATTACCGATATTACCAAGTTTATGGACGAGTGTAAAGCTATGAAATTGAGCGTAAAAGGTCCCGATATCAATGAGTCTGAGTTAAATTTCACCGTTAACAAAGCTGGCGATATTCGTTTTGGGTTGGGCGGAATAAAAGGCGTAGGCGAAGGTGCAGTAGAGGCTATTATTCAAGAACGTACCGCAAATGGTCATTACACCAGTATTTACAATTTTGTAGAACGTGTAAATTTGAGCGCTTGCAATCGCAAAGCGATAGAAAGTTTGGCGTTAGCTGGTGCTTTTGACAACTTCGAAGAAATCAATCGTGAACATTTTTTGGCTAATAACTCCAAAGGAGAACAGACCATCGATGCACTTATTCGGTATGGAAACCGTTACCAACAAGATCAAGCCTTGACACAAAATTCGCTCTTTGGCGATATGGAAAACATCGAAATAAGCAAACCCGAAATTCCAAATGTATTAGAATGGTCATCACTAGAACGCTTGAACAAAGAAAAAGAGTTGATCGGTATTTACCTCTCATCGCATCCACTCGACCGTTACCGCGTGGCATTAGAGTATGGTTGTTCTACTCACATGGCTGATATGCCCGAACTGAAAACAAGTGGACGCCCTACTCCATTTACTGTGGGCGGAATGATTGTTGGTGTACGTGAAGGAATTACCAAAAACAATCGTCCGTATGGAATTCTCACTCTTGAAGACTATTCGGGTCAATATGAATTTCCACTGTTTGGAAAAGATTATGTCGAGTTTGGTAAATTCTTGAAAAAGGACCTCTTTATACTCATCAGAGGAAAAATCCAAGAGCGTGGTGCTGATTGGAAAAAATATCCTCAAAAAGATGAATCAACCAACACCCTGAAAGAGTGGGAGGTAAAAATTACATCTATTGATATGCTTGAAGATGCGTATGAATCGTTAATTCAAAAGATTACTATTACTCTGCCATTGTCGCACATTAACCCTATGAACAATAACGACTTACTGTCGCTTTTTGAAGAAAACCCGGGTAAAACAGATTTGTATTTACAAATAACCGATGTGGAAGCCAGTGCTGCTGTGACACTACGTTCTAAAAAATACAAAGTTGAAGTTTCATCAGCTTTCATCGACCGCCTAAAAGAGCTTGAAGCTGAAGAAATTGTAGATTTTAAAGTGAATGGCTGATGTGTTAATAACTTTTTTTGACAACTCACTATATTTATACTATTTTTGTTTTTATCATTTTGAAAAACAAATTTAAACGTAACATATTATGGCTCAACTTATTCAAGATTCAAACTTTGATGAATTATTAGCAAATAATTCACTGGTTGTAGTAGATTTCAGTGCCACTTGGTGTGGACCTTGTCGCATGGTAACGCCTATTATTGAAGAATTGGCAAAAACCTATGAAGGACGTGTTCTAATTGGCAAAGCTGATATTGAAGACGCTGTAGATTTAACCGAAAAATATGGAATTAGAAGCGTGCCAACCATTCTCTTTTTCAAAAACGGCGAACTTTTAAGCGACAAATTTGTAGGTGCTGTTTCTAAAAACACTTTAGTCGATAAAATCGAATCGTTGTTGTAAAAAAATAGTTGAATACGTAAAGCACGGAACAATTTTTTATGGTTTCGTGCTTTTTTATGTTATTTTCATCGAAAAACTTAATAAATCCATAAGATTTTACTACCTTTGTCGGTTGATAAAACTCCTAACCAAAGCGATTTCTATACATGAAGCGAATACGTAATTTTTGTATTATTGCACATATCGACCACGGAAAAAGTACGTTGGCCGACCGTCTTTTAGAATTCACTCAAACTATTTCACAAAAAGATTTACAAGCCCAAGTTTTGGATAGCATGGATCTGGAACGTGAACGTGGTATTACCATCAAGAGTCACGCCATTCAAATGCGCTACAAATACCAAGGCGAAGAATATACGCTCAACCTGATCGATACTCCGGGACACGTAGACTTTTCGTACGAAGTTTCACGCTCTATTGCTGCTTGCGAAGGTGCACTACTCATTGTTGATGCAACACAAGGCATTCAGGCTCAAACCATTTCTAACTTGTACATGGCATTTGAACATGATTTGGAAATAATCCCAATCATGAATAAAATGGACATGGATAGCGCCATGCCCGACGAAGTAGAAGATCAAATTGTAGAGTTATTGGGATGTAAACGCGAAGAAATCATCCGTGCAAGTGGTAAAACGGGATTAGGTATTGATGATATTTTACACGCTATCGTTGAACGTGTTCCTGCACCAACCGGCGACCCAGAAGCACCACTACAATGTCTTATTTTCGACTCAGTTTTCAACTCTTTCCGTGGTATTATTGCTTATTTTAAAATTGTAAATGGCACTATCAACACAGGCGATTTAGTAAAATTTGTAGCTACAGGCAAAGAATACGATGCTGATGAGATTGGTATTTTAAAATTAGATTTTGTACCACAACAACAGCTTTCAGCTGGCAATGTTGGTTATATCATTTCGGGTATCAAAACCTCAAAAGAGGTAAAGGTAGGAGATACGATTACACACGTCAAACGCCCTTGCGATAGTGCTATTGCAGGTTTTGAAGAGGTAAAACCTATGGTGTTTGCAGGTATATATCCGATTGACACAGAAGATTTTGAAGATTTACGTTCATCTATCGAAAAATTACAATTAAATGATGCGTCGCTAACGTTTGAACCAGAATCGTCGGTGGCACTTGGTTTTGGCTTCCGTTGCGGTTTTTTGGGTATGTTGCACATGGAAATTATCCAAGAACGACTTGACCGCGAATTCAATATGAACGTAATTACTACGGTGCCAAATGTGTCATATAGAGTGTACACAACAAGTGCTAAAAATGACGCCATAGAAGTACATAATCCATCGGGATTACCTGACTTTAGCTCTATTGACCGTATTGAAGAACCTTACATACGCGCCTCGGTTATCACACAGACTAACTATATTGGACAAATTATGACACTGTGTTTAGGAAAGCGCGGTGAACTCATTAAACAAGATTACATATCGGGAAACCGTGTGGAACTCATATACGATATGCCTTTGGGCGAAATTGTATTCGACTTTTACGACAAGTTAAAAAGTATATCAAAAGGTTATGCGTCATTCGATTATCACATGAATGGCTACCGCCCTTCTAAATTGGTAAAATTGGACATTTTATTAAATGGAGAGCCTGTCGATGCCCTTTCGGCACTCATTCATTTTGATAATGCGTATAATTTAGGACGTCGTATGTGCGAAAAATTAAAAGAACTTATTCCGCGCCAACAATTTGACATTGCTATTCAAGCAGCTATAGGTTCTAAAATTATAGCTCGTGAAACGGTAAAAGCCGTACGCAAAGATGTTACAGCCAAGTGTTATGGTGGGGACGTTTCGCGTAAACGAAAGTTATTAGAGAAACAGAAAAAAGGGAAAAAACGTATGAAACAAATTGGTAATGTGGAAGTGCCACAAAAAGCCTTTTTAGCTGTTCTTAAATTAGATTAGTGGTTATTTATTAGTCTCTATTATTAATTTTTAAAATTTTTACATTATGCTTTTGTTAAATGTAACTGCGCCTTCCTTACCAGATGTGCCGTTATGGGCATCAATCCCATTTGCAATCATGTTGTTATCGATTGCTATTTTACCTTTGGTTGTAGAGTCGTGGTGGGAACGTAACCGTCACAAATTAATTGT
>JARKSE010000047.1 GCA_029974315.1 Paludibacteraceae bacterium | reverse complement strand
TAATGAATTCGCCTGTGCTGCATCAACCGCACAGTAGCCGACCTTGGAAACAATTAAAATACACTAATCCGTTGAAATACTATTGGATAAAATACACCAAAGGTTTTGACAAAATCTGATGAAAACGGTTTCAGTCATAGTGCCCGCTTATAACGCCTCGGCTTTTTTAGAAGAAACAATTCTTTCTATTTTAGCATCGACCTATTCGGCTTTGGAGGTCATTATTGTTGACGATGGTTCTTCAGATGATACATTCGCTTTGGCTAATAAATTAGCGATTAAAAATCCTCAAATTCGTGTATTTACGCAACCCAATAGAGGCGTATCTGCAGCACGTAATAGAGCATTGCGTGAAGCTATTGGAACTTATATTTTACCCGTAGATGCTGATGATTTAATTAGCACAACCTATATTGAAAATGCAGTAGCAATACTTGAAGCGCGACCAGAAGTTAAGGTGGTTTATGCCAAAGCAGAGTTTTTCGGTTTGCGTCAAGGTGAGTGGAAATTGCCAACGTACAGTTTGCATAAATTGGCTATGCACAATCAAATTTACGTGAGTGCCATGTATCGCAAAGCGGACGCCTTAGCTTTTGGTGGTTATTGTGAAACTATTCTTGGGCGCGAAGATTGGGAGTTTTGGATTTCCATGTTGAAGCATGGCGGAGAAGTGGTACAACTAAACGAGGTGGGACTTTTTTACCGTATTCAGAAACAATCGAAGCGTGTGAGCGACAGGCAGAACAAAGCCGAACGTATTGCGTTGTTGAATGAGCGTCACTTCGATTTTTTCTTGCGTGAATTACATGGTCAGTTACGTTACCGCCGTTCAATGTCGCCACTTATCAATCGGATAGCGAATCTGTGGAAATCTACCAAATTTGACATTTCACCGACGTATAAGCATTTGGGATTATTTGTAGCACGTCTAAATCATGACTTTTCGACAAGTGGTAGTGTGTTGTACGAAAAACGCAATGTATTGAAACGTTTTGCTGTAAAAAACACCTCTGTTGTAGTTAAAGCGTTTAAAACTCCGAGCTTTTTGAAATCAATTATTTACGGTTGGTTTCGTAAATCTAAAGCAAAACGTTCGTTTGAGTATGCTCTACGCTTACAAGAATTAAACATAGGAACCCCTGCACCTATTGGTTTTTTGGAATGTCGCACGTTAGGCTGTTTAACCACAAGTTATTACGCTTCGAAGGAATCTGATTGTACACACACTTTTAATGACTTAATAGGAAATCCAACATTTCCTTTTCGTACGGAAATTTTAACGGCAATAGGTAAATTTACAGCTCGTTTACATGAGGCTGGCATACGTCATCAGGACTATTCGGGCGGAAATATTTTATTTGAATATCGCGATGAGAAAGTAAAAATTGAATTGGTAGATTTAAACCGTTT
>JARKSE010000019.1 GCA_029974315.1 Paludibacteraceae bacterium | reverse complement strand
GGCTATTAAGTAAGAATGGGTTTTATTATTGGACAAGTACAAAGTATACTGAATCATTTGCACGTTATTTTAACGGTGAGATGTCACCTACTTATTATCGTAGAGCAGGCTTCTCGATTCGGTGCGTTGCAAAATAAATTTTATTACTCCAAAATTTAAGCGCATACTTAGTTTTTATATTGGCTTTTGAAAGTGAAAACGATAAATATTATCGAAATAGTTTTGCAAATTCCCAAATAACAATCCCCGCTGTTACACTAACGTTTAAAGAATGTTTAGTACCAAATTGAGGTAATTCCAAACAGTCATCACTTAAATCGATAACAGATTGCTGTACGCCTTTTACTTCATTGCCTAAGATGACAGCGTATTTATTCCCTTTTTCTGCTTTAAAAGTGTCCATATTGATGCTGTCGTGCGCTTGCTCTATAGCTAGCATAGTATAACCAGCTTGCTTTAATTCATTCACAGCTTCTGTAGTTTCTTTGTAGTATGCCCAATCTACAGAAAATTCAGCGCCAAGCGCTGATTTATGAATTTCGGTATTTGGAGGTGTTGCTGTTATTCCACACAATATCACTTTTTCTACACAATAGGCGTCTGAAGTACGAAAAACAGATCCAACATTGTGTAAACTGCGTACGTTATCCAGAATCACTACGAGTGGAATTTTAGGGGTTTCCTTAAATTCTTCGGGTGTAAGACGTATTATCTCTTCAGTGTTTAATTTACGAGCCATAATGGTGTGGATGATTGAAAATATTAACAAAAAAATAGCTGTCCTAGCTGATTAATTGAACTCAAATTTAAAGTTCGGGAACTTTTGTCGTAGCCTTAACTATGTGGTATTGAATGGTACAAAAGTAGCTAATTTTTGCCGTTTTACCAAATGAACAAGGAGTTATTTGTATCATAATGCCCATAAAACCAACACGATGATATGAGCAAAATGTCTCGGAACACTTATATTCTTGCCCTGTAAATATAATCGTGATAAATTGACCAATACAATTTAAGCTGTTGCGAACTTGAGTAATGTGTCTGTGCTTGAATTTTAAAAATAGAACGGAGCAACTAAATCTAATTTCTCGATAATGACTGACTGAATTTGACGAATTTCTTCATTAGATACCATTGAGAATTGACGAGTAGGAATCAGCTTACCTTCTTCTCCGAAAAGTTCACGTTCGAGATTGGGGAATTTTGTTTTATTGAAGATAGCATTAGCATATGGGCCACATGCTAATATAACTACTTTAAAATGTTTCCAAAAATCGACTGTCTCTTTCATTAAATCAAAACGATGAGCAATACTTTTTTCAACATCTTTTGTTTGAGGGTTGTGTGTACTACAGATATTACTCATCTCTGTAATAAAGCAATGATCAAAAAAGTTTATAGTAGTTCCACTGTGTGGGCAAACAACGTCCATAAGTTTCTGATAGTTGAACCAAGTATGACTTTCCTTATAATCAATTTCCTTAGGAAAAAATGGATTACGAGGATTAAAAAACTCTGGGAATTTATAATCACCTAGTTCTTTTTCCCATCGGTGAGCTCGTAACCTCTCTTTTAAAGTTTTAATCCATTGTTCGCAGTTATTATTGTGGAATTTTTCCCAATCATTACCTTGTAAAGTGTGTTCTTGACCTATGATTAAGATACTACTATTTGGATTACCAAATCCTACAAATTCGTTATTCCCATTGAAATCCACCGCTTTTGAATATACCTCTAAAACATGATTAAAAGTGTTGTTCATATTGTGTATTATTTTTAAATGATTATTTTAAATAACTAAGCAATTGCTCTGCTTTTGGGAGTTTATTTTGTTCTGAGTAATTGGTAAATATTATTTTTGTGCCAATTAAATTTGTTTGATGTCTGGTGTCTTGAGCTAAGCGGTCTTTAGCATTTGTAAAACCTGTAATTTCACATATTTCAAGACCATTTACGTCTCCAATAATCTGGTATGAGTATCCCATCCAAGTAAGTTTTTTTATCCTTCCAAAAAATGCCCAAGCATCTTTCTCTAAAATGATAATTATTTTTGGAGTGATGATGTCTTCGATAACGTTTTGAGCTACTCTAACTTGATTAACAACATAATCAAATGTCTTTGGATTTTGTATTAGTTCATAACGAATTACGTCGGTTAACTCTTTACAACTAAAAAGGTCTAAGTATGTGCTTGCTGAAAATAGATTAAAACCCTGTCCAACCAACATATCCATTATGATTTTTTGATCAACCATTGAATGGAAGGGGTATGCACTTAATCCATTATGGCTGTTGCCCGTTGGTGAATTTGAGCATAAACCTATAATTAAAATATCCTTATGTTCGGTGGTTTCGCAGACTTGATAGCCACGCTCGAGTATTGGATGTAGGGAGTAATACCTTTCCCATAAAGCGTCATGTTGCTTTAATATTTCGCTTTTCGATGTTTCTTTTTGTGTGGTTTTAGTTTCCTTTCTCGCTCTTAATTCGTCTTGCTTCTGTAATAACTCTGAATTTAAATCTTCTTTTTGCTTTATAATATGTTCGTACTTGTCTTGCTTTTTTGACTGCGCCAATGCATTTGTACGCTGTTCTTTTTGTGCTTTTACTATGTACACATATCTTTTTTCACGAATTTTCCTTATTATAGAACAACCAATTAGTGCAAAGAGTGTAACAACTCCCCAAATAATAACTGCTAAAATTGGGCTGAGGATGCTTATAAAAAATGCTATAATGATAGATATTATCAAGTACCATTTAAATACCTTACTTTTTGTACGCTCGGCTTCCAATATTTGTTTGTCAAAATAAGGAATTTGCTTATTTAGTGGGTCAATTGCTACAAGTAGTTCTAAACCTTGTTTTGATTTTTCCAATACGGCGTTACTATATTTTGCTCTAATTTTATCTTCGTCAGAGTTATCTTTAAAATTATTAACTTTCAACTGAACAATTAGACCTTGTAGTTGATGACATAAATGTGATGGGTCAACATCGTCAAATCTAATAGCAATTACTTGATCTATATTCTGAATAACAGCTTTGTCCACAGAATTTAGGTATCGAGCATGATCTTCTCTTACTTTTTCCGATATTCTTTCTGCGTCAGCCTCTTGTCTAATCCTCTGAGCTTCTGCTCTAGTTTCTCTTGCCGCATCAGCTCGCCGATATGGTGTTGACCATTTGTCTCCAAAGATGATATTACTTACGGTTTTTCCTGTATTTTTACCTATTTCGCGTTTAAATGCGTTTCCAATAATTCCCATTTGCTTTTATGATTTATTTGTTATACAATTCTTGAGATGTTTGGTAGTCAAAGAGTAATTCGTTTCGAAGGTAATTTGGAGCCTCTATTAGGACTTCATTACCCATAGAACGAATTTCTTGAATGAAATCAAAAGTTGGGGCAACGTGAAGTTCCAACCATGTGAATCCCTTGTCGGTTTTTATAACCTGCTGAGTGTGATGAAGCGGCAATGAATTTAGGTACTTTGCACGGAAATTGGTAACGCGCAATACAATTTTGTCCACCTTACGATTAAGCAGTACACCATAGTAGTTGCTGAAGAATAGTTCTGCATCAAACGTTTTAGGAATGGTGTAAGATGATCCAGTAAGTGAAAGCGATGAAATTCGATCTAAGGCATAAACCCTGAGCTGCATCTTGTCGGGGCGATGGGAAAGAACATACCAGCGTTGTTTGAACAGCTTTAGGCAATAAGGCTCCACGATAACATTATATGGAGTGTCATCAAAAAAACTCTGGTATATTATAGACAATTGCTGACCATGGTCGATACTGTCCAAAATCCGCGTTACGTATGTCTGCCCTGAAGGAATGTTCTCTAGCAATATTTTATCTCGAAGATATTCTCGCTTTGTTAGTAAATTATTTACGGAGAAAGTACTGATAACCCATTGGCGTATTGTGTCATGTTCGATTTCTTCTCGGTTCTCAATATAGTAAACACTACCTTTGGTTTTATCGCACGCAATATTTACCCCAAAAATCTCTTGAATGGCTTCCTTATGACGAAAGAAAGTACGGCGGGGAATTTGACTCTCATGACTATCGTTAAGAGTCGAAAGAGACCATCGGTGATCGATTTCCTCTTTGCTAATAGAATAAGCGGAATAAATGGTATCGATTAACCACACATACCGCTTGAAAAGCGTAATCGGTGTCATGGTATTAAATTGATTGGAGGTAAAGTTAATTCAATTTATGGAAAATTTAGTATATAATAGATAAAATTGTGTTTTTGACTCCCTCATAGTCATCCTTAGCTATAAATTCTCGTGTACACTTATCAACTTCTAGTATACGAAATATAATTTCCGTTTGCTTGAGTTTAGCTAAACACCAATTCATTCTGCGTATTTCTTTGAGGGTAAGTATGCTTTTGATTTCAGGTTGTTTTTTTGTGTATATATTTTCCTTATAACTATTAAGGATGATGTTTGTGATGATTTGTGTTAAGTTCTTATATCGCGATATGTTTTCGAGGTCGATTCGCTGTTTTGCGAATAAGTATAACAGATCATTGTCGGTCAGTCGGTCAGCGTTAATTGGTTCTGATGCAGGATATCGCAGACGAATTGACAGATAGGAAACCATGCTGAGCAAATCGTTTTCGTGTGATTTGATATACTCAATAGAGCATCGTTTAGTAATAAGCCAAGCTGCTTCGACATCGCGATGTTTTTCGTAGAGATTGATGATAGTCTCTTCAAACCGTTCTTCCCAATGTTCTTGTAGATACTTGTAGGCAAAAGTGCGATCCTTTTTGCTTCCATTCAGAAAGGCATACAGTATCTTTACTTGCTCGTTGTAAGCAACGTAGGGGAGTCTTGTTTGTAGCTCTTTTCGGGCTTTTTGACGCGTTCCTCTTGTGTTGAACTTGAAAATTGCAGATGCTACTGAATCGTAGCGAGGTATTTGTTGATCGGCTTGCCGTATACGTTTGTTTAAATAATTGAGAGCAAAGATAAAATTCTCCCATCCAGTATATATGTCAGAATCTTCTGTAAATGAATAATTAAGTGTAGAAGGCAAAGAATCCACTAAACATAAGAATGTTGACCAATCGTTGTTATTGTACCCATAAAGGCATACAGATTTTAAGAGACTTTGTAGTTTTTTAGGTTCCATAGTGACTGAATTTATTTGTTTTGCCTACAAAATTATTGCCATTAAGCGCCAATATACGGCACAACCATTAAAATGTTGACTGTAAATTTGGAAGAATAATCTATTATAACAATAGCCACTAATTTAGTGGCTATTAATGCTGGTAAAATGTTGGCAGGTTAATTTTCTAATTACTTTGTAATTAGAAAATTAACCTGCTTAAAAGTACCCTCGCTGAGAATCGAACTCAGATTTAAAGTTTAGGAAACTTTCGTTCTATCCGTTGAACTACGGGGGCGTTAGAATGCTACAAAAGTAGCTGATTTTTGGCGTTTTTCCAAATGGACTTAGGCAAATAGTTGTTGCAAAATATCCAACGACTTAACCGTTCCGAATTCGGGTAAATGCAACCGATAATAGGTTAAGATGTGTTCTAAAATGGTATTACGCTGGTTACGCGATAGACTAAAAATCTGCATGTTATCATAATCCATCCGCATAAGGTGAGCAAATGCCTCTGTTTCTTCTACATTCAGGGTGTGTGGATTGTTATTCTGCTCGGTGAATTGACTGTTGAGCATATCAAAATAGACACCGTCGTGAAACTGACTTAAATTAGGGAAAAAGCCGAGAAAATAGGTCATTTTAATCAGGAAAACGAGGTGAAAATTAGCAAATCCTTTGGTGGTTGTATCGAAAAATAGGATAGACTCTTTCACGAAATCAAACAAAGCGTTTTCTTTATCCGACTCTCGGAGCGTTTTATGGAGAATTTCACTTAAAAATAAAGCGATACTATTTTTGATGGGGTCGTATGGAACTGTATTTAATAAGCTAGTTGGTGAGCTTTCGCGTATGTATTGAAATGTTTTGTAGGTGCGATTATCTAGCACTATATCGATAAGTGACAATGGTTGCATTAGTACAGGCGATAATGCTAGCTTTTGCTTAGAACCTTTCACTAAACAGTTTATTCTGCCTTGTTCGCGTGTGAATAAATGGACTATATAACTATGATCGCGGTAGTGAATAGTATGTAAAACGATGGCTTCTGTTTTTATCATTACGATACAATTTTATAATGACTGCCAGGTAACGAATGAATCAAACCTTTAAATTCGAGCTGTATTAATAAACCTAATAGTTTTTGTAATGGGATTTTACTTTTTGTGGCTAAAGCATTAATATATACCGATTCTTCCGCCCGAAGAACATTAATAATTTGTTCTTCATCTGAAGTCAAAGATGTAAAAAGTTTTTGCTGAACAGTTCTGGAATTCATTTGTGCATCCCAATTCATGAATTTTTCTAAATCACTAGCCGTTTGAATTAAAACGGCTTGATTTTTATAGATTAAGTTATTGCAGCCTTGCGATTGTGTGTCACTTATTCGACCGGGAATTGCAAATACATCGCGATTATATCCATTAGCTAGTTCTGCTGTAATTAACGAGCCTCCTTTGAGTCCTGATTCAATCACTAAAGTAGCATCGCACATACCAGCAACAATACGATTGCGCTCTACGAAATTTGGCGCATCGGGATTGGTTTGGCTTGGATATTCTGTGATGATAGAACCACCCGTTTCTATGATTTTCTTTGCCACAGATTGATGTGTAGAAGGATAGATACGATCCAAACCGTGTGCAACAACACTGAATGTGCGCAAATCATTGTCTATAGCTGCTTTGTGAGCCGCCACGTCTACGCCATAGGCGAGTCCACTCACAATGGTTAATTCTGGTTGTGTTTGAGCAAGCGACTGAATGATAGATTGGCACAATTCTTTGCCGTAAGGCGTTATTTTACGTGTGCCAACAACGGCCAGATAGCGACCAGTGTTAAAATCGTCCGTTCCTTTTGAATAGATTAATACTGGAGCATCCTCACACTCTTTTAAACGATACGGATAAGATGATTCGGTAAAGAAATGGGTGTGTATTTTGTAACGCTCGATGAATTCAATTTCGGCATCAGCACGTTGTAAAACTTGTTGCGTAGATATGGCATTCGCTAAAACTTCACCAATACCTGGTATTTTTTTTAGTAATTCAGGTTTTTCTGTAAATACGGCCTCTACTCCACCTAAATAACTGATAAGTTTACGCGCGTTAACGGGTCCAATTCCCTTGATTAATGTGACGCCTATTTGATATCTCAACTCTTGATGATTCATCGGCGAGCGTTATAAATGGTAGAGGAAAGAACTAATCCAACCAATGTCCCTGCGCTATTGGCGAGCATATCAAAGCTATCGGCAGAACGACTTACCGTAAGTAAACCTTGCATGATTTCCATAAATCCACCATAAAAAATGGGTGCTAATAGTAATAGGAAATAGGAACGAAACGTTTTGACAGCGTGCTTTTGGCTATAATCGTAAAAGAGTATACATGTCAATGTGAAGTACATCACTAGATGCACCAATTTATCGGCGTGAGTAAATGTTGGAAGTTTATTACCCGAGAACGAAGCCATCGATAATATCAAAATGCATACACTACAGATAATAGTCTTCCAATAAGTTGTTACAAATTTCTGCATAACTAGCATAATAAATTTTGTAGGACAAAGATACATGTTTTGCCAAAGTCGTGCAAATAAAAAAGGCTGCTTTATCGTTGAGGTAAGCAGCCTTTTTTTATTGAAACAATTGACTTAAGTCTTTAGAAATATTTAACCTCTTTATTGTAAATGCTAGTCAATAAATTATTTGATAGGCGGCTTGCACCGAAACGGAATAATTTGTTGTTCATCCATTCTTCGCCTAACACCGTATTCACAACCGTGTAGAATTTTACGGCATCTTCGGTTGTGGCAACACCACCTGCAGGTTTGAAACCAATTTTGACGCCTGTTTTTTCGTAGTATTCTTTGATAGCACCACACATAATGTAAGCGGCTTCTAATGTCGCAGCAGGTTCCATTTTACCAGTTGAGGTTTTTATGAAATCGGCACCAGCAGCAATAGCAAGCAATGAAGCTTGTTTAATTTCTACCGCAGAACGTAATGCTCCACTTTCTAAAATAACTTTCAGATGTGCTTTACCGCAAGCGGCTTTCAACTCTTGTAGTTCTTCGTACACTTCGCTGTGGAATCCGCTGAAGAATTTACCAATTGAAATAACCACGTCAATTTCGTCAGCACCAGCTTGTACTGTTAAGGCTGTTTCTGCAACTTTTACCTCGATGAACGATTGTGATGAAGGGAAACAAGCAGCTACTGCAGCAATATTAACGCCGTTCTCTTTTTCCAAAACGGCTCTTGTTACAGGAACTAAAGATGGATAAACGCACACGGCAGCTACACTAGGCATTTCAGGAAAATGTTCTGAAAAATCATTTACTTTTTGCATCATAGTACCAATTTGATCTTCTGTGTCGGTACTGTTAAGTGATGTGAGGTCAATTAAGTTAAAACATTTTTTATAAACGTCTACTGTATTGTTTTTAGCAAAGTTTTTAGCTAAAATATCTTCTACAGCCTTTTTCACTTCTGCATCTTTTAAGTTGCAGTTGTACTGATCGTACAGTTCTTTCATTTTTTCCATGTCTTCATCTTTTAAAGCTATAAATTAAATATAAGTTTATTCTTTCTGTTTAGAGTCTATCCAAATGGTTACAGGTCCATCATTGAGTAATTCTATCTTCATGTCAGCACCAAATATCCCAGTTTGCACAGGTTTGCCAAGTTTTTGTGAGGCAATGTCACAAAATGTTTCGTAAAGTGGTATGGCAATCTCGGGTTTAGCAGCACGTATGTATGATGGACGATTCCCTTTGGCTGTTGTGGCATGTAGTGTAAATTGACTCACAATCAACAGCGCGCCCTGAATATCAATTAAGGATTTGTTCATTACGCCATTGTCATCATCAAAGATGCGGAGATTCACCAATTTACTCGTCAACCACTCACAATCTTCATGTGTATCATTATCTTCAACACCCACAAAAACCAACAGCCCTTGTCGAATAGCTGACACTAATTGGTGGTCAACAGTTACAGAAGCGTGTGAAACACGTTGGATTAAAATTCGCATAAACCAAAACAGCGTAATTTTTCAAACGCAAAGATACTTAATTTTCGTTTAATTTGTTTAAGGTTTGAATCTTTTTGCCAACAATAATAGCTGCTTTATATACAATTTTTGCACACGGACGTTTTTTATAATAAGTTTCGGTGCGTGCTTCAGCAATAGGACAATCTTTTTTATAATCTAAACCCAATAGTTCACGACAAATAATTGAACCATTTTCAGCTTGAAATTCTTCAGCTAATTCTTGTACCAATTTGTAACTATCACCTTTTTTTGATGGCTCATCGGCAGGGAATTGTAATCCGGCTACTAAAAACATACCGCTACAAGCTCCGCACACTTCGCGCAAGCGTCCCATTCCACCGCCAAGTGGTGCACTTATAATGCTGGCCATTTTAGGGTCAAGCCCATATAAGTCTGCAAAAGTCATATAAATAGCTTGCGCACAATTATAACCTGAACGAAAATAGGCTTCGGCCTGTGCAGCGCGTTCTTCTACATCTATATCTATCGTCATTTTAGTCTTCTAAATAATAATCAACCGTGGTGACCACACGTACTCGTTTGATGTCAGGTGTGTTGCTGTCACGGTCGGTAATGCTAAACTGTCCTTGATTGGCTTTTTTGATTTTGCCCAATTTGCTGTCACTATCTAACGCAAATTTTTCGGCAGCAGCACGTGCATTCTTGGTTGCTTCCTCTATCATTTGTGGTTTTACGTTGTTCAGTTTTGTAAATTCATAGTTAATTTGATAACGATAATCACCTGATATAATAGCGATGCCTTTTTTAAGTAGTTCACTTTGTTGTGTTATCAATGCTTTTATTTTTGGTACGTCCGATGATGTAATGGTGATTACCGAAGTGACATTGTAACGGTAAGGAGGGCGTTCCACACCATAGCGTTCAGCTTGTAAATCAATAATTTCTGGTGCTGCAATGGTAATATCTTTCTCGTCGATACCTTTGGATTTTAAAAATGTCACTATAGTTGCATTTTTAGTGTTGATATTAGTGTGAATGGTCAATAAATCATCACCAATTTCTTTAAAAACCAGCGGGCAAGTGACTTTATCTGCAGGAAATTCCATTTCAGACAATCCTTTTACGCTCACGTAACGGTCTCTTTTCGACAAATTATCTACGCTGGCTTTGAGTAGAAAACCTAAAATGATAAAACCTACAGCAAGAATAGTTGCTTCAATAATGCTATGTTTCATATCTGTTTTATTTTAAAGTTATACTAATGCTAAATCTAATTGTTTTTTGACTAAATCGGTGCGTGCAATTTTTACGGTAACAGAATCGCCCAATTGGTATTTTTTGTGTTTGTGACGCCCAATGATGCAGTAATTTTTTTCATCGAATGTGTAATAATCGTCGCTGAGATTGCGGATTGGAATCATACCTTCACATTTGTTTTCGTTGAGTTCTACATAAATTCCCCATTCGGTAACGCCTGAAATTACGCCATCAAAAATTTGTCCGAGTCGTTCGCTCATATACTCAACTTGTTTGTATTTGATTGATGCACGTTCTGCGTTAGCAGCCAATTGTTCCATATCGGAACTGTGTTTGCAAAGCAATTCCCATTCGGCAGCATCAACGCTACGTCCGCCGGTCAAATAGCGCGTCAATAAGCGATGCACCATCATATCGGGATAGCGTCTAATGGGCGATGTAAAATGGGTGTAATAATCGAATGCCAGTCCATAATGTCCGGAGTTATCGGTGCTATATATGGCTTTTGCCATAGAGCGAATGGCTAATGTTTCGATGAGATTTTGCTCTTTTTTACCATCAACTTCGTTTAACAGATGATTGATTGCTGAAGATATTTCTGTGTTTTTTCCTGTTGTTTTGAGTTTATATCCAAACCGTTTGATGAATGTAGAAAATTCAGCTAATTTATCAGGATTTGGTACATCGTGAATGCGATACACAAAAGTTTTAGGTTTTTCGCCACGTTTTTGTGGTTTACCAATGTGTGTGGCCACAGTTTTGTTGGCTAATAACATAAACTCTTCTATCAATTTATTCGACTCTTTTGCTTCCTTGAAAAACACACTGATAGGTTTACCTTTTTCATCGATTTCAAATCGCACTTCGATACGTTCAAAAGCAATCGCACCTTTTGCAAAACGTTTTACACGTAACATTTTTGCAAATTCATTTAGCTTTAGCATCTCATCTTTGTATTCACCTTCGCCTGTTTCAATAATGGTTTGTGCTTCTTCGTAAGTAAAGCGATGATTGGATTTAATAACTGTGCGTGCAATTTGATAATTTTTTAATTCTGCAAATTCGTCAAGCTGAAAAATCACAGAAAAGGTCAATTTATCCTCGTTTGGTCGTAGTGAACAGATGTTATTGCTTAAGCGCTCTGGTAACATAGGTATGGTTCTGTCCACCAAATAGATAGACGTAGCACGGTTGACAGCTTCTTGCTCGATAATACTGTTTTCAGAAACATAATGTGTGACGTCGGCAATGTGAACGCCAACTTCCCACAAGCCGGTATCAAGTTTACGAATTGAAATGGCATCGTCAAAGTCCTTAGCATCTTTGGGGTCAATGGTAAATGTACACACATCGCGCATGTCGATACGTTTACGAATCTCTTCTGGCGTAATTCCAGCATCAATTTTATTGGCAGCTTCTTCTACTTCTTCAGGATATTTGTACGGTAAACCAAATTCAGCTAAAATAGCGTGCATCTCGGTGTCGTTATCGCCAACATTGCCTAAGACATCAACAATTTCTCCAATTGGATTTTTATTCTTGTCTTCCCATTCGGTGATGCGAGCAATGCATTTTTGGCCATTTTTACCACCATTTAGTTTGTCGTATGGGATAAAAATGTCGTATGTCAGCTGTTTGCGATCTACGTTGAGAAATGCAAAATTTGGTTTTACTTCGAGAATTCCGACAAATTCCATTTTTGCACGTTCTAATACTTCAACAACTTCGCCCTCTTCATCACGGTTTTTACGGCGCGGATAGAGTAACACTTTTACTTTGTCGCCGTTCAAAGCACAGCCCATACTGCGTTCAGCAATAAAAATAGGCTCTCCTCCATCATCAGGTATGAGGTATGTTTTTTTAGCTACACTTTGGCGGTCGAGTATGCCTGTAACATAACTTTGGCGGAGATTAAGACGAAATTTGCCATGGCTAACTTGTTCCAGTTGTCCGTGCTCTAAAAGCGAGTTTAAAGCTTCAATAACCACCTGCTTTTGTGCTTGGGTGCGTATACCTAAAGCGTGAGCCAACTGTTTGTAGTTCCACAATTTTTTAGGGGCTTCAGCAAATAGGTTTATGATTGCTGTTGCAATCTCATTTTTACGTGTATTAGGTGTTTTTTTAGCCATAGTTTTGTGGTTTAACTTCTTACAAAGATAGTTATTTTTTTTATCGTGTTATATCTTAACCAATATAGTTTTTGTGAGTTGATAAAAAAAACGTACTTTTGTTGGTTAAAGTATAGTTTAAAATTTAGTTATTTTATCATAAAGCAAAAAACAGTGGTACTGAATTATATTTGGATTGGCTTTTTACTTATCGCTGTAGTGGTGGCTACGATTCAGACGTTTGTGTCTGGCGATTCGGCTACACTTACAGCAGTGATGGACTCTATGTTTAGTTCTGCCAAAACAGGTTTTGAAATTTCTATTGGGCTTACCGGTGTTTTATCATTGTGGCTTGGCATTTTAAAAATTGGTGAAAATGGTGGTGCAATCAATTTTTTGTCACGTTTAGTTGCTCCGTTTTTTTGTAAGATTTTCCCCGAAGTTCCCAAAGATCATCCTGCCATGGGGACTATTTTTATGAACATTTCAGCTAATATGTTAGGGCTTGATAATGCTGCAACTCCCTTGGGACTCAAAGCAATGAACGAGTTGCAAGAGCTCAATCCTAAAAAAGATACGGCGTCAAACGCTATGATTATGTTTTTGGTACTCAATACGTCAGGACTTACAATTATTCCTATTACGGTAATGACTTATCGTGCTCAATTTGGTGCGGTTAATCCAAGTGATGTCTTTTTACCTATTCTTATAGCAACATTTTTTTCGTCGTTAGTTGGTTTTTTGGCAGTAGCCATTTCACAAAAAATTAACATTTTCCAAAAAAATATTATTTTGACATTAAGCCTGCTCACGGGATTTATTGTCGGTCTTATTGCTGTTTTTTCTACGATGGATAGAGAGAGTATTCAGTTTTACTCATCTATTGTAACCAACATCATTTTACTAGGTATTGTGTCTGCTTTCGTAATTATGGGTTTGCTAAAAAAGGTAAATGTGTACGATTCGTTTGTACAAGGTGCGAAGGAAGGCTTTAAAGTGGCAGTGGGGATTATTCCTTATTTGATTGCGATTTTAGTAGCAATAGGTATGTTTCGTGCTTCGGGTGCTATGGATTGGATGCTTTGGGGTGTTGAAAAAGCGGTTGCTTTCGTAGGGCTGAACACCGATTTTGTAGGAGCTTTACCGGCCGCTTTGATGAAACCGTTGAGTGGTAGCGGTGCTCGAGGTATGATGTTAGATACTATGAGTACTTACGGTGCCGATGCTTTTGTAAGTAAAGTGGCATGTACTATACAAGGTTCAACCGATACGACATTTTATATTTTAGCCCTTTATTTTGGTTCTGTCGGTATTACTAAAACACGTAATGCACTCACTTGTGGTTTAATTGCCGATTTTGCTGGAATTTCAGCAGCTATTTTAATTGGTTATCTATTTTTCCACTAATTGATTCTATATGATTGTTTACACAAGCGAGAACGTGAAAGTACCGAAATTAGAGAAGCGAAAAATCAATGCATGGATAAAATCGGTAGCAGAAAAATATGATAAAAAGGTCGGTGAAATCGCTTATGTTTTTTGTGATGATGCCAAAATATTAGAGGTAAATCAAACGTATTTACAGCACGACTATTTCACAGACATTATCACGTTTGATTATTGCGAAGGGAAAACACTGAATGGCGATATTTTTATTAGTTTGGATACAGTGCATTCCAATGCACAAGAGTTTGAGGTTGATTTTGAAAATGAATTACTCCGTATTATGATTCATGGGATTTTACATTTGTGCGGACAAGATGATAAAACACCTGAAGCTCGATTGGAGATGACACATAAAGAGAATGACGCTTTGCAAATTATTTTATGAGTAGAATAAAAAGACTTTTAAATATATTTGGTGGAGGGCGGGCGTGCTTTTTTTATCTACTAGCGTGCTTGTTAGCTATGGGGTGTGCTAATCGTGGAGGCGGTCCTCAAGGTGGTCCTAAGGATATTGCGCCGCCAATTCCAATCAAAAGTACTCCGACTAACGGAGCTACAAATCATACAAACCCGACAATCGATATTTATTTCGATGAAATTGTGCTTTTAGAGAAGTCGTATGAAAAAATTGTAGTATCTCCTCCTCAATTAAAATCGCCAGTGGTTAAAGCCTATGGGCGTAAAGTTTCTGTAGAATTGCTTGATTCTTTGAAAGCAAATACAACGTACATTGTCGATTTTTCCGATGCGATTGTGGATAATAATGAAAAGAATAAATTGGTTGACTATTACTTCACATTTTCGACCGGTAATGATATTGATTCACTCATGATTGGCGGCACGCTGATTGATGCGCGCAATTTGAATCCAAAGGGCGGTGTGTTAGTGGGAATTCATAGTAATTTGAACGATTCGGCTTTTCAAACATTGCCTTTTGAACGTGTCTCTAAAACCAACGACAAAGGAGAGTTTTGGATTAAAGGCGTAAAGAAAGGCACTTACAAACTGTTTGCTTTGGGCGATCTCAATAGTAACTATATGTATGATCAACCCATCGAGCCAATAGCATTTCTCGATTCGGTGATTATGCCTGATATTACGTTTAAAGAGCATCTCGATACGATTTGGAAAGATAGCGTAACCATCGATACTATTGTGAGACATCAGCATACAAGGTTTACACCAAACAACCTTTTGTTGCGTTATTTTACTCCCGATTTTGTACGTCAATATTTGGTAAAATCAGAACGTTTGGAACCATATAAACTGTCCTTCTATTTTAATGCACCACTTGATACTTTACCAATTTTAGAACCGTTGAATTTTAAATTAGATAATAATTACTTGTTACAACAAAGCGCTCTGCGCGATACGTTAACGTACTGGTTTACGGACACGTTAATTTCTGAAATCGATACACTGTCGTATGCGTTGACCTATTTAAAAACAGATTCATTAAATCAATTATCGCCACAAACCGACACGCTTATTTCGATTGTACGTCGCAAAGTCGATGTCGCAGATAGAGCAGCAGTTGGTCGGTCGTCGCGTTCAAAAGAGAAAGATGATAAAAAGAAAATAGAGTTTCTACCAATTAAGACCAATTCATCGGCAAATTTTGATGTGTATAATCCATTTGTACTGTCGTTTGACAAACCAACCAAGTATGAAAACTCCAAATCTGTTTTGGTAGAGCTAAAAGTCGATTCTTTGTGGAAAAAAGTTGAAACTACATTGTATCAAGACGATTCATTAGGCTTGCAATATTCACTATCGTACAGTTGGCAACCAGAAAAGACGTATCGATTAACAGTGGATTCGGCGGCTTTTGTGTCATTAGATGGTTTGCATACAAATGCTTATGAGGCAACATTTACAATAAAATCGCTCGAAAGTTATGCAACTTTGTTTATTATGATGGATAAGCTGTCGGGTGGAGAGATTTTAGAGTTGCTTGATAAAAATGAGAAAGTGATTAGAACCGTAAAGGCGACTAAAGAAACTGCATTTGAATATTTGAATCCTGACGACTATTATTTACGACTTTTTGTCGATGAAAACGGGAATAATAAATGGGATACAGGAGATTATACCTCTAAAAAACAGGCAGAAGATGTTTACTATTTTCCATTCAAATTTACACTACGTGCTTTTTGGGAGGTTGAAGAAAATTGGGATTACAAAGCACTACCTATATTAAAACAAAAACCTGAAGAGTTGATTAAATCTTCCATGAATAAAAAGAAAACAAAATAATTATGGCAAAAATTTTAATTGTTGACGACGAACGTAGTATCCGTAACACACTGAAGGATATTTTAGAGTTTGAAAAATATGATGTGGAGTTAGCCGAAGATGGCTTGATGGCACTTGAACTGACAAAAAACACCACATTCGATGCTATTTTTTTGGATATAAAAATGCCTCAAATGGATGGCATTGAAGTGTTGCAAAAAATGCGTGAAAACGGTGTTGAAACTCCTATTGTAATGATTTCGGGACATGGCAATATTGAAACTGCCGTGGAGTGTCTTAAGAAAGGTGCTTACGATTTTATCGAAAAACCAATTGATTTGAATCGCCTCTTAGTAGTTATTCGTAACGCCTTGGATAAATCCACATTGGTCACGGAAACAAAAATTTTAAAGAAAAAAGTGGATAAAAAATATGCTATGATTGGTGAATCATTGGCAGTGCGTAAATTGCGTCAAATGATAGACATGGTAGCTCCAACTGATGCGCGCGTCCTAATTACTGGTGACAATGGAACAGGTAAAGAGGTCGTAGCACGTCAAATTTACCAACAAAGTCACCGTGCAAATGCGCCATTTGTGGAGGTAAACTGTGCCGCTATTCCGTCAGAATTGATAGAAAGCGAGTTGTTTGGTCACGAAAAAGGGGCGTTTACTTCAGCTATAAAAACTCGTATCGGAAAATTTGAACAAGCCAACGAAGGTACAATTTTTCTCGATGAAATTGGAGATATGAGTCTCTCGGCACAAGCAAAAGTTTTACGTTCGTTACAAGAAAATGTAATATCGCCTGTAGGTAGCGATAAAATGGTTAAAATTAATGTGCGTGTTATTGCTGCAACCAACAAAGATTTGCGCAAAGAGATTGAAGTGGGCAATTTCCGCGAGGACTTATTTCATCGTCTCAATGTAATTCCAATTCATGTAGTATCGCTTGAAGAACGTACAGAAGATATTCCATTATTGGTTGAATATTTTACAGAACTCATTTGTGAAGAGCAAGGTATTGCATTGAAATCATTCGAGAATGAAGCTATAAAAGCATTACAAAAACGCAAGTGGAAAGGTAATATTCGTGAATTACGTAATGTTGTAGAGCGTCTTATTATTTTGTCGCCATCGCCAATTTCGGCTGCGGCTGTCGAACAGTTCGCATGACAAGTTTATGGAGTTTCATATATCATCTATAGAACAAATAAGCGAAGTGGCACGGCAATTTGTGTCAGCCATGGGGAAACATAAACTGTTTGCTTTTTACGGCGAGATGGGAGCTGGGAAAACAACGTTTATCAAGGTTTTGTGTAATGAACTTGGTGTGGTTGACGTGGTCAATTCGCCAACATTTGCCATTGTCAATGACTATGAAACTACACTTAGTGAACACATTTATCATTTTGATTTTTATCGTTTGAAGACGCCTCAAGAAGCACTCGATTTTGGTGTTGAGGATTATTTTTATAGTGGTCATATCTGTTTTATGGAGTGGCCTGATCAAATTGGTTCGTTATTACCGTCAGAAAGCGTGCGGGTTTTTATTACGGTCAATGCAGATGGTAGTCGAACCATTGTTGCAGAATTTTAAAGGAAGGAAGGTATGAAAAAAGTTTTTATTCTCTTAATTGCTATTTGTTTGCCGTTAGTTGCGTTTGCTTGGGGGCAAACAGGGCATCGTATTATTGGGGAATTAGCCCAAAATCAATTACACAAAAAAGCAAGCAAAAAAATCACGGCCTTATTAAACTCGTCCACTATAGCCATGGAATCAACATGGGGCGATTTTGTAAAAAGTGACGATAAATATGCAGAGTTTAGCAGTTGGCACTACACTAATATAGAAGGTGGAGTTGCGCGCGAACCATTTGATTCGTTAGCTATGTTGGAAACACGTGGCGCGTTAGTTTATCGTGTAGGCTATCTTATTGATGAGTTGAAAGCTAATCCTGACGATACGGCAAAATTAAAATTGTTGATTCATTTGATAGAAGATTTACATTGTCCTATGCACATGGGGCGTCCTGAAAATCGCGGCGGGAATAGCGTAAAAATACGATGGTTCAAAAAAGAGACAAATTTACATGCCTTGTGGGATGATGCGCTGATCGAATCACAAAATCTGAGCTATACGGAATATGCTGATTATTTGCGCCGTACGCGACCAACAAAACCACTATTGTTCGATAAAACTATGATTTTGGATTGGGCTTGGGATACGTATCAAATTACAGAACGCATCTATGCATCAACAGACAAAACCGTCAAATCCTATAACTACATCTATGAATTTAAAAGCGTGCTTGATGAAAGCTTAGTGCGTGGCGGAAAGCATTTGGCAACAGTGCTTAATTATCTTTACGCAAAATAAATTCTTTTAGACTAAAAAACACATCGGTTCTTTAAGTTATTATTTTTTGTGTTAAAATGTTAAATTTATTGTTTTTCGATAAAAACATTTTGATATTCAAAAAATAATAGTTTTCTTTGTATTCCTTTTATGAATGAAATAGATTTTAGAAACTTTCAAAAATTTAGAAATATGAAACGATTATTTGTTACAACTATTCTTTTAAGTGTGGTAAGTATCACTACACTTTTGGCACAAGAGGCACCGCTTTTGCCAATCGATTCGAATGTACGTGTAGGTGTATTGAGTAATGGATTGACCTATTATATTCGTCACAACGAAAAGCCAAAACAACGTGCCGAATTTCACATAGCTCAGGCTGTGGGAGCTATTTTAGAAGAAGATCATCAAAATGGTTTAGCGCACTTTTTGGAACACATGGCTTTTAATGGGACGGAACATTTTCCGGACAAAGGTATTATCCATTATTTTGAATCTGTTGGTGTTAATTTTGGTGGCGATATCAATGCTTATACGTCGTTAGATGAAACTGTTTATCGTTTATCAAACGTACCAACTGTTCGTTCTGGTATTATCGATAGTGCTTTACTTGTAATGCGCGATTGGTCTACAGGTTTGTTGTTGGAAGGCGATGAGATTGATAATGAACGTGGCGTTATTCGTGAAGAGTGGCGCACGGGTGCTAATGCTAATCGTCGTATGTGGAAAGAGTCGAGCAAAAAAAAATATGCAGGTTCGCAATACGCCAAACGCGACGTGATTGGTGATACTGCTGTAATTAACAATTTTTCTTATCAAGCACTACGTGATTATTATAAAAAATGGTATGGTCCTGATTTACAATCCATCGTAGTGGTGGGCGATATTGATGTAGATTCCATTGAAGCAAAGATTAAAGCGTTGTGGGCTGATGTTCCAGCGCGTACTAATCGTGGTGAACGTCCTATTTACCCTATTGAAAATAATGTGGAGCCTATTGTGTCTATTGTGACTGACGCTGAAGCGCAGCAAACACGTATTGAGTTGGAATATAAACATGACGTCTTGCCAGAAGAAGCTGAAGTAACGATGTATGCTTATACACTAGATCTGTTCAATAATTTAATTTCTACCATGTTAAATTATCGTTTTTCGGAAATTACTCAAGATCCAGATGCATCATTTGTTGGAGCTTACGGTTATTATGGCGAAATAGTGAAATCAAAAGATGGTTTCCAACTTATAGTTATTCCTAAGGAAGGGCATGAAAAACAAGCGTTGAAGGATTTGCTTACCGAAGCAGAAAAAGTGAAACGTTTTGGATTTACTAATGCTGAATTGGAACGTGCCAAAGCTGATTTATTGAAACAATATGAAAAAGCTTATAATGAGCGTAATAATCGCGAAAATATCGCTTTTACGCGGGAATATATTCGCCATTATTTAGATAAAACTCCAATTCCAGGTATTGAGTGGGAATATGATATGGTAAAATTAATGTTTCCCCAAATCAATGTAGCGATGGTAAATGAATTAGCACAAAGTTATGTCACCGACGATAATTTAATTATCAGTTTTATGGGACCAGAAAAAGAGACCGTAGAAATACCATCAAAAGAGGAGGCTTTGTCTATTGTTGAAACAGTAAAAGCAACAGAATTAGAAGCTCCTAAAGAGGAAACTTTGGATAAACCTTTAGTGAAAAAAGAGCCAAAATGTAGTAAAATTAAATCAATAAAAACTAATGAGGCTCTAGGAACTACCGAGTGGATTTTGAAAAATGGTGTGAAAGTGGTTATCAAACCAACCACATTTAAACAAGATGAAATTTTGATGACAGCAACGAGCAAAGGTGGTTTGTCAAAAGTTCAAAATATTGCCGATTTACCATCAGCAATGATGGCAGCTGATATTGTGAATGCAAATGGTATTGGGGATTTCACGGCAATCGAATTAGAAAAATACTTGTCGGGTAAAAATGTATCAGTTTCACCTGAAATCAGCGGATATAGCGAAGGTTTTTCAGGAAATTCGTCGGTGAAAGATTTTGAAACCATGTTGAAGTTGACCTATTTGTATTTTAAAGCGCCACGTCAAGATGATAAGTCGTTCCAAGCGTTGAAAAATATGTACACAACTTATTTGATGAACAGAGAAACTAATCCGAAAGCAGCTTTTAGTGATAGTATTCAGATGACTGCATCTAATCACCATCCACGTACAGTATTGTTTGATTTAGCGACCTTGGAAAAAGTAGATCAAGCAAGAGCGTTGGCTATCTACAAAGAACGTTTTGCGATTCCAGCCGATTTTACTTTTATGTTCACAGGCAATATTGATCCTAACGATAAGGCTACACAAAAACTAATTGCTAAATGGTTAGGTGGGTTAAAATCGAAGAAAAAAACGGAGGATTTTGTAGATCACGGCGTGCGTGCACCTAAGGGGGAAGTAAAAAATTATTTTGATCGCACTATGCAGATACATACAGCTTCCAACCGTATTCAATATACAGGCGACATGGCTTACACGCTGGCTAATGATTTGAATATGTCTGTTATTGGAGACATTTTAGACATTCGCTATTTGGAAAATATTCGTGAAAAAGAGGGCGGTAGCTATGGTGTTGGTGTAGGAGGTATTTTACGCAATAAACCAGTGCCAACAGCTGTTCTGTTAATGCAATTTGATACAGATCCAGAAAAACAAGCGAAACTTATGGGCATAATTCACCAAGAAGTGCAAACGATTGTAGAAAAAGGACCTCGTGCCGATGATTTACAAAAAGTAAAAGAGATTATGCTGAAAAAGTTTGCGCAGAATTTGGAGCAAAATGATTGGTGGAATAATACCGTGTTGTACAATTATTATACAGATGGTATTGATTATTACAATGACTATAAAACCGCAGTTGAAGCTGTTACTGTTGTAACTGTTCAAGAAACATTGAAGCAGTTGGTTCAACAAGGTAATGTGATAGAGGTAGTTATGTTACCTGCTGAATAATAGAAAAGATTCAATATCATAATGAAAATAAAAGAGGCTGATTTACTTCAGCCTTTTTTTTATCTATCTGCTTCCAATGAAAATTAACAGCATACCAACTAAAACTAAAAATAGATCGATGGCTTTAGATTTTAAGTTGCGCTCTTTAAAGTAGAGTGCTCCCAAGCTAAATGAGACAACAACACTGCTACGTCTTACTAATGATACAATGGAAATCATTGCAGAACCGTAGCTCAATGCAAAATAGTAGAAAAAATCGGCAGCGACTAAAAATATTGCAATCCACGGAATAGCACTGTTCCAATGAAAAGGTGTCGTTTTTTTTCGTTGTGGAAACCATGCAAAGAGCAGTATAATAGCCATAATCGCTAATTGATAATAATTGTACCACACTTGCACGTTCATTCTATCAATTTTCGTCATGATAAATTTGTCGTACAAACCACTTACGGTTCCCATAATAATAGAAATTATCATCAAGAAAATCCATTTATTATGCGCAAAGTTTATGCCTTCTTTTTTGCCTGATTGTGACAATAGAAAAAACGATATAATTGCCACTAGAACGCCTAACCACTGATAGAGGTTTAGTCGTTCACCAAAGATTATTAACGCTCCTAAAAGTGTTAAAATAGGCTGTGTGGCTTTAATGGGTGAAGCAATGGTGATGGGTAGATGTTTGAGTGCGAAATAAGCACTTATCCATGATGAGAGTACAATAGCAGCTTTGAGTATTAATAATGCGTGTTGTGAGCTTGAAATGGGTGGCATTTCAAACATAGTGTTTGCAATCCATTCTGGGGCTACGAACGAGATAATTAATAACGGTAAAAAGATAAGGCAGCAAAAAACGACATTTAAGAATAGTACAGGAATAACCGCATTTTTATCGAGTGAAATCTTTTTAAAAATATCGTAAACGCCAAGTAGTGCCGCTGATATAAAAGCAAATAAAACCCACATAAATAAATTGTAGTAATAAAATATACAGACTGCAAAGGTAGTTAAAAAAACAAAGCCTTCTGAAAATTTTTCAGAAGGCTTTTGTTCTGTATAAATTAGCGTTATTTAGCCACTTTTTCGAGCCATTTTACCATACTTAGCATAACAAGCATCGAGATGAGACAGACTACTACAAAAACACTCCAAGTTAAAGAAATCGAGATGTTTTCATACATCATAGCTCCCAAGAAAAGTGAGAAATTGCCAATAGCAGTGGCTGTTAACCAACCACCTTGCATGAGTCCTTGCATGTGCGGAGGCGCTACTTTTGATACAAATGATAACCCGAGTGGTGAGATAAATAATTCAGCTACCGTGAGTATAAAGTAAGTAGCAAAAAGTAACCAAGGCGTTACTCTGGCAGCATCAGGTAACCCACCTTGAGCCGTTACATCTTTTAGTAAAGGTAAACCAATTGAACCTATAGCCATAAGTACAAATGCGGAAGCTGCTATACCCATACCAATAGCAATTTTCTTTGGTGTTGAAGGCTCTTTACCCTTTTTAGCAAGGCGTCCAAAAATCGCAATGATTAGCGGTGTAAGGAATACTACCAAGAAAGGATTGATAGACTGGAAAATTTCAGCAGAACTAAAAATTCCACCTAGTTGCGTGTAATCTTTGGCGAACATGGTAAGCGTTAATCCATTTTGGTGGAATGAGAACCAAAAGAAAATAACGATTCCAAATACAGCTAAAAGTGCGTAAATACGTTGTTTTATCTCTTTGGCATTTTCCTTAATTTCTTCAGCCGAAATATTAGTGGCGGTTACATGTTTTGCTTTAGGTGTTGGTAAGTGACGTTTTGTAGCAAGGAAAATAACTAACGAAATAGCCATAGCTACTACAGCTGTTAAAAACGCATAGTGAAAGCCCGTATTAAATGCATCTAAGTAACCGTTTGCAAAAACTGTAAAATCTGTTGGAGTTACACCATTTGACACGGTAGTTGCTAATTCGGTAAAGCGTCCATTGATTACTTCGTCACTCATTTTACCGTCTAGATATTGGTGACAAAGTCCTGGCAAATCAGCATTGTAAGCGTAGCCTTGCATTTTTACAAATGTATTGCGTACCCATGTTGCCAAGAATGGAGCAAACATTGCTCCTACGTTAATGAACATGTAGAAAATTTGGAAACCGGAATCACGTTTGTCGCGATATTCATCATTATCGTACATTTGACCCACAAGTGCCTGTAAATTCCCCTTGAATAATCCATTACCAAAGGCAATAACTAACAATGCTGCTAAAGCAATGTATTTAGTAGTAATTAGCGAAGGCATTGATAATAAGAAATAACCCAGCGACATTACAATTAAACCTGCTATAATAGTTCCTTTGTAATTGCGAAGTCGGTCAGCAATGATACCACCAACAAGTGCTAAAATATAGATAGCACCATAAAAAATGGAATACAACGAACCGGCTTCAGTACCAGAAATATTAAATTTTGACATCAAAAAAAGTGTCAAAATAGCCATCATGGTGTAAAAACCAAAACGTTCTCCCATGTTGGCTAGTGCCACTGGGATAAGAGCTTTAGGATGTTTTTTTAACATAAAATAAGTTTTTGAAAATTTATAAATAAAATTATTTAATCGGTAAACTGTTGTTTGTTGCTGCTAAATAGTTAATCAGTGGATTAGCATACATTTCAAGCAGTTTGTGACGTAAAAAGTCTATGTCTTTGTTTGGTAAGTCTATTTTATTGAGTTGTTGTTCTAAATAAGTGGTTACTTCATGGCGTTCTTCTTCCGAAACTTCGGCTGTAAAACGTGTGGTGTTAAGCAACTTATCATAAGCAACTTTGTTTATGGGATAAATGGTGTAATTGCTATGAATACGTTTGTCAATAAGCGTAACCACTGCAGCTACTTGTTTCTTACGATTATCAGTAGAAGCGGCTATTTTGTCTAATTCAGGATTGATGGATGGCGTGAATGCAAAGTGAACATGTCCTTTGTTGCCCATGATTCCTGTCTGCATGTTTAGCAAGTCATCTTGTGGCGATTTTTTAAAATTTTCATCGTCACGTTTTTGTTGAAATTCTTTTGCTTTAAGATAATCACACGGATCATATTCGTATGAAATAGTTACGGGAGAAATATTTAGCTCTTTAAGATTGTTGATAAAGGAACTTTTACCACTTAACGCAAACATTTTTAAGATACTTTCTTGAGTGTGATCGTCCGAATCTTTAGCGCGTCCTTCGCGTTGTGCAATCCACACACTAGTTTGTTTTTTAGTAATGGCGTGGCGGATATAGCCAGATAATTCCAAAAATGCTTTGGGCATTTCGCTTACTGGTAAGGAGCGTTGTACTATAAAACTTTTGTTAATGCGTACAAATGTACGAATCCAAGGCGCTATGAGTAAATTGTCACCAATGCCAATTTCAACAGAGTCGAATCCTGAACGGAATAAAACGAGATTCAGTAGGGCTGAATCCATCACAATATCACGGTGGTTAGAAACGAAGAGTGCTGGTGATTGTATAAAGTCCGTACCTGATGCTGTAATTCCTTTGGAATGTTTAGCTTCGATGTTATTAAGTATGGGTTCTATAAATATTTTTTGGAATGCTGTGGCATTGGGGAGACTCAATAATTGAGCAGACACTTGTTCCACAGGTATATGCGGTAAAAAATAGTTGATAAACTTTACAAATGTAGGTTCCTTTATGAGGCGTGAAAAAGCATCGTGTAACTCGTCAGGATTATAAGGGCGAATGTTGTCGAACGTATGTTCCATAGGTTAGTACATTGGTTTAAATAAAACGTCACACAAAGTATACAAAGGTACGGAAAAATAATATATTTTCAAAGTATCAGCAAGTTATCGGTTTATATACAAAAAATGCGAAGATATGCCTATCCTCGCATTTTTATTTATAATGAAATTTATTTAGATTTGCTGATTACTATTTTAACTACAAAATCCTCAAAGTCAAGTTCGGTAGCTTCTGCGAGTTGCTCAACTAAAACTAAAGAAGTAGCCAAAACTTGCGATGAGATATACGCATTAAATGTCTCTATGGCAGCGTTTATTTCATCATGTTTTTCGATTCGAATAGCAATTTTATCCGTGATTTCGTATCCGTTTGATTTACGTAAATTTTGGATACGATTTATCAATTCGCGTGCAATACCTTCTTGACGTAACTCTTCGGTTACAGTGATGTCAAGCGCAATAGTTAGTGTTCCTTCGTTGGCAACCAACCAGCCAGGCATATCTTCGGTAGCAATTTCAACATCATCGAGTTCAATAGTTACTTCGCCACTTGGTAAAGGTAGTGTTATGTCGCCTTTTGTTTCTACGGTTTGAATTTGTTCTTGCGTAAATTCATCAAGTGTGGCGGCAATTTCTTTCATTTGCTTGCCGTATTTTTTACCTAATGTTTTGAAATTTGGTTTGATGCGCTTGATTAATTTTACCGTAGAAGTTTCGGTCGAAACAACTTCTAATTCTTTCAGATTGACTTCCGCTTTTATCAATTCAGCCATATACAACAGTTCCTCCAATGTTTTTTTGTCGGATGCAGGGATAATGGCTTTTTGAAGTGGCTGACGCACTTTTTTATTTGCTTTTTTACGGAGTGCCAAAATCATGGACGTGGCTTGTTGTGCCAACTGCATGCAGGCTTCTAAATGCATGTCAATAGCTGTTATATCGTATGTTGGAAACTTGGCAATATGCACCGATTCTGATTTGTCTTTACCTGTTACTGCATTCAAATCTAAGAAGAGTTGGTCAGCGAAGAAGGGAGCAATCGGCGCCATGAGTTTCGAAACAGTTTCCAAGCAGGTGTAAAGCGTTTGGTAAGCCGACAGTTTATCAGCGTCCATAGTTCCACCCCAGAAACGTTTACGATTGAGACGCACATACCAGTTACTCAAGTTTTCGCCAACGAAGTCGCTAATAGCACGCCCTGCACGTGTAGGTTCGTAGTTTTCATAATGTTCTGTAACTTCTTTTATTAAAGTGTTGAGTAGTGACAAAATCCAGCGGTCAATTTCTGGACGTTCTGTTAACGGGATATCGGTTTCAGAATACTCAAATTTGTCGATATTGGCGTAAAGTGCAAAGAATGAGTAGGTATTATAAAGTGTTCCAAAAAATTTACGACGCACTTCTTCAACGCCCTCAATGTCGAATTTTAAATTATCCCAAGGTGAGGCGTTAGTCATCATATACCAACGTAGTGGATCGGAACCGTATTGTTCAATAGTTGAAAATGGATCGACTGCATTACCCAAACGTTTCGACATTTTATTGCCATTTTTATCTAACACTAAGCCGTTAGAAATAACATTTTTGAACGCCACTTGGTTTTCTATCATGGTGTGTATGGCGTGTAAGGTAAAGAACCAACCACGTGTTTGGTCCACGCCTTCAGAAATAAAGTCTGCAGTACGAATGGCGTCTTTGTTTTCAAAAGGATAGTGTAATTGTGCATAAGGCATAGCACCTGAATCGAACCAGACATCAATCAAATCAAGTTCACGCTTCATTGGTTTACCTGTAGCCGAAACTAACATAATATCATCCACGTAAGGACGGTGCAAATCGATATTTTTAGGGTCGTAATTTTCTTTGGAGTAGTTGCCCACTTCAAAGTTTTTATACGGATTTTCGGTCATGAATCCAGCGGCAATTGATTTTTCGATTTCTGCTATCAACTCTTCGATAGAGCCAATGCAAATTTCTTCTGAACTATCTTCGGTGCGCCAAATTGGGAGTGGTGTTCCCCAATAACGGCTTCGGCTGAGGTTCCAGTCGTTCAAGTTTTCGAGCCATTTTCCAAAACGTCCTGTGCCTGTCGATTCTGGTTTCCAGTTAATGGTTTGGTTGAGCTCCATCATCTCTTCGCGACAAGCGGTGGTTTTGATAAACCAACTGTCTAGCGGATAATATAATACAGGTTTGTCGGTACGCCAGCAGTGTGGATAATTGTGCGTATGTTTTTCGATTTTAAATGCCAATCCTTGCTGTTTTAGCATCATGCAGATGGCAACATCAAGAGTTTCATCTTGATCTGTGAGTGTTGGGTCGTAGGCATTTTTCACAAATCGTCCAGCAAATTCTTGGTATTTTTCAGTATCAACCGATGCTTGCACAAAGGCTTCATCTAAATCTTCTAACAAGAAGAATTTTCCAGTCATGTCCACCATAGGGCGGGTTTCGCCTTTTTTAGTTAGCATGATTAATCCTGGAACGCCTGCTTTTTTTGCCACAAAAGCATCATCGGCACCAAATGTAGGCGCAATGTGCACAATACCAGTACCATCTTCGGTGGTCACAAAATCGCCAGCAATTACGCGGAACGCGCCGTTGCCAGGATTTACCCACGGAATGAGTTGTTCGTATTCTAAACCGACTAAATCGTTACCAGAACATTCACCGATGATTTTGAAGGTGGCAATTTTCTTTTCGCCAAAATAGCTAGCCACCAAATCTTTTGCTAAAATATAAGTGCAAGGTGTTCCTGTGTAAGGATTGTCTGCTTTTACGATATTGTAGGTGATTTTTGGCCCTACGCACAAGGCGGTGTTCGAAGGCAACGTCCAAGGCGTGGTGGTCCATGCTAGGAAGTAAGCGTTGTTGCCAAACTTAGCATCTTTTATTTTAAATTGTGCGGTACAGGTGGTGTCTTTTACATCGCGATAGCAGCCTGGTTGGTTGAGTTCGTGCGTAGAAAGACCTGTGCCCGCCGCTGGCGAGTAAGGTTGAATAGTGTAACCTTTGTATAATAAGTTTTTGTTGTATAACTGTTTGAGTAAATACCACAACGTTTCGATGTATTTATTGTCGTACGTAATGTAGGGATTTTCCATGTCCACCCAATAACCCATTTGAGTGGTTAAGTCTTCCCATTCTTTGGTATATTTCATGACATCGGCACGACATGCATTATTGTACTCGTCGACCGTGATTTTTTTACCAATATCTTCTTTGGTAATTCCTAATGCTTTTTCTACGCCAAGTTCCACTGGTAATCCGTGTGTGTCCCAACCCGCTTTACGTTTTACCTGAAAGCCTTGCATGGTTTTGTAGCGACAGAACGTATCTTTAATAGTACGCGCCATCACGTGGTGAATACCAGGCATGCCGTTGGCACTTGGAGGACCTTCAAAAAAAACGAATGCAGGAGCACCTTCGCGTGTAGAAATACTTTTGTGAAACAGATCTTTTTCGTTCCATTGTTTCAACATGGTTTTGTTGATGTCCGACAAATCGAAATGGGCGTATTCTGTGAATTTTTTCATTGTAAAAAGCACTTAAAGTGTTGTTGTACTTAATTTTTCTGCGTGTGCAATTATAAGCTCGCAAAATTACGAAAAAAAGGTGTAATGCACAAATAATCGTTCTTTTGCTTAAAACGAAAAAAATCCCCGCTGTGTGACGAGGATTTTTTCTGTAATTGTACGTGTAGTTTAACTTATTTCTTCTTTAATAAATCACGAATTTCGGTGAGCAATAACTCTTCTTTACTTGGTGCAGGAGGAGCTGCTGGTGTTACAGGTGCTTCTGCTTTCTTTTTGTTTAGTGTGTTTATACCTTTGACGAATAGAAAAATAGCAAACGCAACAATCAAAAAATCGAACGTTACTTGTAAGAAATTGCCATAATTAAGTGTGACGGCTGCTTGCTCTACGCCATCCACTACTTCTTTGGCTTTCATTTCCCATTTTAAATCGGTAAAATTCACTCCGCCGATTAACAATCCAATAGGAGGCATAATGACGTCTGCTACCAAGGAAGCCACAATTTTACCAAATGCGCCACCAATAACAACACCGACCGCTAAATCAATCACATTGCCACGCATGGCAAATTCTTTAAACTCTTTAATTACACTCATGGCATTCGTTTTTTTTAGGTTGATAATAAATGATTTATAGTATTTTTAGGAGACTAATTACAGAAGAAGTCTTCTGCAAATATAACTATTTTTTATATAGTTACACTTATTTACCTATTTTTAATGATGTCATGCTTAATGAGCCACCAATGATTTTGTCATTGAAAAAGTGAACTAGTTCGTTTTTTTCTTGTAATCCCAACAGGTATAACAAAGGCAAATAATGCTCTGGTGTTGGTATTGATAACTTAAAATGGTTCTCTTCTGTTGGGTGATTCATGAGCTGTTGGTGGTTTTGTACACGAATTTCCTCTTTTATCTGCTCATTGCTTTCTTCTGCCCAATCGTAAGCATACGCATCTTGATTTAGTTTATCCCACGCTAAACGTTGTAGATTATGAACCAAATTCCCACTTCCAACAATTAAAATACCTTCGTAGCGTAACGGTGCCAAGGCTTGGATAGTTTCATAATGTTGTTGCGATGATTTCTTGTAATCAAGACTTATTTGTACTATCGGCACGTCAGCTTCAGGATATAAGTGTTTCACCACACTCCACGTGCCATGGTCTAAGCCCCATGTAAAATCAAGTTGAATTTGGTTTTTACTCAATGCCCGAATTTTTTCGGCTAATGTTGGATTTCCTGAAGCTGGATATTGAACATCGAATAATGCTTTAGGAAATCCGCCAAAATCGTGAATAGTCGGTGGATGTTCCATAGCCGTTGCAAATGTCCCATCCGTTTCCCAATGAGCCGATATACATACAATGGCTTTGGGTTTTGGAATGGTTTTGGCAATTTCTCGAAAACCTGCGATAAATTCATTCTCACTAATGGCATTCATCGGATTTCCGTGCCCAAGAAAGAGTAGTGGCATTTTATGAGTGGCTGGCATGTAATTTCCTCCCAATTAAGTAATCGAGTGAATATTTTCCTGCTCCTGTAATAGAGAGTATAAGATAAACTACGCCGTATAAAGCCGCTAATTCTTTTACCGCAAATGGATCGGCAGCATGTACTACTGCCACTGCTACAAACATGGTAAAGAGTAGTGGAAGAGTCGCTAAGCGTGTGCCAAAACCTAAAATAATAAGAATTGAACAGGTAAATTCGGCAAAAACAGCCATGACTAACGATAAAGTCATACCGATGCCAATAGGATCGGCAAATTGTACAGGACCTTCGGCTAAGAGCATCATGAGTTTACCCACGCCGTGAGTCAACATAAATGAGCCGATGGCTAAACGCATGATTAATAATGCAACTGATAATTGAGTTTGGTTTGAACCCGAATTGAAAATGGTTTTAATAATTGTTTTCATTGTTGTAATTGTTTTTGTTAATGCATAGGAACTTCCATAATTAATAATTCGGCATTGGCCGAGTTGGCTTGTATGGTCATGGTATCGGTATTCCAAATACCACTGCCATCTCGTTCGTTGAGAGCGGTGCCATTTACTGTAATATCACCTTTGATAACAAATACATACACGCCGTTTCCTCGTTTTTTCCAGGTGTAGGTTGTTTCAAAGTTCTGGTCAAATCTACCAATATGAAACCACGCGTCCTGATGTATCCAAACGCCTTCATCATCGCTATTGGGCGATAGAATTTGTTGTAATTTGTTGTGCCGTTGGTTTACATCTAGTGTTATTTGATCGTAGCGCGGAGTTACGTTGCGTTTATTGGGGAATACCCAAATCTGCAATAATTGCACCGGTTTTGTTTTATTGTGGTTATATTCGCTGTGCGTAATACCCGTTCCTGCGCTCATTACTTGTACGTCGCCATGTTTAATCACGGTTCCATTGCCCATACTGTCTTTGTGTTCTAAATCACCTTCAAGTGGAATGGTAATAATTTCCATATTGTCGTGCGGATGTGTCCCAAAACCCATGCCTCCAGCGATATAATCATCGTTGAGCACGCGTAATGCACCAAAGTGAATACGCTCTGGGTTGTAGTAATCGGCGAAACTAAATGTGTGATTGGTTCGTAGCCAGCCGTGGTCTGCGTGTCCACGAGTTGCGGCTTTATGAATAAGTTGATTTGCCATAATTGTACTGTTTATAATTGATGATACAAAGGTACAATGGCTTGAAGGTCAAATGGTAATACTTTTCAGAAGAAGCGTTGTAATATTAGGAAATCAGTTGACGTATTTCTTGACGGAATTCGGTCGGTGTTTGTCCTGTTTTCTTTTTGAAAACATTCGAAAAATAGGCTTTTTCGTTGAATCCGAGTTCAAAACCGATTTCGGATATCGACTTATTGGTGCTGGCTAGTAGGTTTTTGGCCTCGGTCAGTTTGCGTGTTTCTATCAACTCTGTGACGCTCTGATCCATAATGCGTTGACAAATCAAATTGAGATTTCTGGCCGACATAAACAGTTTTTCGGCATAAAATTCAACGCCCACAGGTCGGCGAAAATTAGCTTCTACTATTTTTAAGAAGTTGATAAATGTTTCGTTCTGATTGATGGCTGTGCTTTGGTCGCTGGGACTATGTTTTTTGCGTTCCGACTCAATCATAATGATGAGTGCACTTAACAAATGCCGCACTACGGATAAATCGGGTGAAGGAACAGCCATTTCGTGATTCATGAGTTCACAAACGTGAGATAATCTATCGAAGCAAGTATCTTTATGCAATAGGTGATTGGCATTGTTGTGGTAACTAGCATAGAGTTGAAAAACCGTTTCGGCAATGAATTCGCTTTTAAACCGTAACACCCACACATCAAATTGCCCATTCACCAATTGTGTATTGATGCTGTGCACTTTGCCTTTGGCAATAAAGCTGATTAAAGGTGCTTCTATAATGGTGGTTTTGAAATCGACAAAATGTTCCAGTTGCCCTTGAATTCCTATAATCAGGGTTTCATAATCATGTTGATGAGGTTCGTGCGGTGACGCATGAATGCGCAGCGCATCGTCCACGTTGAGATGCGAAATACGAAACAATTGATTCAGATAGTCGCCTTCCATAGTTATTGCAATTTGGTTTTGGCTAATTCAATCATGGCATCAAATTCCTGTTTTAACGCCGTGTTTATAATTCCTCTTTGGCGGTCAAAATTACTCTCAAAATTGGGTAATGAAAATGATGCGACGATATGACCGCCATGTATTGGGAACCGATTTTTCGCTGCTTCTAACACACTGATGGCGCCTCTTGGGCCAGGCGAAGTTGCTAGTAATAGGATGTTTTTGTGTTCAAATAATTTCATCTTCAAGCGTGATGTCCAATCAAACAAATTTTTGAAAGCCACCGTATAACTTCCGTTATGTTCTGCCATCGAGATGATGAGTAAATCGGCTTCGTCTATTTTTTCCAAAAATGCTTTTACTGGCGCAGGCGAACCCAATTCAGCTTCTATATCCACTGTGAAGAGCGGTAATAGGTACTGATTCAAATCTAATACTTCTATGGTGGCATCATTAAATTGACTAGCCGCAAATTCGGCAAACTGTTTGTTGATAGATTGTTTGCTGTACGAAGCGCCAAAGGCGATAATTTTCATCATAAATTTGGTGTTTTTAGGTTAATAATCAGTTAATCGTTTCAACTATTTTAAAAAGCGTTTCAATGGTTTGAGTCCTTTAAACGGTACGTATTTGACTTTGAGATCGAACCAATTAAACGAATGAACTACTGCTCGGCGATTACTAAATGCGATAAAACTTTCGTGATGATGATATTGTCCCATGCCGCTATTACCAACGCCACCAAAAGGTAGTTTTGGATTGGCTATATGCATCAGCACATCGTTTACACACGCGCCGCCAGAGGTGGTTTGAGCTAACACGGCTTTGGCTTTTGTGTGGTTGCCAAAATAGTAAAAGGCCAACGGTTTTTCGTGCGTGTTCACGTAATTGATAACTGTGTTTATATCGTTAAACGTCAGCACAGGCAAAATGGGGCCAAAAATTTCCTCTTGCATAATGGCAAAATCGGGTTGCACGTTATCAATCACCGTTGGTGCTATGTAGCGTTCGGCGCGATTGTTTTCGCCGCCAAACACAATGTCGCCTTGCTGTAGAAGTGGCAATAGCCGTTCCATCGCTTTATCGTTCACAATGCGTGGAAAAAACGGACTTGTTTCTGGATTTTCGCCAAAGAAATCGCGAATGGCTTGTTTCATTTCGACAAACAACTCCGCTTTTACGCTTTCATGCACAAATAGGTAATCGGGAGCGATGCACGTTTGCCCAGCATTGATGGTTTTTCCCCACATGATACGGCGTGCAGCAATTTTTATATTGGCTTCTTTGTCGACAATACATGGGCTTTTTCCGCCTAATTCGAGTACGCAAGGTGTGAGGTTTTTAGCGGCAGCTTCCATTACCAATTTTCCTAACGAAGGACTGCCTGTGAAAAAAATAATATCGTAACGCTCGGCGAGTAATAACGTGTTCACGTGGCGGTCGCCTTGTACCACCGAAATATAATTTTGTGGGAATGTTTCCGAAATCATTTGTTCCATCACAGCCGCGGTATGTGGCGTGTAAGGCGATGGTTTGAGCACGGCACAACAGCCCGAAGAAATGGCACCTACGAGGGGACAAATCAGTAGATTGAACGGATAATTCCACGGTGCCATAATCAGTGCCACGCCCAATGGCTCGGTGATGATATAACTTTCTGACGGTAATATCGCCAAGGTGGAACCTACACGTTGTGGTTTAGCCCAGCGGTCGATGTGGCGCAAGTGATGTTTAATTTCTTGTAATACAATGCTAATTTCGGTCAAAAAAGCCTCTTCTTCCGATTTGTGTAAATCGGCTTGCAGTGCTTCGTAAAGCGGTTTTTCGTATTTTAGAATAGCCGTGCGCAATCGTAACAATTGTTCTTTACGAAAAGCAACGGATTTTGTGTTTTGGGTCGCAAAGAAATCGCGATGTCCTTGCACACAAGCGTGGATATAATCTGGTGTCATACGTTGTTTAATTTAAGTTGGTCAGCATTTGTTCAATAACTACGAGCGATGTTTTGGGAGCTTCTTTCCAAAAATCAAAATATTGTGTTTCGTGATCGGTAATGCCTGGCGTATCGCTAATGATGCGCAGGCTCAAAAATGGCACTTGGTACATGTAGCAAACGTGTGCAATGGCGCAACTTTCCATATCGACGGCTAACCCTTGCGGAAAATAGTTTTTGATTGTTTGTAATGTTTCGTAATTTGAAATAAATTGATCGCCGCTACACGTGAGTCCGATGTGCACTTTTTGTGGTACAGCTAGTTGGGTTGCCGCTTTGAGTAATTTTGGGTCGGCTTCGAAATAGAGTGGTAAACCTTGAATTTGTCCGTGTGGATTATCGGTAAAGCAGTCCACGTCGTGATATACGGTGCGTGCGCCCACCACTACATCCATCACGCCCACTTTTTTATCCAAACTGCCCGCCACGCCCGAGTTGATAATACAATCAGGTTGATAGTTGTGAATCAGCTCTACGGCTCCAACCGCCGCACACACTTTTCCAATACCACTTTGTAAAAGAATGATGCGATGTGCCCCAATGGTTCCTTCGGTAAACGTATGGTTAGCTGTTTTTGTGACCGTTTTATTTGCTAAGAGATGACTCACTAATTCCTGTTCAGAACTCATGGCCACGATAATTCCAATTGTCATGCGTTATTATATTAAAGAGATGATTTGATGCAAAGTTACTATTTTTATTAGCATTTCATCTTTTGCGGAACGAAAATTTAAACGTTTGTGTATCAAAAAAGAAACCTGTATCTTTAGACAATTAAAATTCAATAAACTACCATGACAAAAGAACACACACTGAAGTATTGGCGAAAAGGCATTAATGATAGGTATGATGGCTGGCGTGTCAAAAAAGTAGACCCAGTTTTTGCTGTTATTCCTTACTTTTTGCGCACACGTATGGATGCACAAAATTTCTTTGAAGAGTGTCTGCCCATCGATCATATCGAAGAATTTATTAAAGAACACAAAGAAGATATTCCCGGTTTGTCTATTATGCACGTCATTATGGCGGCTTTGACCCGTTTGATTTCGCAGCGTCCTCGTTTAAATCGTTTTGTGATGTGGAATAAAATTTATGCGCGCAATCACATAAATATCTCTATTGCCGTGAAACGTTCGTTGACGGCCGACGGTGAAGAAACCTTGATTAAACCTTATTTTATGCCCGATGCTACGTTGCAGGATGTGGTGCGTATTACCCGTGACGAACTGAATGCCAACCAAAAACAAGGTCAGCAAAATGGCTCTGATGCCGTGTCAAAGATTATGGGATTTTTGCCGCCGTGGCTTATGCGTACCGTAGTTTTTTGTTTGTTGAACTTGGATAAAGTGGGCTGGATGCCAAAATTCATCAATAAAGTGAGTCCGTGGCATTGTAGTATTTTCTTGACCAATATCGGTTCTATTGGTGTAGAATCTATCTATCATCACTTGTACGAATTTGGTACGTGTAGTATGTTTACGGCTATGGGACGCAAATCGCGCAAAAATATTATTGACAAAGAAGGAAATATCGAAGAACAAAAAAGTATTCAGCTTAAATTTGTGCTCGACGAACGTATTTGCGATGGTTATTACTATGCCTCTTCTATGCGCATGTTGAATCAGATTCTCTTAAATCCATCGGTGTTACTCGTTCCGCCAGCACAAGTTATAGTGGACGATGGTGTTGGTAAAAAACGCATTGATTTATAATCGATTGGCTTACGAATAAGTTAAGACTGCTTTTTTTACAAGAAAGCAGTCTTATTTTTTGTACCTTTGTGACTTAATTTTTTTACTATGGAAGAGATTACATTCAAACACACAATCCCTGTTCAGTTGCGTTTTAATGATGCTGATTCACTGGGACATATAAACAATTCTGTTTATTTTTCGTTTTATGATTTAGGTAAAACCGAATATTTTAAAGCGGTTCGTGGCGGCGTTATTGCACCAAAAGACATCGACATTGTGGTGGCACATGCCGAAGTTGATTTTGTGGCTCCCGTGTTTTTAACCGACGAAATTACGGTTCAGACAGCGGTGTGCGAAATTAGAAACAAAAGTTTTGAATTGGTGCAACGCATCGTGTGTGCCAACACGCAGGCGGTAAAATGTGTTTGTAAAACCATTATGGTAGGGTTTGACTTTAAAAACAACGAATCCAAACTAATTTCCGACGACTGGCGTCAGTCCATCTCTGCCTTTGAAGGTCGCTCGTTTTAAACCACCATTTATTTACATTGTTTCAGCATTTCAGGATGTTTGCTGATGTATGATTTCATGGCAGAGTAGCCATATTTATAAATTTCGAGGTACGCTTCAAAGTCAAATTCATTGTATTCGTTTACGGCATACGATTCTATAAGATAATCGCACTGTTTGCGACCTTCTAATGAATTTTGGTGTTGCGCTGCGCGTAGTGCTTGAAATAAAACGTCAACTGTTTTATTTGCTTTTTGGTAGGTAATGGGCATCACATCAACACCTATTACAACATCACATTTGTGGCGTATGGCTTGTGTGGGTAAATTATTGAGTGTTCCACCATCGATGTAGGTGGTACCATTGATAATTTCAGCTTCAAATACGCCGGGGATAGCTGCCGATGCAATCACAAACTCTTTCAATTGGTTCCCTGTAGAAATAATTTCCCACTTCGATTTGTCTAAATTGGTGACGCAGGCATAAAATTCTTTGGGAAGAGAGTCGAAAGAATTATGTGGTATCAGTTGTGTGAGTAAGTTGCGTGCTGCTATATGGCTGTAAATGCCTAATTTTGAATCGGTAGAAGGTTTTACCTTAAGCAATCTGCTTTTTCTGTAAAGTTTTTCATCTTTAATAATTTGTAGCATTTCTACAGGCTGTAATCCTTCGGCATAAAGAACACCCACTATAGCTCCCATGCTCGATCCTGAAATTACGTTGGGCAGAATTCCGTGTTCTTCTAAAGCTTGTATAGCACCAATATGTGCAAATCCTAATGCGCCACCACCACTAAGTACGAGCCCAACTTTTTTATTTTCAGCATGTGCTGAAAATATGCTAAAAAAGCATATCAGTGTAAGGGATACTATCTTTTTCATAAGTGCTTAACGTTTAAATTTAAGTAATTTTCCACCCAAGGGGAAAATATGTGTTTTTATGGGTTGGTTTGGACTTATACAAATAGTTTCTGTTTCATTAGTCAATAAATCGATAGCTTCGCATTGATGTTGTTGTGTTAGTTCCAAATAATCGAATGCGTGTTGTGGCAAATTGATTGCAATAGTGTGTGCTTGATCTGAGAAATTTGCGATAACCAAAACAACGTCATCTTCATAACTTCGCAAAAACACGTAATGTTGATCTAGATTTATGCCGCCATCTTTATTGGCGTACATTAAATCAAAAAAGTTGCCTTTGTTTAATGCTTTTTCATGCAAACATGTGTTGAGTAGTTTGCTATAAAACTGTTGTAATTCTTGCTCATCTACTGTTAAAAGTGCATTGCCTATTTTGCCTTCATTGTACCAACGTCCTAGCGTATCGACGTACCAATAATCAAAAATAGTAGTACGCCCATCAAGTCCACTAAAACCTTCAGTGTCCATGCCCCGTTCGCCCAATTCCTGTCCTGCGTAAATCATCACTGGGTTGGTATTCATACACGACGCAACAATCATGCCAGCTTTGCCTTTTTGTGCATCTCCCGCAAAAAAATCGGAAGCCAAACGTTGTTCGTCGTGATTTTCCAAGAAATTGAGCATGTGTGGCTGTATGTCGGCTACCGATTGCCAGCTTTGCGAAATGTGGGCGGCAGAATCGGTGCCGCACGTCACGGCACGTAGCTGGTCGTAAAGCCCCACTTTGTCGTAGAGGTAATCGAAATCGCCGTCGAAAATGTAACTTCTGTAAAGTGCCGGATTATATACTTCGGCTATGAAGATGATGTTTGGAAACGCTTGTTTGACTTGCGGAATCACCCAATGCCAAAATTCTACCGGCACCATTTCTGCCATATCGCAACGGAAACCGTCTACATTTTTGCCCGCCCAAAACAACAAAATATCTCGCATTTTAAACCATGTGTCGGGAATTGGATTAAAATGTCCGCAGCCTCCGCCCAAATAATCGATACCGTAGTTAAGTTTGACTGTTTCGTACCAATCATTTACTGACGGAGAGGGCGAAAAACAGTCGTTTCCGGTGGCTTTAGCAGGATTTTCTTCGTAACCTTCCAACGAAAATTGCGGAGCGAACGGCGTGTGCGGGAAATAGTAAAAATTGTTTTGTGGTGAAAAATGCCAATCGTTACGGTCGGTTTCGCCTAAATCGGCAGTTCCGGCAGGTTTTGCCAAAGAGCAATATTCGCGTGCCACGTGATTGGGGACAAAATCAATAAAGGCTTTCAGTCCTGCTTTGTGGGTGCGCTCTATCATTTGTTCAAACTCTTGAAATCTTTC
>JARKSE010000116.1 GCA_029974315.1 Paludibacteraceae bacterium | reverse complement strand
TGAACCTGCAATCTCTTTTGGAGGATTTGCACGGAAGTTTTTCATCATGGTCACGATTTCTTCAGCACCAGTTTTTCCTAACCGTACTACTGAAATACCTTTTTCTTTGCTGTAACCATATTCTAAATAAATATCTTGAAGAACCTCGAAAACAGTTTTCCCGTTATCTTTTGCCCAAGCCGCAATTTCAGACATCAACGCACAACAAGCTATAGCATCTTTATCGCGTACAAAATCAGCAGGCATATAACCATAGCTTTCTTCGCCACCACCGATGTATTGTTTCTTACCTTCCATATCACGTACTACTGCTGCAATCCATTTAAAACCAGTGTAGCAGTCAAATAATTCAACTTCGTTTTTGTCGCAAATGGTTTTTATCTTTTCTGTAGTTACAATAGTTTTCACCATGAACTCGTTGCCTTTAAGCAAACCAAGCTCTTTACGACGACGAATGATGTAGTAAGTAAATAATAGGCAAGTTTGGTTACCATTTACAAGAATCCACTCACCTTTATCATTTTTCACTGCTATACCCATACGGTCAGCATCTGGGTCTGATGCCATTACGATATCAGCATCAATAGCTTTTGCTTTTTTAATAGCCATATCTAAAGCTGCTGGTTCTTCTGGGTTTGGCGAAGCCACTGTTGGAAAATCGCCACTAATCACTGTTTGCTCCTCTACTAACGACACGTTTGTAAAGCCAATTTCTTGCAAACAGCGTGGAATTAACTTGATACCAGTTCCATGGATAGGTGTATAAACAATTTTTAAATTATTGTGACGTTTGATAGCATCTGGTGATAATAAAATAGTTTTTACTTTATCCAAATAAGCCTTGTCAATATCTTCACCTACAATTTGAATTAAATCTTTATTGCCTTTAAATTTAATATCATCCACGGTCACACGTCCCACTTCTGAAATGATATTCACATCATGTGGAGCAATTATTTGTGCTCCATCACTCCAATACGCTTTGTAACCATTATACTCTTTAGGGTTGTGACTAGCAGTAACAACAATACCACTTTGACAGCCTAAATGACGAATAGTAAAGGATAATTCTGGAGTTGGACGCAATGATTCAAACAAATACACTTTAATACCATTAGCTGAAAAAATATCGGCTGAAATTTCTGCAAACAAACGGCTATTATTACGACAGTCGTGAGCAATAGCAACACTAATTTGAGGCAAATTAGCAAACTCACGTTTCAAATAGTTACTCAAACCTTGAGTTGCACCACCTACTGTGTAGATATTCATACGATTAGAACCTGCGCCCATAATACCACGCAAACCGCCTGTACCAAATTCAAGATCTTTATAAAAACTTTCAATCAATTCGGTTTTATCAGCCGCATTCATCATACGACGAATTTCAGCTTTTGTTTCCTCATTGTAATTGCCATCCAGCCAAGTTTGAGCTTTGGACATCACTTTGTTCAATAATTCTTTGTTTTCCATAGTCAGTAAAAATTATAAATTGTTATTGTTATAAATTTTATTCATTTAAGATTGGATATATACTTCCAATAGTTTTACTTTTCCTGTAGGAATCAATACCAGACTGTTCATTGAAGCTGGAATCAATACGGTTTCTCCATCAACCAATGTAATATAATCGTCGTCATATTTACAACGTAAATGTCCTTCAAGTACGGTAAGCAATACAAATGAATCAATTGTCGACAAATCATACTCTTGTGGTTTATCTAATGTAATAATATTAGAAATAAAATGTTCAGAATCAACCACTTTTACCACTTCATTATGCAAAGCGGCCGGAACAATTTTACTATTTCTCCAATTCTCAAAATCAATGGCATCAACTGCCAAATCAGTATGTAACTCGCGCAAATTCCCCTCAGCATCCACGCGATTGTAATCGTAAATGCGATAGGTCAAATCGGAGGTTTGTTGTACTTCTAATAGCACACAACCAGCTCCAATAGAATGTACGCATCCAGCAGGAATATAAAACAGATCGCCTTTGGAAACCGGATGTTTCTGTAACACATCTTCCAAACGATTTTCAGCGACTAATTTCAAATAAGTTGTTTTATCCACAGGGCAACAAAAACCAGCTATCAAAAAAGCATTTGGCTCAGCATCAAGCACATACCACATTTCACTCTTCCCTGACATATTGTGGCGTTCTGCTGCAATTTCATTGTTTGGATGCACCTGAATAGAAAGTTGTTGAGCCGAATCAATAAGTTTAACTAACAACGGGAATTGATTTCCAAATCGACCATAAACAGCATCGCCAACCAAATCGCCCATATAAACCTCAACTAATTCATTCAAGGTGTTGCCCGCTAAAAAACCATTTTCAACCTCCGATTCGGAGCCTTCTACGCCCGACACATCCCAAGTTTCACCCACTTGTTTAAGTTTACCAGCATCATGACGATGATAACGAGAAAGCTTTGAACCTCCCCAAAGTGTGGTTTTATGAATTGGTTTAAACTTAAGCGGATATAACATAAATGATCAATTTAATTGCTCATTTTAAGCATATTAACTTCCATTTCTGACAAGTAGCGCCATTTACCACGTGGTAAATTCTTTTTGGTTAAGCCAGCAAAATAAACACGATCCAAACGTACAACTTTGTAGCCCAAATGATCAAACATACGGCGTACAATACGGTTCCGACCTGAGTGAATTTCTACACCCACTTCTTTATGATTAGATTCATCAATATAATCTATTTCATCCACATGAATTTCACCATCTTCCAACTCAATACCTGTGCGTAATTTTTCCATATCTTCAGCAGTCAATTCACGGTCGAGCGCCACATGGTAAATCTTCTTCTGATTATATTTTGGATGTGTCATTTTCGACGTTAAATCGCCATCGTTGGTTATGAGTAATACGCCCGTAGTATGTCGATCAAGACGCCCAACCGGATAGACACGTTCAGTACAAGCATTTTTAACCAAATCAAGCACTGTTAAACGCGCTTGTGGATCATCGGCTGTAGTGACACAATCTTTGGGCTTATTTAGCAAAATATAAACGCGTTTTTCGCTACGCACTAATTGGTCGTGAAACAACACTTTGTCCGTTGCAGGAATAATTTTTGTCCCTAATTCTGTTACAGGATGCCCATTCACACTTACTACGCCAGCTTGAATAAATTCATCAGCTTCGCGACGAGAACAAAGTCCCGCATTGGCCAAAAATCGATTTAAACGCATCGGTTGCGTATAATCTATATACTGCTTTTTATACTCAATCTGTTTTCGTTGACTATATTTAGCATTGGGGTCATAATTATCATCTCGCTTTTCAAATGGTTTACGAAAACCCTGTTTTTTATCACCAAATCGATGATTATCAGAACGGTTAGTTTCAAATTTTGGATGATAGCCATCTGAACGACGTTCATGAGAACGTTTATCAGCAAAATAAGACTGTTCACCATCACTCGATGAACGATTATACGAAGAGCGTTGCCCCTCTCGACTGAAATGTGGACGCTCTGAGCGACCAGATTCATAAGTGTTTGAGCGACGCCCAAAAGAACGATGTTCAGTATATTGTCCTGAACCAGAACGACGATTCCCATCGCGTTCTTCACTGTTAAAACGTGAACGTGGGCGACTATGTTCTCGCGAAAATGGTTCGCCACTATTAGCACGTTCTGCATTGTTGTTTACACCATCACGGCGGGCACTTCCAGGTCTGCTAATGCGGACACGAGGCCTTCTTTCATTTTCATTTCTCATTGTGAGTTATAATCTTTTTGTAATATTCTGCAAAGATAAGAAAAAAGGTGGAAGTTACACTATTTTAGGAGTAAAGATTTTTTGCCTCACAATTTACAGTTAAATATAAGCAAAATCAAAAAAAAAGCGTATCTTTGCACGCCTAATTTGATACGAAATATTAATCTAAAAAAAATAATTATAAACAATTAGTTATGAACGTTGTATTAAAAAACAGTGACGCTGTAAACGCTACCGTAACCATCACACTTTCGAAAGATGATTACGCAGAAAAAGTAGAAAAAAAGCTTAAAGAGTACCGTAAAAAAGCAAATATACCAGGTTTCCGTCCCGGAATGACTCCCATAGGTTTGGTAAAAAAAATGTATGGTAAAGGAGTTTTAGCCGAAGAGGTGAACCAACTCGTTTCAGAAGCGTTGTATAACTATATCAAAGAAAATAATCTTAATATTCTTGGCGAACCACTTCCAAACGAAACCGAACAAAAACCTGTAAATTTTGATACGGAAGAGGATTTCGAATTTGTATTCGATGTGGCTATTGCTCCAGAATTTGACATTAACCTAACAGCAAAAGATAAAATCGTTTATTACGACATCAACATAACCGACGAAATGGTTGATAGCCAAATTAAATCATACACCAGTCGTTTTGGTTCATACGAACAAGTGGAAGAAATAGCCGAAAATGACGTTGTCAAAGGTCAATTAGTAGAATTAAATGCAGATAAAACTGTAAAAGAAGATGGCATTAAAGTCACTGATGCAGTGTTGTCTCCAGTACACTTAAGCGATGCTAAATCAAAAAAGGCATTTGTAGGTGCTAAAAAAGGTGATAAGGTTACCTTTAACCCACAAAAAGCTATGAAAAATGAAGCCGATCTTGCTTCGTTCTTGAAAATTTCAAAAGATACTATAAAAGATGTCAAAGCTGATTTTTCATTTGAAATTCAACAAATTACACGTTATAACGAATCACCTATCGACCAATCTTTATTTGACAAAGTGTTTGGTGAAGGTAAAGTGAAAAACGAAAAAGAGTTCCGCACTCTTATCGAAGAAGGCATAAAAGATTCGTACGTATCAGATAGCGATTACAAGTTCGGTATCGATGCTAAAGAGGCATTGGTTAAAAAACTCGATAAAGTAGTATTCCCTGAAGAATTTTTGAAACGTTGGGTGTTGGTTGCAAACGAAAATTTAACTGCTGAAACTGTGGAAAAAGAGTTCGACTTAATGTTGAACGATTTGAAATGGTACCTCATCAAAGACCAAATTGCTAAAGCTAACGAATGTAAGGTAGAGAAAGAAGACGTTGAAGCATTTGCTCGCAAAATGGCTAAAATTCAATTTGCTCAATATGGTATGCTCAACGTACCTGAAGATATTTTAGCTAATTACGCACAAGATATGTTGAAAAAAGAGGAAACTATCAAAAACATGGTGGACAAAGTATTAGAAGAAAAAGTTCTTGACGTAGTAAAAACCAAAGTTAAACTCGATAAAAAAGCAATTTCGTACGAGGATTTCAACAAAATGTTTGAATAACTCTACGGGAAGCAATGTGATAAAAAGCACAAGTTCCTATAGAGGAATTTGTGCTTTTTTAGTTTAGATAATAAAAACAGTGTTACAATGAAAAAACAAATCACACTTGAAGATATGGAATTTTACGCTTACCACGGCTATTATGCCGAAGAGCAAAAAATAGGCACTACGTTTTTGGTTAGCGTAACACTCGATGTGGATTTTAGCTCAGCAAAAATATCTGACGAACTTACCGACACACTTAACTACGAACTGGTGTACAATATAGTGAAAGAAGAAATGAAAACAGCGTCAAAACTACTTGAGCATGTAGCATACCGCATACGTGAAGCACTTACCAACCACTTCCCTACTGTAACAGGTGCCTCTGTAACTGTAACTAAACTCAATCCACCATTGGGCGGGAAAGTAAAAAGTGCATCGGTAACAATAGGATAAATTTATCCTCTATGAATCCAAAAAAAAGGTCGCATTAAAAGCGACCTTTTTTTATAAAAATTGAAAAACTTAACTAATTGTTTTTTCGCCGTTTGAATTTACAAAAAGAATACTCCCTATATTTTCATAACCTTCAAAGAAAGCGAAATCTTCTTCATGTTTGAATGAATTTTCGGTAAAGCCTATCATTGTGAGACCTACATCTTGTGATCTTTTATTAATAATTTCTTTCACAGAAACATGTTCATCTCTCTCTATAATTTCAATATTAGTTTCTGTAATCGGCATACGTCCACTGTTAATCAACTCATGCATATTTTTTCTCACTTCATCAGTTTCTTTAGCATAACATACGTTAAAAATTTTGATATTTGCTCCCTTCCAACTTGGATGTCCCATGATAATAAATCCGAGTAAAATCATCAAGTTTGTATTTTCCGTATCGAAACGGCTTACCCAAATATGAATACCGTTTTTATACAAAATTGGCTTACGACTTGTACCTAAAATACAAACATCAAATCCGCCAGCACTTACCATACGGAAATTGGTCATAATATCGTGTAAATCATTTTCTGGTTCACTTTTCATATACTCAAAAAGAACCATATTATTTTCCATACCTGCAATACCCGGAGTTTGTACCGACTGCGAAATAGCCGATGTAGTAGATGGCGAAATAAGCGTATCAATATAAACTTGATTTGATGTATCAAGGTTGTTGAGAAGACGCTCTAATTCAACTTTCGCTTGTTCATTAGTTTTTTTAGAGTAATACCCATCAATTAAATGCAAATAAGTACCAAAACCGTATTTATAAGAAATCCAATTGAGTAATTTTAAAGCAGAATCGCGTTTAAATGTATTTCTGGAAATACAAATGGCGCTTGGACGCCACTCCTCTTCTGTAGTAGATTGTTCTGAAGTTCTTTTCCGCTTATTTTGAAGATAGATTTGCAATCCTCTATTCATTTGGAACAGTGTATTAGCAAATATTGCCGAAAAACCTTTACGATCGCTATGATAACGCTCCATGTAAATATACAAAGCTACGATAGCTCCGTATGCCACAAGCGTGTAGATAACGCTGATTTGAAACATAGCCCACACGGAAATAACAAATCCGGCCAAAGAAATATACCATTTTGATTTGAACGTAGGTCTATAAGCTGGTGAAGAACCAAAATGGTGTAGGAAAGAAATCAAACAGAGACTTCCGTAGGTAACTAAAAAGAACATCGAAATGATTTGTGCTACCGAGTCGACACTACCAAATGCCACAAAAACTAGTGCAATGACACAAGTAACCAAAGAGGCGTTAACAGGTTCATTGTCTCCTTTTCGAGTTTGACTCAACCATTTGTTTCTCCTTTTTATCGGCAGTGAATCATCTAACGCAAGCGCTTGCAGCGTACGCGGTCCTACCATAATAGAGCTTAACGCCGATGTAAATGTACACGCAGCCAAACCAAGCGGAACAAGGATTTTTCCGCCCCAAGCAATATCCGCCATAATGAGTTGGTTATTTACCAAATCTGCGGGCAAAGCTGAATTGGCAAATTTCAAACAAATAAGCAGATATAAAAACAATCCTGTAAAAGTAGCAGCAACTGTACCAATAGGAATAGATTTTCCCGGATTTTTCAAATCACCAGAAAGCCCTACCCCAGCCGTTATTCCTGTAAATGCAGGAAATATAATGGCTAAAACCATAAACATATTTCCACTATTTTTCAACGAAACATTTGCACTAAAATAGTCTATTTCTGGTCCACTTACAGGTTTTCCCAAGAAAAACATAAGTAAAGCAACTAATACAACAGCACCAGCAATATACATGACTTTCAAACCCATATTAGCACCTTTTTTGAGTACTAATACTGATAGTAAAAGCATAGCTGGAATGCTAATTACTTGCTTAGGAAGCACAATACCTAAATTGTTTTGAAAATAAGAAAACAAGAAATCAAATGCTTCAGTAAATGCTACAATGTAAAAAGCCACGCTAATAGTTTGTGAAAAATAGAGCAAAATGCCCAAAGTGGCTCCAATATTGAGTCCGAATGAGCGCGAAATAATAAAATATTCACCTCCTCCTTCCACACGTTTGTTGGTTGCCAACTCAGATATGGCTAAAGCAGTAGGAATGGTTACCAAATGACCAACAATGATCAAAATAAATGTCCCCCACAAACCTACAGAACCTACAGCGTAGCCAAAACGCAAGAAAACAATGGCACCAACAATTGTTGAAAGAGCCGTAAAATAAACTGCAGAAGTCCCAAATTTTTTAACATCACTCATAATAAACATTTTATGCTGTTATACTTTTAGTCATCATTTTAACTAATAATTCAAGCTACAATAGTACTATTTTTTTCTTGAAATAGCATCATAATTCAAAATAAATTTAACAATTTTTATATATTTTGTTACTAGTTATCTTTATTTGATTGTTCTAATAAGCCTGCAAACTTTCGTTTAGCTTTAGATAATTTTTATAAGTAGGTAAAATTTGCCGTGTAAAACAGACTGACGCAAGATTTAATTTGTATATTTGCCAAAGTTTGTATAATGGAACCAAAAACTGTAGATTATAAGTATCAATCTAAATAATTTTACTATCTTTAGAAAAACAGTTTATGTAAATTGGAGATTTTGAAATAAATAACAGTTACAATATTGATTGTTTGGTAGGAATGCAAAAACTGCCTGATGAATGTATTGATTTGGTTGTAACTTCGCCTCCTTATGATGATTTAAGGGATTATAATGGCTATTCATTTGATTTTGAAAACATTGCAAAAGAGTTGTA
>JARKSE010000005.1 GCA_029974315.1 Paludibacteraceae bacterium | reverse complement strand
ATGGGTTATGTTATTGGTATTTCATCGGATGTTTACAAATACGTACGTTTCCCAATGGTAGCTAATGCCACCTTTACGGAGAAAAATACGGCTAAAACAATGGATGTGACACAATATGGTCATGCACAAGCTTATGGTACTAATGGTACTGATGGTACATTGGGTTGGAACAAAGTTGGTTGGAACTTGGTGGGTAACCCTTATGTATCTTATTTCATGGCTAAAGGCGCTGGAGATAGTATCATGAATGGTTCTACCATCTTAAGAGGACGTTATTTGCCAAATGGAGGGTACAACGAAAATACTTGGAAATTGGATGATACCGAAAATGTTTATATAACTGTGCCAGATGCCTTGGCTGATGGTGGTTATCTACAAAAACGTGTTTCGTCGACCCAATTAGATCCATTTATCTCCTTCTTTGTACAGGCCGACCGTACTGGTTCATTAAATTTTGAAACGAGCAGCCGCGAAGAGGTAGCTAAAGTCATGCGTGCTCCAAACCTTGATTATAACGAAATCGTTCTTAACTTTGATGTGGCTGGTAAATTTGACCAAACCACTATCATTTTGGATAAAGAACGCAACTTAAGTTACGAAATTGGTCAAGACTTGTTGAAATGGAAAGGCAAATGGGGTAAAACACCATATTTGTATTCATTCGACAATGCGAATAATCCATTAGCATTTAATGCTATCAATTATGATGAGGCCAAAGGTTCAGTACCTGTAGCATTCTATATGCCAACTTCGTATGCACGTTACACTTTCAGTATTGATCGTAGTGCAAGTAAATTGCAAAATATTGAACACGTATACTTGTTGCGCAACGGTTCTGTCATTGCCGACTTGTTAACAACAAATTACACGGCTACTGACTTGAAACTAAAAGCTGAAAACAAAGAGTTCGCTATTAGCATTCAACGTGCTGCCGAAGTGGTAACGCCTGTTAACCCAACCGAAGATGATGCGTTGATGCCTCGTGCTATCACAGAGCGTCACGAAGTACGTGTAGAACAATTACCGGCTGAAGGTACCGTGATGGTGATGGATGCAGTTGGTCGCACTATCGCTACTCGCACATTGACTGGCGCTGATAACACAACCTTTGACTTACCTGTAGATGGTGTTTACACAATCACGGTAATAACGCCAGCTCGTAATTATACATTAAAAACGGTTATACGATAATTCATTTTGCTCTGGTGCTGCGAAAGTGGCACCAGAGGCAAAATTGCTTTAGTGGCGACACCTTTTGCCAGTTGAAAATATAGATTATAGATTATAGATAGGTTATGGGTGAAGGGTGAAAAAGGTGAAGGGTGAAAATCGTTTAATGTTTAGTGTGTAATGTGTAATGATTCACCGCTACGCGGTTTAACCATTAACCTTTAATCATTAACCATTAACCTAATAATTCATTACACGCTAAACGCTAAACGAATTACACTAAACACTAAACATTACACGCTAAACGCTCAACGTTATAAAAAGATACACACAATTATGAATAATAAGGAGATACTAAAAAATGTACTGGTCACTGTTGGTTTGCTTACTACCAGTATTATTGCCCTCGTCTATTTTAACACTAAATTGAAAGATAATTCGACTGCAACCACAGGTGTTGCTATTGCTCCGAGTGTAACTATTCACCAATATGTTCCAACATCGTTCAATACTGGAACTACCCGATCGGGACACTGCGATATGTTGGGCAATAGTGCTTCGGCAGTGCCTAGTTCACCAGCGGCAGTAAAGTTGGCAAATTATCCTAATGATTTACTTATTCACTCCTCTGCAGCTCCTGAGGCTACAAATGTTTCAGTGAGTGCAAATACGTCAAGCACAGCTACTAAATCTACAATAGCGCAACAGCGCCAGCAGATGCAAATGGGGGCATTGACAGCCGTGAATTCACGTCGTTTGACGAGCGAAACATCCACTCCAGTTACTAAAAATACATCAATAAGTGAGCCATTTCAAGAGTCAACAGAAGTACCAGGTACAATTTCGCGTAAAGATCTTCCTGGAGATCCTCCAGATCCATTCCCAGATGATGAAGCTCCACTTGGTAGTGGATTATTGGTGTTAGGTGTGTGTGCTTTAGGTTATACGTTGAAACAAAAATTATCAAAAGCTAACTAATTCGTTTTATTTATTTGAATTGACTTTAATCATGAAAAAACTACTATTTTTATTCGCTCTTTTACTTATCTCTTTTCAATTGTTTGCTGCTGTTACTGTTACTCCCTTGTGGGAACGAAGCCGTAATTTAAACAATGCAGCAACCAATGTAACAGTTGATATTTCTACTACTCAAAAAACGATTGCCGTAGCACGTGATACTATCTTTTTGCAAGATAATGTCGATGGTGTTATCTATTGTTACAGTGCTGCTACTGGTGATTACTTAACTTCCTTTGCTTCCAATACGTCTGATATGAACTTAACGGCCGATGATGCTGGCAATTTGGTATTGTTCGGTCCTGAAGGTGCTACTAATTTAAAAGCTCATGTGCGTGAAGCCAATGGTACTTATACCGAAATTGATTTGGGAGCTACAAAAAAAGTGTTCTTTCCTACAATTATTGGCAATATTCAAACCAAGGCTTATGTATGGACATTCCCAACTATCTCTGGTGGAACTGAAGCGTCTGCCTACTGTTTTGAGGTTACTAACAAACTGGTTTCCAATGTGAAGCTCATCAATTTAAACATCTTAAAAACTCTGACTGGTCGTAATCATTTTGCAACACCCATTTCGAGTGATTCTGTCATCTTGAACATGCCTAATGGGTTTACCGCGTTTATTGATAAAAATAAGACGTATGCAGCGATTGGTGATATGGCCATATTTATTCGTAACACGGTGCCAGTTGCTAACGATTTTCCAACTCAAAATGGTGGCGAATATTTTGTGTACAGAGGACGTAAATATTTTGTTCAAGGTTGTGTTAATTCGACTGGTGGTTTGAAATATGCGGGTGCTTTTAAGATTTATGACGTTACTAATCCTGCGAGCGTGTCTATTTTCTACGAACGTACAACAAATTTAGGTGTGGAGGCGTTAGCTCCTGAAATTATGCATTTCCAAGCCGTGGTAAAACCAGATGGTGTTTATATTTACCAATACGCACCACAAAATGGCATGGCTGCTTATAAATTGAGCGACACGTCAACAGCAGTAGATG
>JARKSE010000001.1 GCA_029974315.1 Paludibacteraceae bacterium | reverse complement strand
AGCTATTTGGATGCGTGATTTAATGAAGAAAAGGGTGGCAAAATGACTGATTTAATGATTGCAGTATTTTTGGTATTGATGTGGTTAAGTGGTTTTATAGTTGGAAGATCAACAGGAAGGAGGGTGAAATGAATGGTAACGTTGGTGGTATGTACCGTTTGGGATTACGAAGCACAGAAATATCAATTTACAATAACTTTTAATACGAGAACGAATGTTGAATTTACCACAAAACAAACCCAAATGGGATATAGCACGTGTTAGCCACAGTACGTTGGTTAATGCGGATTGCTTTGATGTTTTTCCTTTTATTGATGATAAGAGTATAGATGCCATAATTTGCGATTTGCCTTATGGTACAACCGCTTGTAAATGGGATAGCATTTTACCGCTTAATGAACTTTGGAAAGAATATAAAAGAGTATTGAAGCCAAACGGAGTAATTGTTTTAACTGCTTCGCAACCATTTACAAGTATATTAATAAGCAATGATTTGAAAATGTTTAAATATACTTTGGTTTGGGATAAAGTGGCTGTAACGAACCCAATGTTGGCGAAAAAACAACCGATGCGATGCCACGAGGATATTGTATGCTTTTACGATAAGCAACCTACATACAACCCACAAATGAGAGTTGGGATGAAATGGAGTAGAGCAGGTAAAAAACAACACAAAACAGATACTTTAGGGCAAAGCACACTATTTAATAATGGAAGCGATAAAAGCGAAATGAAATACCCTAAAAGTATTTTAACATTTTCCAACGCTGACAAAACAAAGAATGAACACCCAACACAAAAACCTTTGGAATTGATGGAATACCTTGTAAAAACCTACACAAACGAGGGAGATATGATTTTAGACAATACTTGCGGAAGCGGTACGCTAAACCTTGCTTGTTTAAAATTAAATCGCAAATCAATTGGCATTGAAAAGGAAAAACAATACTACGATGTTGCCGTTCGGAGGCTTTCTTCGTATTGTGGCTAACGCCTACGGCTATGACCAGTGGCGGATTACGAGAATAAACCTATCAAAATACGATACAGAATGAACGAAGATACAAACTTACAAATTAGCACACAGCCGCCATTGGTTATAGCCGATGTTAGCAGCTGCCCTTTTATT
>JARKSE010000191.1 GCA_029974315.1 Paludibacteraceae bacterium | reverse complement strand
TATCTTTTTGTGTATCTTTTTGTGTATCTTTTTGTGTATCAAAATCTTTATCTTCAGAATCCTTTACAGGAAAGGGTTTCTGGGCTTGTAGTTTACAGTGTAAAGGTGGCGTCTGAATGGACGCGGCCTTATTAATGGCCTGCTGTAGCGTAGGTTTACAGTGTAAACTTTTTTGACGTTTCCTTGGAATTTTATGACTACTTGGCGGCGGAATCGCTGACCATTGATCTTGGATTTGTTTCTTTTTCTTGCTCACTTGTGATAGTCTCCTCTATTACAATGTCGCCTATTGAATGATCTTGTTGTGTAATTTGTTTATTAATTTCATTATCGGATATTGACTTTAGTGAATTTCGTGATGCATTTTTTTCCATCTCAAATAAAAGTTGTGGTATCTGGTCATCTTTTAATCCTAGCACTGATCTACAATACTCTATCGCTGACGTTGGATGGATTCTATGTTCGTTTTTTCCAACACGAGATGCTATATTAAATGTTTCAAGGCGTGATCCTTTATCTGATGATACCCTTGATCTACATAGTTTTCTAATATAAGTCGGTGATACTTTCAGTATTGAGGCTAATAGACTCGGTGTTAAGATGCCTGTGGCGATTAATTGCTGCTTTGTTTGTCTTGCCATACCATTGCTTTAGTGTTGTGTGTGATTTAATTTACAGTGTAAATTCCATGTTTAGTATAATATATATTATCGGTTATGCCGGTTAAGATGTTCAAAAAAATATTTTTACATTATGTGCAGTAAAAAACAATATAGGCATGTTTACAAATTACCTATTTTAAATAAGCGGCATAAGTAATTTGAGTTACCTGTTTTAACCAAACAAAAATCTATAAGCAGTTTAAACGACATAAATTGTTTTAAGTATACAAGTCCTTTGCGGCATTGGACTTATGAACTATAGAATTCGGAACTCAGTGAAGGAATTCAGTGATGCGTAAGTGTATATGTGATAAGCACTTACGCGATTAAGAATACAGAGTTCCGTAGACTATTCAGAAAAGCAGTGAATTCAGCTAATTACCCATTGTGAAATTACATACTACGGGGGATGACATAAAATCATGTTTAACTGTACGGCAGAAACAGACGGCGTAATGGATAGAATTCCATTGAATCATATAGCAAAAACAGACGGAACCATTAATATCGCAAGATAAAATCATATATGCCACATATGTCATTTATCAAATAGTCACTCCAAGACTGGCTACGTGTCGCTCTTGTACATTGTAAACTTTTTTGCTGAATTCCAGGCGAGAATCTTGGTGGCTTCAAAAAATTCTGTGTAGTGAATAGAATTCCGCGTCAAAACAGACGGGTATCTCCGCAAGCCCTTACAGGATAAATACTTGCGGCGATACCCATCTTTTGTGTTATGGTGCATACCTCGGCAAAAAGTGCCTTTTTTTTTTACACCACACAGGACCCCTAATTACCTGCCTATCTCCCTTTTATACACTGTTGTAATATATATCTACAAACCTAAACTTTATAAAATATAGGTATGCTGTGAAGTGCAGTTGTTTTTTTTGTCGTTCCAGCAGGTTCCGAGACACCCCAGAAGTAAGTATTTTGACGTAAGTACTTTCCCGTAAAGGACTTACGTTCACTGAATACCGCCTTGCACTGGGTTTAGGGACAATGAATCAAAGTGATCGACTAATAAGTGTAGCGGTTTTGATTTCATGACGCAATTCCTTATGCCACAATGGCTTATGATTATAGAATTCCGGTACTTAGTATTTTGAAAATAATTCAATTCGGAATTCAATCGTCGCAAATAGTTACAATAAAATGACTTATGACGATTGAATCATATCGCGTGTCACTCAATGAAAATTTAGTGGTACTCAATAAACGTAAGTCATTACTGCATAACGACTTATGGAAAACCCCTCTTTAGTAAGTTCTTAGTATTGAATTCAGGTTTGATTGAAATTGTTTATGCCGCTTATTGTTTATGCCGTATATGCCGCTTATATTTTTGCGTGATTTACAGTGTAAACATTCAGCACCTCGCAGACCTTGCGTGTGGATAAAAAGGTTTCTTTAGAAGTTTGTCTAGTATTTTGAAAATATGAATGCAAATATTTCAATTAACTCGATTAGTGAACGCATTTTTACGTGAATTTTTGTTCACTTATCAGAAATAATGGACAAAATTTTAGAAATGGACAAGTGTACACCAATCGCAATTAAAGACAAAAATGTCCGCAATTGGTACTTCCGTCCACCATTTCGCCCTGGTCGCCCCTTGACACAATCTGCCCCCCCCTGTACAATCCCGGCTGACGGCTGACGCTCCACTCCGATCGGTTGAAACGAGGAAAAACATTTACACGGTAAAGTTCCTGTCAGTTTTTCAACCGATCAGAAAGAACGTCCAGCTATCGCGTTTTGTTCCAATGTTTCCGTTACACTTTCAGAAGGGTACGACAATGGCAAAGCAAAGCAAAACTACCAACGTTTCCCGCATCGCCGCACTGTTCTCGATGCTGCCTGTCTCCATTCAAGAACTCTTGCAAGATGCCGACGCTCGCAACGAACAACTCGACTTTGCAACTATTCCCATCTTCACTTCCGTTCCGAAAACTGCTGAATGGAGCTTTCGCACTTTGGCGGACTTGGAACAAGTCCCGCCGACACTCTTCAAGAGTATTGTCGAAGTTGCCGATAGGCTTTCTTCAGAATCGAAGGGCATCACGCCAACATGGGATGACACTTTTTTGCCGGCGTTCAACGTGTTTGCAAGCAAACACAAGGTGCAGTTTGGTCAGAACGAGTTGGACGACAAGAGAACGAAAGGCAAGAAAACTCAATTCGTTGTCTTGTCGATGCAGGATCAGAAGTTAGGCGGCAGAACCGAATTGTGGCTCTTGCCCCATGTTGCCTATTCGCTCTTAAAAGCTTTTTCGTCGTCTGAATTCCAGGAGGCATTCATGGCGATGATTCGCAAGCAGGGGCTCCAAAATCCGGTTCCGCAAAAAAAGGAATCGGCCAACGCTACACGTTATGCGGAAGTGAATTATTAGACTCCACTTCCGGTCTGATCGTCGTCACCGCAAAAACCGGAAACATGGAAACATGTTTCCGGTTTTATTTTGCACCGAAAGAATGAGACTAATCTCTCATTCTTTTTTTATGCGCGGCACTTCTTTTTTGCCGTTTTGACACCTATGTGGGAACGGCAAAAATAAATTGCCCCGGAAAATGGCAA
>JARKSE010000182.1 GCA_029974315.1 Paludibacteraceae bacterium | reverse complement strand
GCAAACAGACTGTTTTTGCTTTTCAATAAACACGTAGCAGGAACTTTATTTATGTCAAACTCTTTAATATCAACCTCTTTCAATTTTTCTAAAAACAAAGGGCTGTATTTTATGCCTGTTATTGTTCCTGTAATATTCATTGTCGTTTTCAGTTTTTTACAAAGGTAACACTTTTGATAAATCCTACCTAACATATTATAGAATATAAATATATATTTAAGCATGCCAATTTATACTTAAATTTTAAATCTCTAAATTAAAAACAGTAATTTGTATTATTCTATTTTCCCTAAATTATTCTTATTTTACCACTTCTGGAATTACATGCCCAATGCTGCCGTTGGGCTGTTGTAGTTGGAGGAGTGCGCAAATAGTGGGCGTAATATCGGTTACTTTTACGGGTGTTAAAATAGTTTGTGAAGGAAGCCTATTACCGTAAAGCAGTACGGGTAAAAAGCTGTTTTGTACACTGGATACGCCAATAATTTCGTTGCGTTCGTTGATTTCTGTCCAGCCAGGTAGTAGCGTAAATACTACATCGCCACTACAGTTTTTATGTCGGCTATTTTTAATTTTGGCTAGCTCTGTAGTTTCGCATCCATTGGCTTTTTTTATTTCGTCAGACGTATAAGCGTTGTGTACGCCTTGCAGTTCGGTCATAAACTGTGCTACGTGTTGCTCAATCTCTTTTCTATCTATTTTTTTATTGGTAATTAGGGCTTGATTTAAGTAAATTTGGCGGGTGTAATAACCGCTTATGTAACGCCCTTGTCCGTAAATCGCCATCAAATAGGCATTGAGTAGTGCCATAGAGCGTTTAGCGTTAAACTGCCCGCTGGCTATTTGGCGTGAAGCGAGTTCTTTTGTGGAATAGGGGTCTTGTGCAGTACCAGCCACCATCACAAGCGTATTATCTAACCCTACGCTGATTTCAATAGCTTCCAATAGTGCACGCAGTTCTCTGTCAAGGCGTAAATAGATATCTTCTTTTTCAGCTGATAGAAGCGAATTTCCTTGTTCGTTAGGGAGTTTTACGCTAAATTTAACTGCCAAAAAATCGGTAAAAGCATCTGTACCAAGTTTTTCATCGCGTAAAGCACGTATAGCTAAATCTTTCATCAATGTATTCACAAATGGTGTGTGCTTAAACTGATAAATCAATTCTTGGCGTGTCTGTTTGTCGGTTGGCTTGAAAAATAGTTTTTTATCCTTGCTGGTTGGTGAAAATTTGTAGCTCTCAATGCTCCAAAGTGGACGCCATTCATAGTGCAAATAGTATTCAATAGTTTGGTTTACATTTACTTTGTCAGCCCACGCCGGTAGTCCTTGTGTGTAAAAATTGGTTGTAGCAAGTTTTCCTGTGTTGTCATCAATCCAAATAGCGCCGTCGGCCACGTGTCCGCCTAAAATAATAGCATGCTCAGCGCTACGAGCGATGGCGTACACTTTACTTTGTGGATTATTGAGTTTGATGACGTCTGCCAATGTGGTGGTCAGTAATTGTTTTGGAGAAAGTGTCAAGTTGCTGTTTATACCTCGAAATCGTCCGTCTAACAAGATAGAAACAACATTGTCTTCTATTAAATTATAGCGTTTGTCACTTACAATACCATGATAATATGGAATGCTACCAGTTACCAATGAAGCGTAATCGGTAGTGGTGCCATTGCCTGCGTAATTACAGTAATTTTTTGGAATAACCGTTCCATTCATCAATAATTTGAAACCGTTTTTTTCAAAACTATTGGACAGGGTGTGTAGATGGTCGTTTTGTAAACCGTCAATAGTGATGGCGACTATCAAACGTGTTTTTTTTGTTTGTGCGGATAAGTTCCCCGTTGAACAGTAGGCTATAAAAAAGCAGATAAAAAGGTGTTTTATTATACATTTAGTCATGTGTGGTAAGCGGTTTTCTGATGTAAAAAATGGTGCGTAGAATTAATAATAGTATCAGCGGTAAATTTGCCACATGAAATAGTTGAGGTGCAAACGCCGTAGTTACGAGGCTTGTCAATAGCAGAATTAAAACATAGTAAGCTATGCGTTTGGTAGCTTTAGCGCACCATTTCATAGGCATAAAAATGGCAAAAATCAGAAGAAACGGATTTGCCCAAATTAAGTTCCAATTGATGTGTACCAACGGATGTAAGGAGAAAAACATTAAGTAAAAAATGACGATACCGATAACTCCAACGTTACCGAACAATATAACATCAAACCAAGCAGAATAAGTTTTATGTTTCCATTCATAATAACTTATAAATGCACCAAGTACTAATAATACCAATAATATAACCAAAGGACTAAGAATAAAAGGTGTGTTTTCAACCACTTTCTCTTCCGCATCAATGAGTGTATTCGTTTTGACTACCAATGGTGCGATAGTATCTGAATTTATCTGAATCCAGCTCGATGCCATTTCTTCTTTCAGGTAGAGTGGGAAAGATATATCCCCCTGATTTCCAGTTTTGCGATCGGCTTCTGCACCAACCACTAAATCAATGCCAAAACGTGTCCAATTATGATAACCAATGTATTGTTCAATAATATCGCGATAGGTAACATCTGTGGAATAGGAAGAGAGCACTAGCACTTCTACCGTGTTTAAAATCATGTAATAAGGACGTGTAGCGCAATTATCAAACACAAAATTGTAGCGGTATTTTCGGTTTTGTGGCTCGTAATTTCGCCATAAATCGTTGTAGAGTTGATTGCGTTGCTTATCGTTGAGTGCTAAAACTTGTTCGTATACAGAAGAACCACGATTTCTGTATTCGGCTAAAAAATAGTTAGTAGGAATTACGCCAACTTCATAATCGGTTTCACCTTTTACGAATTTAGGTATAAACCATTCCGTATTAAAATCAAAAATACCGTAATGAAATACGACATCAATGTATAATTTCGGGTCGTAAATACGAATAGCAGAATGTCCAAACTTAGCATAAACGGCATCGCCAGGAGCACATGTTAGCAGACTTATTTGGCTCTGTTCACTTAACTGTGCCGATGTAACCCCCCAAAAACAGAGGCTAATAAAGAGAAAGAGTTTTTTTTTCATGTATGCGTAGAGCGTTTATTGTAATTTAAGCACTTTACCTACTTCGGCAGGTGTTCCGTATTCTAAATTGTTGAGTTTGTAAAGTTTTTTGAGTTTTATACCGTAAAGCTGTGAAATGCTGTGCATAGATTCGCCAGCTTCTATTGTGTGTGTTTCAAAACGGCTGTGTGCTCTGTTTTTCTTGAACCACAAATAGACGTAATCGCCAGCTTGAAGAACATCCATATTGGGCATTAAATCATTGTAGTAGAGTAGTCGTTTTTCCGACATTTTAAAGGCTTTGGCAACTTTGCTGACTTTATCTTTTGTAATGACACGCACACAACGTACACCATTATTCTCAATCTCGATATAGCCCCACAATTGTTCGTAGTTTGGTGTATCATCTTCTGGTTCAACAGTTTTTGTTTGAGTATCGAGTTTTGCTAAATCGTAAGTTTCAATAATTTTAATCAATTTTTCTGGATATGCAGGGTCGGTAGCGTATCCTGCACGACTTAAACCATAAGCCCATGATTTGTAGTCGGTTATCTCGTATTGAAAAAGGAATGCGTAACGTTGACGTTTTAAAAATAGCGAGTGATCTTCAAAAGATTCAATCGGTTTTTTATATTTACGAAAACATTCGCCCAATTGATCGTCATCGTGGTGAACTACATCGCCTGTCCAATCTTTACCGCATTTTATGCCAAAATGGTTATTACCAAGTGTTGCCAAGCGGCTTGTTCCTGCACTTGATTCTAAAAGCGCCTGTGCCATGGTAATGCTGGCAGGTATCGCATGTCGTTTTTGTTCTGTAACTGCGAGTTCTGCATATTTTTCGATATAAGCTTGATAGTTAGCATCTACTTGGGCAGATAAGGTACCTGTTACAAAGCAAATAAGCATTAGAGTGAGGTTCTTTTTCATAGTGATATGTTTTTCTGTATTTACTAATTTGTGCGAAACATTGCGAGCAAAGTTACTATTTCTTTCGCAAAAATACAAGGGTTTATTTTGAGGCGTTTTCTCTGTTGCTTATCAACATTGTATTATTTGTTTATTTACAAAAAATGATGTACTTTTGTGTCGTAAAAAGAAATTAAAATAATAATAAATAACTGATTAACAAAATGATTAACTCTCAAGATGTAAAAAACGGTACCTGTATCCGCATGGATGGTAAATTGTATTTTGTAATTGAATTTTTACACGTAAAACCTGGTAAAGGTAATACCATTATGCGTGTAAAATTAAAAGATGTAGTGTCTGGGCTCGTTATTGAGCGCCGTTTTAACATTGGTGAAAAATTGGAAGATGTTCGTGTAGAGCGTCGCCAATATCAATATTTATACAAAGAAGCTGATGATTATATCTTTATGGATCAAGAAAGTTACGAACAACACGCTTTGACTAAAGATCAAATCACAGGTGTCGATTTCTTGAAAGATGGTTTAGTGGTAGATGTTGTTATTGATGCTTCGTCGGATACTATTTTATTTGCCGAACTTCCTGCAAAAGTTGATTTGGAAGTGACTTATACAGAACCAGGACTTGCTGGCAATACTGCTACTAATGCGTTGAAACCAGCAACCGTCGAAACTGGTGCTACTGTGCGTGTTCCACTGTTTATCAACACGGGTGAAATTATTCGTGTAGATACGCGTGATGGTTCTTATTTAGAACGTGCAAAATAATTTTGTACAAAGATATTAAAATGAAAAACGACTCTATGTTAAACAGAGTCGGTTTTTTATTTGGATAAATGTGTGAGAATGATACTTAAAAAGAAAAACGCTAATACTGAAAATTTATTAGCGTTTTTTGTGAGTGACTCCGACAGGATTCAAACCTGTAACCTTCTGATCCGTAGTCAGATGCTCTATTCAGTTGAGCCACGGAGCCGTTTTTGCGAGTGCAAAGGTACATGTTTTTATTAATATTACCAAGTAAAAAAAATAAAAAAATGTATTTTTCTACTGAATTAACACATTTATTTAAGATACTTGTGTATTATAATGTGTGTAATAATACCTACAGCCATAAAAGTGATGCCTACCCACAAGTAGGTATTAGTTGGATTTAGGACAACACTATGAAGTACCAATACAATGACACCAACTAATAGTAAAAGAACACCTAAGTATTTTGCTAATTGAACCATAATTATAAGAGTTTATAGATTGATATAAATCAATTACAAAATAAATCATTTTTTCTCTAATAACGAAATTTTTTGTATTTTATTTCTGGATTAATTTAATTCTACAACTGTAATACCAGCTCCACCAAATTGTACATGCTCATCATGGTAGGTGGTCACTGCAGAGGTATTGTGCAGATAGTCGCGAATAGCTTGACGTAATGCGCCTGTACCAGTTCCGTGAAGTATTCGTATCCTGCCAATACTCAACATTTGTGCATCATCCACAAAGTGCATTACAGCTTGTAAAGCTTCATCTACACGCATGCCACGCACATCAATTTCCGATTTAAAGTTTAGTTGACGCTCACGCCAGGCTTCCATGGTGTTTTTAGTAACAGAGGCACGTTGACTGTGTTTTAATTGATTGTTACTCACGCGACTCAACTTGTTGAGTGGGATAGTGGATTTTATATTTCCAAATGTCACAATGCCTACATCTTTATTTGATTCGATGAGTTGACCAACCATATTTTGCCCTTTTATAGTGACGTGATCACCCACTTTAAAAGTATCTTGTTTGTTTGTTTTTATTGGTTTTATTTTCTCTTCGTTTAGGCTTGCTTTAAATTGCTTTAAATCTATACGTGCCTGTTGTGTAGGCTCTTTGGCAGCTTCGGATTCTTTGATGATACGAATAGTTTGTTCTATTTTCGCATTGGTTTGATTTAACAGTTCCGTGGCTTCTGCCTTAGCTACACGTAGTAACTCTTTTTGTTTAGTTTTCAGTGCATTCATCTCTTGTTCATATTTCTGAACAAGTTCATCAATACGTTTTTCTTTTTCGCGTATTTGTTGGCGTTTGTTTGCCCAATAACGCTTGTCACGTACAGCATCTTGTAAGTTTTTGTCATAATCGATATGTTCAGAACCCACTTTTTGCGAAGCGGACAAAATAATATCTTCCGGAATACCAATTTTTCGAGCAATTTCTATCGCAAATGAGCTTCCCGGATTTCCAATTTGTAATTGAAAGAGTGGACGCATTTCGTGGCGGTCGTACAACATGGCTCCATTGACAATGCCTTCGCTATTCGATGCGAAATGTTTTAAATTTGTATAGTGTGTTGTGATAACACCAAAAGTTTTATTTGAATTGAATTTTTCTAAAATAGCTTCGGCTATAGCGCCACCGATTTGTGGTTCAGTACCAGTCCCAAATTCATCTATGAGTAGCAATGATGTGGAGTTAGAGTGACGAACAAAGTGCTTCATACTGAGCAGATGTGAACTGTAAGTTGATAAGTCATTTTCGATACTTTGTTCATCGCCAATATCGATAAAAACATATTCAAAAATACCCGCTTCACTGCGTTCGTGAATGGGAATGGGGAGCCCACATTGAAGCATATATTGCAATAAACCAACGGTTTTCAAACAGACTGATTTACCACCAGCGTTTGGACCTGAAATCAGTAAAATACGCTCTCCTGGTGTGAGTTTTATAGATAATGGAACAATTGACTTGTGTTGTTTTTCGAGTGATAATTGCAAGAGAGGATGACGCGCATCAGACCAATTTACAAATGGTGTGTTTTTCAAATGTGGTTTAATTGCTTTAGTCTGTATGCTCCATTTGGCTTTGGCTTGTAAGGCATCTATTTTTACTAAAAAGAGTGTTGATTCCAATAAGTTTGGATAAAAGGGACGTACAAAATCAGTAGCATTTGTCAATATGCGTATTATTTCACGGCGCTCCTCATTCTCTAATTCTCGTAATTGATTATTAAGTTCAACGACACTGCTGGGCTCTACAAAAGCTGTTTTTCCAGTGGCTGATTCATCGTGGATAATACCTCCTAATTTGCGTTTGTTCATCGCAGGAATTGGAATAACTAAACGACCATCGCGCATAGTGGGTGCAGCCTCTTTGTCTACCAATCCTTCGGTTTGTGCTTGGCGAAGAATAGCGTGTAGTGTACGAGAAATGGCATGTTGCGATTTTGCCAAATCGTGCCGTATGCGCGTTAATTCTGTAGACGCATTGTCTTTAATTTCACCATATTTATTGAGAATTGTATCGATGCGTTGTAGTATCTGAGGAAAGTTTTGTACAGGTGTTGCAAGCTGTTTAAGATTACCAAAACGTGTATTATCATGTTTTAATAAAAAAGTGGTAACGCTCTGAATCATAAGTACATTATGACGAATAGCAACTAAATCATTTACTTCAAGAAAAGTACCTTCGATACGTGTTTTTGCGAACGCTTCACGTAAGTCAGCTATGGTATGAAGTGGTAGAGCTTCTTCTTGATCCAATAGTAGCTTTATCATTTCATCAACTAATGTTAGTCGGGCGACAATCAGATCAAAATTGCTCGAGAAGGATAATGTATCGATTTCTTCTTTGGCTAACTCACTCAGACAATGCTGTTTAATAAACAGACGGATTTTGTAAAAACCAATTTTTTGTTCTATGTCGCTTGGATAAAGCATGTTGATTATAAGGTCGTTGTTTTGTAAAAATGCCGATAATAACAGATGTCATTATCGGCATTTAGATTGTATCAGGAAGGCCGACTTAAAATTCACAGTTGTTTGGTGTACGTGGAAATGGAATCACATCACGAATGTTTTGCATGCCTGTAACAAACAACATTAAGCGCTCAAACCCAAGTCCGAAGCCAGAGTGTGGAGCAGTACCAAAACGACGTGTATCCATATACCACCAAATATCTTTTTCGGGTACGCCTATTTCAGCAGCACGACGGCTGAGTTTGTCGTAATCTTCTTCACGCTGTGAACCACCGATGATTTCTCCAATTTTTGGAAACAATACGTCCATTGCACGCACTGTTTTGCCATCGTCATTCTGTTTCATATAGAACGATTTGATATCTTTGGGATAGTCTGTAAGAATTACTGGCAATTTAAAATGTTCTTCAACCAAATAGCGTTCGTGCTCTGATTGTAAATCAGTACCCCAATCTACAGGAAATTCAAATTTCTTACCATTTTTGATAGCTTCTTTGAGAATAGCTACGCCTTCGGTGTATGTTAGTCGTTTAAAGTTGTTTTCTGTCACAAATTTTAATCTATCGATAAGATCATTATCGTACATTTTGCTCAAAAACGCTATATCATCTTGGCATTTTTCGAGCGCCCAGCGCACACAATATTGAATAAAATCTTGTGCCAATTGCATGTTTTCTTCAATTTCAATAAAGGCGACTTCTGGTTCAATCATCCAGAATTCTGCCAAGTGGCGTGGTGTGTTTGAATGTTCAGCACGGAAGGTTGGTCCAAAGGTGTAAATTTTACCTAACGACATGGCTGCCAATTCTCCTTCCAACTGTCCGGAAACAGTTAGGCTAACATGTTTTCCAAAAAAATCGTGTGAGTAATCTAATTTACCATCTTCTGTTTTCTTTAAATTATACAGATCTTGTGTTGTTACTTGGAACATTTGTCCAGCACCTTCGCAGTCTGATGCAGTGATAATAGGAGTGTGAAAATAGAAGAAACCGCGTTCGTGGAAAAATGTATGAATAGCCATAGCCATATTGTGACGTATACGAAATATTGCACCAAACGTGTTGGTACGTGGTCGTAGATGAGCTATTTCACGTAAATATTCGAGTGTGTGTCCTTTTTTCTGTAATGGATATTTTTCCGGATCAGCAGTACCGTAAATTTCTATCTCGTCAGCTTGTATCTCCACACTTTGTCCTTGACCCATCGATTCAACTAATTTACCGTTGACATTGATACATGCTCCGGTTGTAATCGGTTTTAAAGCATCTTCATCAAACTTGGACATATCTACAACAATTTGAATATTGTTAATTGTAGAGCCATCGTTCAAGGCAATAAAACTAACATTTTTATTACCACGACGCGTACGTACCCAGCCTTTTATGTTAATGTCAGCACCAATGTCAGTTCGTTTTAGTGCATCTACAATTACGGTTCTTTTAATCTCTTTCATATTTTGTTTTAAGCTTTAAATTTTCTAGTTTGCAAAGGTATAAAAAAAGTGTGAGTTATTATTTATCTGCGTTATAAATTTACCATTTTGTAAGTGTGGGATGTACCGAAAAAAAGCATCCTTTGATGGGATGCTTTTTAAACGTATAAGAATATATTACCTAATTTTGTTGTTTACCACCAACAGAGCTCATCGCACAACGGAAACCAATGTCATTCGTACAATTATTTTCATTCAAATAGCGACGGTTAGCAGGATTTAACCAATATGCACGGTCTCTCCAAGATCCACCTTTGTAAATACGTGCTTGGTCTGAAATCATGTTTGCTTGCTCAATTGGAGTTGCATTTTCAGCACTTAAAATAGAGTCGCCCAAAGCAGAGAATGCATCACCGTCTTTAAAACTACGGAAGTCGCCACCTGTGGCTGCAAATTTTTTCTCTTTAATAAGTACGTTACGCATGCTGTCGCGCATAACTTGATCCATTTTTGGTAGTTTATCTAAAATAGATTCGGCATAAGCAGAGTCGCTTTGGTAAACATTACCACGGAATGAGTTGTATTCATCTACCACCTCGTTGGTTGTAGCACGATAAACGTCTAATACCCATTCGTTTACATTTCCTGCCATATTATATAAACCATAGCCATTTGGAGGGAAGAAGTTCACAGGAACAGTTAAAGTGTTATTAATAGCAATACCAATGAGATCACCTCGGCTACGTATAAAGTTTGCATAGAATTCGCCTTCGGTTTTTTTGTTTTCAAATCCGCGTAATTGTTCGCCTCTCCAAGGATATGTTTGGTTTTCATAGACGTTACCATCTACAGCTTCGATACCGTAGGCCGCATATTCCCATTCAGCTTCAGTTGGAAGACGGAATTGAGCATCATACAGCATACCGTCTAAATCCACTGCAGAACTATCGCCATAAATAGCACGGATAAATTCTCCCGCTTTTTTGGTTGAAAAGACGTAAGCATATAAAGAATCTGGATTTTCTTTAATGGCTTTGTTGATAGTTTTTAAGTTGCGGAAAGGAATTATTTTCTGATTTATTAGTTCCAGTTCATTTACGCGGTCAGTACGCCACTCGCAGTAGGCTTCAGCCTGTTTCCAAGTTACGCCAACTACTGGATAATATCCGTAAGCTACGTGTGAATAATAATTTTCCACATATGGTTCGTTGTACGCTAACTCTTTACGCCACACAGTTTCGTCAGGCAGTGCTAATACAATTTTACGAGGTTCATGTGCGTACACACCACTTAACCAAGCCACATATTCTCGCCAGTTTAAGTTGGTTACTTCGAATTCGTCCAAAAAGTAGCCACTATTACTGATTCTACGTTTTGCATTGTTGCTTGGAGCCGAAATAGGGTCATTATTTGAACCTTTTACGGTAGTCATTACTGAAATATAAACAGTACCAGGAGGAACTTTACCCGTGTAAACACTGTTTACATTGAAGAAACCGTTTCGCTCATCGTTGTAATCAAAACCAGTTTTTTCAGAAAAGTTAGTAGGCATTGAAGGCCTTGATTGGCAACCAGTAAAGAGTGCCATTACGATAAATAAACCAAAGAATTGTTTTGCGACTTTCATAAGTATTCAATAGTTGGTAAAAGCGACCACAAATGTACGATTATTTTTACAAAAACCAATGCTTTATTGCTTTTTTTATATTTTATCTTCAAAAAAAAGAGAAAAACACGATTTTTAGTCTTATTTTTGTGCCTGAATAATTGATTTGAACTACTAGTTAAACGTGATGAACTCCAAAAATATTGTATTGAACGGTAAATTTGTTGATTTATCCAATCCTATTGTGATGGCAATTGTCAACATTACACCAGATTCTTTTTATTCAGGCAATCGTTGTTTAGATGAAAAACTTTTTCTGTCAGCTACAGAAAAAGCATTACAAGAGGGTGCCACTATTATTGATATTGGTGCTTATTCTACACGTCCAGGAGCTCCAATCGTAACAGAAACTGAAGAATTGGAACGGATTAGTGGTGCTTTGAAGAGCATCAGAAAGCATTTTGGTAATATTCCAATTTCTGTCGATACGTTTCGATCTGCTGTAGCTACCTGTGCTGTACAAGAATTTGATATAGCGGTCATCAATGATGTGTCGGGTGGTGAACTTGATGAAGAGATGTTTAATACTGTGGCTAAACTCAATGTGCCTTATATACTGATGCATATGAGAGGAACTCCACAAACGATGCAAAAAAACAATAATACGCAGTACAATAATTTTTTGCCTGAGGTGTTACAGTATTTTGCTCAAAAAATAGAGCTCTTACGTGCGTTGAATTTTACGAAAGAAATTATTATTGATCCTGGTTTTGGGTTTGCAAAAACAATTGAACAAAATTACGAGTTATTGAGAAACTTGTCTATTTTTGACACTTTTAATATGCCTATTTTGGTGGGTGTATCTCGTAAATCGATGATTTATAAATTACTAAATTCTTCTCCTGAAGAATCGTTGAGTGCGACAGCAGCAGTGAATATGTTGGCTTTAGAACAAGGTGCTCATATTCTGCGTGTACACGATGTGAAAGCAGCTATGGAGGTTATAGCGTTGTATAAAGCTTATAAGGGAAATTAAAATAAAAAGCAGTGTATGGAACTTACTTTTGGTGTAAAAGATATTGTTGATATTGTTTTGGTGGCGATTTTGCTTTACCAAGCTTTTAAACTTATGAAAGATACTGGTGTGGCCAATATCTTTTTAGGTATTATGGCTTTTGTTGTGTTTTGGTTTTTGGTAACACGAGTGTTTAAAATGGAATTGTTAGGAGCTATTTTAAATCGTGTTATTGGTGTGAGTGCCATTGGATTGATTGTGATTTTTCAAAACGAAATTCGCCGTTTTTTTTCACGTATAGGTTCACGTAAAAATTGGAAGTTTTGGCTGCGTTTACAAAAATTATTAAAGATAAAAAGTAAAGAACCTGAGCTAACGTTCCCTATTATGCGTGTGGTTTTGGCTTGTCGGAATTTGTCACGTACGAAAACTGGAGCATTATTAGTTATTCAACGGCATGACAGTTTACAGCAATACATTGATTCCGGTGATGTGATAAATGCAGAGATCAATACACGTCTTATTGAAAATATCTTTTTCAAAAACAGTCCTTTGCACGATGGTGCTATGATTATTGATGAAGAAAAAATAGTGGCTGCTGGGACTATTTTACCGGTATCACAAAATCCAGACATTCCTAAATATCTGGGATTGAGACACCGTGCAGCTTTAGGTATTTCGGAGCGTACTGATGCCATTGTTATTATTATTTCTGAGGAAACGGGAACAATATCGCTTGCAATGGGTGGCAAGCTTACTTTGAATATAACACCAGAACAGCTCGAACGCTTGTTGTCACCTGAGTTAGAAGTGTAATATTTTAATATAATTACAAGCTAAATGTCCGGTTTACAACTGGACATTTTTTTTGATATATTATAGCTTGTTTTTATTACGAAAAACAATAAATAAGGCTTATGGTACGTTTTACCTTAAATATAAGGATTTTCTACTTGTTCGTCACTATTTTTTTGAGTACCTTTGCGCTCTTTTATGGGTGTGGATTATTAATTTCTTGACGTGTTAATCAATAGTTATAACTTATTATGATTGAGTATATTAAAGGTGATTTGGTGGAGCTAACTCCTACGTCTGCAGTTGTGGAAACAAATGGTATAGGATATTTTATTAATATATCATTGGTTACCTATTCGGAATTAAATGGACATAAACAATGCAAACTATATGTTTATGAAGCTATTCGTGAGGATGCCTATGTTCTTTATGGTTTTACAACTAAAGAAGAGCGCGCGTTATTTTTACAACTTATTTCGGTATCTGGTGTCGGTGTTAGTACTGCTCGTATGATTATGTCGTCCCTTTCAGCTGCTGAATTACAAGAAGCTATTGCTACCGAAAATAGTGCTATGCTCAAAAACGTGAAAGGTATCGGATTAAAAACCGCTCAGCGCATTATTGTTGATTTACGTGATAAAGTGGGTAAAACAGCATTGACATCCAATATCGCTTCTGTCTCTAGCAGAGGTGTAGTCTCTGAAGCAGTTTCTGCTTTAGTGATGCTTGGTTTTCAACAATCAGCAGCTCAGAAAGTAGTTGATAAATTGGCTACCCAAAATCCTGGTTTATCGTTGGAACAACTAGTTAAAAAAGCATTACAAATGCTTTAAATTTTGGTATAAAAGGCATGAGTTTTTTTCAAAAAATAGTTGTTTTTCTTTTTATTAGTACTATTACTTTACTATCGTTTGGTGATTCTACGCCTTCCAATGCTATGGCTTTTGCCCAGGAGCAGTTGTCCGACTATGCTGTTCCTACAGATTCTACGCTATTTAAATCTTTTCCAGTTCGCTCGTTAGAAGTTCAAACGTATGAAGATCTTTACCAACAATATCCTTTAGATTTATCTACGCCTAGCAATGTAAAAAGTCAGGTGGAATATGCCCCTGCTACGGGAAACTATATTTTTCGTACCAAAGTAGGCGATATGGAGGTTGCTACACCATTTGTCATGTCCGAAAGCGAATATAAATCGTATACGCTGCGCAATGACATGAGTTCGTATTTTAAAACTAAAAATGCAGAAGCTCAAGCCAATTTTGAAGATAAGTTTAATTTAGCTGATATGAGTTTTAAACTGGGACCTGCCGAGAAAGTTTTCGGTCCTGGTGGAGTACAGTTGAAAACACAAGGATCGGCTGAGTTGAGTTTTGGTGTTGTTACCAACAGAGTGGATAATCCTTCATTGTCCGAACGGTTACGCAAAACGACAAATCCTGATTTTGATTCAAAAATTCAATTAAATGTGAATGGTAAAGTTGGTGACAAAATTAATTTTGCCATGAATTATAACACAGAAGCCACTTTTGAGACCGACCAACAGACGTTGAAATTGAGTTATGAAGGTAAAGAGGATGAGATTTTACGCAAATTGCAAGCAGGTAATGTGAGTATGCCACTTAATAGCTCTTTAATTCGAGGAAGTTCAGCACTGTTTGGTTTTAAAGCTGAATTGCAATTTGGAAAGTTGAATGTGACGGCTATCGCTTCGCAACAACAGTCGCAAAGTAAAACAGTGAGTTCAAAAGGAGGCTCGCAACGCAAAGAGTTTGAAGTGCCTATTGATGCCTACGACGAAAATCGTCACTTTTTCTTAGCTCAATATTTTAGAGATACTTATGACCAAAATATGAGTAAATTGCCATATATTACGTCTGGCATTATGATAAATCGGGTAGAGGTGTGGGTTACCAACAAACGTGGAAATTTCGACCAAGCACGTAACATTTTGGCATTTATGGATTTAGCGGAAAATAGACGCATTGATAATTCACATTGGAGTGTCATCGATAATCGCTATCCTCAAAATAGTGCAAATACATTGTATGACGAGGTGAAATCTATTGCCAACATTCGTGATATTCAACTATTTAATAGCTTGATGGAAGCTCAATATTCCAGTATGGATATTAATGGTGGTGAGGATTATGAAAAAATTGAAAGTGCTCGTCGTTTGGAGCCTTCAGAATATACGCTTAATAGTACGTTGGGTTTTATTTCGTTGAAAACTGCCTTGAATGCTGATGAGGTTTTGGCTGTAGCGTTTGAATACACTCTTGGGGGTAAAGTGTATCAAGTTGGGGAGTTTTCTACTGACGGTATCGAATCTCCTAATGCGTTGATGGTGAAAATGTTGAAAAGTTCGTCTGTTTCGCCACAAAGTACTATGTGGGATTTGATGATGAAAAACGTCTATTATTTGGGCGCAATGCAGATTCAGCCGGATAATTTTGAGTTGAATATACAGTACCAAAATGATACAACAGGTGTTTATCTCAATTATCTTACCGAAGGTAATATCAAAAATAAGTTGTTGCTCAAAGTGATGAATTTAGACCGTTTAGATGCACGTAACGAGGTGCGTCCCGATGGCAAATTCGATTTTGTAGAAGGCTATACCATGAGCTCATCGTTGGGACGAGTGATTTTTCCTGTGGTTGAACCTTTTGGCGAACATTTACGTAAGGCTATTGGTAATGATGCTATTGCGGACAAATATGTTTTTCAAGAACTGTATGACTCAACACTGGTTGTAGCACGTGAATTGACCGAAAAGAATAAATTTCGTTTAGCTGGTAAATATCAAGCTAGCTCTGGTTCTGAAATCCGTTTAGAAGCCATGAATATTCCACGAGGTTCTGTGGTGGTAACGGCAGGCGGTGCTACGTTAGTAGAAAATGTCGATTATACGGTTGATTATGTTATGGGTGTGGTTACAATCTTGAACCAATCTATTTTAGCTTCGGGGACATCAGTCGATGTGTCACTCGAAAACCAATCACTCTTTAATACGCAACGCAAAACACTTGTTGGTACACATTTAGAATATAAACTGAATGATAAATTTTCATTTGGTGGAACAGTAATGCATCTTTCGGAGATGCCTTTGGTTACGAAAACGGAAATGGGTACTGAACCGATTTCAAATACCATTTGGGGCTTGAATGCGGCCTATCATGATGAGGTACAATGGCTTACTAAAGCTTTGAACGCATTGCCATTGTTGAATGCCACAGCGCCTTCAACTATTGTTTTTAATGGGGAAGTGGCTCAAATGATACCCGGACATCGCAAAGTTAAACATAATCCGGGATACGCCTATTTAGACGATTTTGAATCGACTAAAACAGGTGTTGATTTGCGTTATCCACACTATTGGCGATTGGCAAGTACACCTTATGACCCAACAAGTGGTGCATTATTTCCAGAAGCTGCATTGTCGAATGATATCAACTATGGTAAAAATCGTGCACTATTTGCTTGGTTTACTATTGATAATAGCGTCTTTAATCGTAACAACTCTACAACTCCAGAGCATATCAGGCGTAATCCCGATTTGCAATCCAATCACTTAACACGTGCGGTACGAGAACAGGAGATTTTCCCTAATCGTTCAAGTTTGGCGGGACAATCTTCATACTTACCTGTATTGAATGTGAGTTTCTACCCACAAGAACGTGGTCCTTATAATTTAGATGTTTTGGGACTTGCTTCTGACGGTTCGTTAGCAAATCCCACAAAACGCTGGGGTGGTATGATGCGTAAGTTAGAAACAACTGATTTTGAAACAGCGAATATCGAATATATTGAATTTTGGTTGATGGATCCTTTTGTAAATGACACGTTAGGAACCCATTCTGGTGGTGATTTATATTTCAACTTGGGTGATATTTCAGAAGATATTTTGAAGGATGGCAAAAAATTCTTTGAAAACGGTATGCCTATAGATGGCGATACAACACAAACTGACGCTACTGTTTGGGGACGTGTGCCGCGCAAACAATCCATGGTTTTAGCTTTTGATAATGATGTAAATGCGCGCAAATTTCAAGATGTTGGTTTTAATGGTTTAAGTACGGAAGATGAGTTCAAATTCCCAACGTATAGAGATTATGTAGAGCAGATCAAAGCTACACTATCGCCACTGGTGCTTGAAGATATGTCAAAAGATCCATTTTCGCCACTTAATGACCCAGCAGGTGATAATTTCCATCACTATCGTGGTTCTGATTATGACGCAGAGGAGAAAACTATTCTTGATCGCTATAAACGCTTTAATGGCTCAGAGGGAAACTCTCCTGCGTCGGAAACAACAACGGAAACTTATTCTACATCTGCAACAACCATACCTGACGTTGAGGATATCAATCAGGATAACACACTCAATGAATATGAAAAATACTACCAATATCGTGTATCATTACGCCGTATTCATTTAGAAGTTGGACAAAATTTTATTACCGATAAAGTAGTCGCTAATGTAGAATTGGAAAATGGTAAAAAAGAAGATGTAACATGGTACCAATTTAAAATTCCTGTGCGTGATTATGAAAAACGTATAGGAACTATACGCGATTTTAAATCGATTCGATTTATGCGGATGTTTATGCATAATTTCTCAGAAGCGACTTTTTTACGTTTTGGGACATTGGAATTGGTTCGTGGCGAATGGCGCACTTACACTAAGGATTTGTATGATTTATCAAATCCGCCTTCTACTATAGGTTCAATCAATGTGTCATCGGTAAGTATCGAAGAAAATAATAAGAAAAAACCGGTTAATTATGTGTTGCCACCTGGTGTAACACGTGAAACAGACCCAAGTCAACCACAGTTGACACAGCAAAATGAGCAATCTATGGTAATTCGTGTGTACGATTTGTCGCCTAGTGATGCACGTGCGGTTTATAAAAATATTTCGTATGACATGCGTCAATATCGCCGTCTTCAAATGTTTACGCATGCTGAAAAAATGTTGGACGATTTAGGTTCGCTCAAAGATTACGAAATGACTGTGTTTTTACGTATTGGTAGCGACTATCAAAATAATTATTACGAATATGAAATTCCATTAAAATTGACACCTGAAGGTGATTATTCGTCCGGAGAAGCTGATAAAGTTTGGCCTATAGAGAATATGTTCGATTTTCCATTGGAGTTGTTCACACAGGTTAAAACTAATCGTAACAAGGAGAAAAATAAGGGTGGTTCAGCCTCATTTACGAAAATGTATTCTGAAGTGGATCCAGCTAAGCCAAAGAATAAGATAACGGTAATGGGTAACCCCAATTTGGCTGATGTGCAAACTATTATGATTGGTGTGCGTAATGAAGGACGTGAAGTGAAAACTGGTGAAGTTTGGGTTAACGAATTGCGTTTGACTGATTATAATGAAGATGGTGGTTGGGGCGCTATGGGGAATGTGGCTATTGGACTTTCTGATATGGGAAGTATCAATGTGTCGGCACGTCATGAAACGGCTGGTTTTGGTGGCATAGAACAAAGTTTAACAGAGCGTCGTTTAGACGACTTAACACAACTCAATGTTTCTACATCATTTGAAATCGGACGTTTTTTTCCTGAAAAAGCTAATGTGAAAATTCCACTTTATGCTTCTTATTCTTTGGAAAACAGTAAACCCAAATACAACCCATTGGATGAAGATGTATTGTTAGAAGAGGCTTTAGATGGACTCGAAACTAAATCAGAACGTGACTCATTGTTGGAACTATCTCAAACAAAGGTGATAAACAAAAGTGTAAATTTAACTAATGTAAAAGTTGATATTAAGAGCAAACGTCCACAAATTTATGATCCATCAAACTTTTCAGTTTCTTACGCTTATACCGAAACGCAAGAGCTTAATCCAGAAACAGATCGCAATAAAGCGTTGCAACACCGTGGTTCGTTTAATTATAATTTTTCTACAACACCACAACCATGGGAACCATTTAAAAACGCTAAGGGTTTAAAAAGCCCAGCTTGGCGTATAATCAAAGAGTTTAACTTGAATTATGAACCAAGTGTTTTAGCGTTTTCCACTACCATGAATCGTCGTTACTCGGAAACACAATTGCGAGATTTAGAAGGATCGATGAATTTAAACTATTATGATGTTAATAATTCCTTATTGTCGTCAAGTAAGGATTTTGTTTGGGATCGTCAGTTTGAACTCAAATATGATTTGACACGAGCATTGAAATTTTCATTGCGCACAGGATTTAATGCACGTATTGACGAAACTTTGCACACGCCCGTTAATCGTCAATTTTTCCCCGATGAATATGAAAACTGGAAAGATACAGTTCTGAGTAGTTTGGCGCATTTTGGTCGTCCGCTCACTTATCAACAACTATTTACTGCATCGTGGGCAATTCCGATTAATAAAATTCCAATTTTTGAATTTATCACCGCTAATGTTCAATATAATGCAACTTATGGTTGGAATAGAGGTCCTAATTCTGATGGGAATTTGCATCTTGGCAATGAAGTTTCTAATTTAAATAATTGGCAAGTAGATGGTCAGCTGAACTTTGAAAAATTGTACAATAACTCTAAGTATTTAAAAGATATCAACCAGCGTTATTCCGGTAGAACTTCTTCTAAAGGCAATTCTCGATTTAAACCTAAAGAAGAGTCACAAACTATTGCGATTAAAAAAGGAGAACCAACAGTTGTTACACACAAATTGAACAGTAAACTTCTTCAAATTATTGTCACTGACAGTACAGGTAAAGTGGTGAAAGTACCTTATACCATTGTGGATAACAATACGGTTCGATTTAACGGAAAATCAGATATGTCAAGTTTGCGGCTATCGATGCAAACTACTGATCCTGCCAATATTTCAGTGGCGAAAAAAATGGGAGAAATGTCTGTTCGTTTCTTGATGTTGGTGCGTCGTTTATCTGTTATGTACAAAGAAACTAATAGTCTGGTTATACCCGGATTTAATGCTGAAGCTGGTTTTATGGGACAGCAAAAAATAGATAATTTGTTTGCACCGGGTTTTGATTTTGCCTTCGGTATGCCTCAACGTGACTATTTGGAGCAAGCTATCCAACGCGGCTGGGTTATTATGAACGATTCTATAATTAATCCTGCTTCGCAAACATTCACATCCGATTTTGATGTAAAACTTAATTTAGAGCCATTTGCAGGTTTTAAAATTGACTTGAATACTAAACGCGTATCGACCGATCAGACGTCGATTCAGCACATGTATAACGATATGCCTGTCACTTTTAATGGCACCTTTAGAATGACGCATGCAGCTATTTTAACTACATTTTGGAGTACAGGAAAACTAGCTAATAATTATCAATCGAAAGCGTTTGACCAATTTAAAGCCAATCGTGCTTACGTAGCTCGCGAGTTGCAACGTTCGTACATTGGTACGAACTATCCAACTACGGGCTTTGCTGCTGATAGTTATTTGGCAGGAAGTCCATATAACGAAGCCAATGGCGCTTATAGTTACAATTCACCTGACGTGCTAATTCCTGCATTTTTGGCGGCATATACAGGGCAGGATATAACTAAAGTTTCAAAATCACCGTTTCCTGCATTTTGGAGTTTAATTCCAAATTGGCGAATATCTTACGATGGTTTATCACGCATTCCTTGGGTAGCTAAGAATTTTAAATCGGTGACGTTAAATCACGCCTATCAGTGTACATACAATATTGGCTCTTATACGGCGTATTCTAATTTTGCCGAGAATGAAGATGGTTTAGGGTTTGTACGTGACGTTACGAGTGGAAATCCAATACCTTCGAGTCAATATAATATAGCAAGTGTGGCGTTGAATGAAAGTTTTGCACCATTTTTAAGCGTAGATATGGCTATGAAAAATAGTTTAACCGGTAAAGTTGAATATCGTAAACAACGCAATATGACGCTGAATTTAGCCAGTAATCAACTACTAGAAGCAACAAATGATGAATGGGTTGTGGGTATTGGATACATTTTAAAAGATTTTGATGTAATTTTGAAGCTCAAACAAAACAAGACTAAAAAGGTTAAAAACGATTTAACCACACGCCTTGATTTTGCCTTTAAGGATATAAAAACCATTATTCGTAAAATAGAAACAGACGACGTGCAACCAACTAATGGAACCAAAACGATAACAGTGAAACTAACGGCCGACTATGTGTTTAGTTCTAAACTCAACTTCCGTTTGTTCTACGACTATCAAATGAGTAATCCGTTGATTTCTACTTCGTACCCGATTTCTACGTCGAATGTAGGTTTTAGTATTAAATTTATGCTAACACGCTAAACACAGTATTGATAAATTAAATAACTTAAAATAAAAGACTTATGGAACAAAATGAATTTCGCAAATTTGCTACAAAACATTTGAATATGAATGGTTTGGCGCTCGACAAATATATGTCAGAAGTATCCATGCATGGTGGCTATATTTCGCCATCAATTTTGGAAGAACGTCAGTTGAATGTGACTCAAATGGATGTGTTTTCGCGTTTAATGATGGATCGTATTATTTTTTTGGGTTCTGAAATCAACGATTATGTAGCGAATGTGATTCAAGCTCAATTGTTGTTTTTGGATACTGCTGATCCGGGTAAAGATATTTCTATTTATATAAATAGTCCTGGTGGTTCTGTACACGCTGGCCTTGGTATTTATGACACTATGCAATATATTGGTAGTAAAGTTGGCACCATTTGTACCAGTATGGCAGCTTCTATGGCTGCGGTATTATTGGTGGCTGGCGAAAAGGGGAAACGTTCAGCTTTGAAACATTCTCGTGTGATGATTCATCAGCCTATGGGTAGAATGCAAGGTCAAGCGTCCGATATGGAGATTAATTACAAGCAAATAATGTTGTTGAAACAAGAATTGTATCAAATTATTGCCGAACATTCAGGAAATACATTAGAAAAAATCGAAAAAGATTCTGATCGCGACTACTGGATGACTTCACAAGAAGCACTGGAGTATGGTATGATTGATAATATTTTAGTGCGCAACAATAACAAGTAAAATTTCATGACGAAACAGACAAAAAATGAACGGCGTTGTAGCTTTTGCGGACGTGCTGAAAGTGAGGTGCAGTTAATGCTAACTGGTTTAGATGGCAATATTTGCGACCAGTGTGTGGAGATGGCTAATAATGTTGTTCAAACAGAACTGAAACCTACGAAGGATTTTACCTTAAAAGGCGATCAACTTCCAAAACCAACAGAAATAAAGAATTTTCTTGATCAATACGTTATTGGACAACATGAAGCCAAAAAGTATTTATCAGTGGCGGTTTACAATCACTACAAACGTATTACGCAACCCAAATCGGCCGAAGATGTTGAAATAGAGAAATCGAATATTATTTTAGTTGGCGCAACTGGTACGGGGAAAACGTTGCTGGCACGTACTATTGCAAAAAAACTGCATGTACCGTTTACTATTGTCGATGCTACAGTACTGACAGAAGCAGGTTATGTTGGCGAAGATATTGAGAGTATTTTAACACGTTTGTTACAAGTGGCTGATTATGATGTTAAAGCAGCAGAGCGAGGCATTGTATTTATTGATGAACTTGACAAAATTGCTCGCAAAGGTGATAATCCAAGCATTACGCGCGATGTGAGTGGCGAAGGTGTACAACAAGGTTTATTGAAACTTTTAGAAGGTTCAGTAATAAACGTACCACCACAAGGCGGACGCAAACATCCCGATCAAAAAATGATTGCTGTGAATACGCAAAATATTTTATTCATCTGTGGCGGTGCATTTGACGGCATTGAGAAAAAAATTGCTCAACGGTTAAATACACACGTGGTAGGGTTTGATGCAGTGCATGAGCAAAATGTTGTAGATAGAAACAATTTGTTACAGTATATCACACCGCAAGATTTAAAATCATTTGGTTTAATTCCCGAAATAATAGGTCGTTTGCCCATTTTAACTTACCTCAATCCACTTGATAAACAGGCTTTGCGCCTAATTTTGACAGAACCTAAAAATTCGATAGTAAAACAATATACCAAACTATTTGCAATGGATGACGTGGTGTTAAAAATTGACGAATCAGTTCTTGATTATATTGTAGAAAAGGCGATTGAATATAAATTAGGAGCTCGCGGGTTGCGTTCAATAGCTGAAACTATTATGATGGATGCCATGTATGAAATTCCTTCGTCAGAGGTGAAAGAGTTACATGTTACGCTTGAGTATGCTCAAGAGAAGTTAAATCGTTCACAGGTAAAAATCGCTTGATAGATAGAATTTATAAATTCAGTTACAAATGTCACAATATGTAAACCATCAATGGCACGCCATTGATTATAAAAATGTTTTAGAAATCTTTAAAAGCTCTTTGCAGGGATTAAATGCAGATGAAGTACAAGAACGACTTTTAAAGTACGGAACCAATGAACTGATTCATCAAAATAAAGATGGCGTATTAAAAGTGCTATGGCGACAAATTAATAATCCTTTAATTTGGGTTCTTATTGCTTCAAGCGTGGTAGCAATGGTTTTAGGCGAAATTACAGATGGTATGGTTGTGCTTGCCGTTGTTGTCATCAATTCGATTATTGGTTTTATTCAGGAATACAAGGCAGGCAAAGCTATTGAGGCGCTTACTGGTATGGTTCCCCAAAATACAACGGTTATCCGCAGCGGAAATCTACAAACCGTATCTGTTTCAGAAATTGTTCTTGGCGATATTGTGTGCCTGGAAGCTGGCGATCGTGTCCCTGCTGATATGCGGATAATTAAACAGAAAAATCTTCAAGTGGAGGAGGCTGCTCTTACTGGTGAATCGGTACCTTCGCAGAAAACCTCAGAACCGGTCAATCATGAAGCTGTGCTTGGTGATCGCACAAGTATGGTTTATAGTGGCACTTTGGTGGTGTCTGGAACTGCTACTGCAGTTGTAGTAACAACAGGAATGCAAACTGAAATTGGTAAAATTTCTAACATGCTCAACGAAACGGTTGATTTGGCTACACCACTTACTCAAAAACTTGGAGTTATTAGCAAATATTTGACCATAGGTATTGTAATTATTACTCTAATTATTATGGTTGTTGGAACTTATCGTTCTTTGGAGCAAGCAGTACCACTGTTTGATTCATTGAGAGAAAGTTTAATTTTTGCTATTGCCTTGGCTGTAGGAGCTATTCCTGAAGGACTTCCTGCTGTTGTTACCATTGCTCTTGCTATAGGTGTACAGCGCATGGCCAAGCGTCAAGCCATTATTCGTAAATTACCTGCTGTAGAAACTTTAGGAAGTACAACGGTTATCTGTTCCGATAAAACAGGAACACTTACACGTAACGAAATGACCGTGAATGCATTGTGGAATTGTAGCTATGACATTCAAGTGACAGGTGTCGGTTAGAAAAAAGAAGGTGTTTTTAAACAAAATGGTGTTGAAATAGCCACCTTACCTGAAGAAATAATGCTTTTGCTAAAAAATGCAGTACTTTGTAGCGATGCAAATGTAATTTATGATGAAAATGGTTATAATATTTCGGGCGATCCTACAGAGGTAGCTTTGGTTGTAGTTGCTGCAAAAGCGGGAATTTCAATTGATAATTTACGTCAGAAAATACAAAGAGAAGACGTTATACCTTTTGACTCCGAAAAACAATATATGGTCACGCTCAATGATAATCTTATTATCAAAGGTGCTCCAGAAGTTGTACTTCAACATTGTTCTACACATATAGGAGGAGTTAGTTTAGATCTCGAAAAAATTAATGCTCAAATAGATTTGCTTGGCTCAAAAGGTATGCGTGTACTTGCCATTGCTCAAAAACCGCATGGTGAAGATAATAAAATATCGGACAGTGAAATTGAGAGTGATTTTGAATTTATTGGATTAGTTGGTATGATTGACCCGTCTCGTACCGAAGTTATTGAAGCAATAAAAGCTTGTCATGATGCTGGAATAACTGTAAAAATGATTACTGGCGATCATCAATCTACAGCTCGTGCAATTGGTGTGGAATTAGGACTTTCTAATGATGGAGATGTTGTAACTGGTGTTGCTTTATCTAAAATGGATAATGTAGAATTGGATAAAACCGCGCGAACTATCAATATCTTTGCCCGTGTGGCGCCAGAACATAAACTACGATTAGTGCAAGCATTGCAAAAAAATAATGAAATAGTGGCTATGACAGGAGATGGCGTGAATGATGCGCCTTCACTCAAACAAGCTAATGTTGGTGTGGCTATGGGCATTACAGGAACCTCTGTGTCAAAAGAGGCGGCTGATATTGTACTTGCCGATGATAATTTTTTGAGTATTGCTGCAGCTGTTGAAGAAGGACGCCGAGTGTATGATAATTTATTAAAATCACTGGCATTTTTATTACCGACCAATTTGGGGCTGGCTTTTGTCCTTATTTATGGTATTCTATTTTTTCCTTTCAATCCGCTGACCAAAGAACTTGTGTTGCCTATGCTTCCAACGCAATTGTTGTGGATCAATTTAGTTGCAGCCATAGCTTTAGCTTTGCCACTAGCGTTTGAAGTAAAAGAACCAAATGTAATGAATCGTCCACCAAGGAAGCCCACAGAACCGCTGTTTAATGGATTTGTAACATTCAGAGTGTTTTTTTGTGTCAATACTAATGACCGTAGGGACAATCGTTTTATTCAACTTAAAGTATTCGGAGTTATTATCTATGGGGTGGAATCAACATGATGCGTTAGCGCGAGCACAAACGGTAGCTGTAACGTTTATCATATTCTTCCAAATATTTTATCTGTTTAATTGTCGTTCGCTCAAAAATTCGATTATTAAAATCGGCTTTTTTAGTAATAAATATGTATTTTTAGGTGTAGGGTTGATTCTCATTTTACAGGCATTATTTATTTATACGCCATTTATGCAAGATGTATTTGGAACAGCCAGTCTTGATTGTAAAGACCTCTTGATTTCATGCTTAGCGGGTTCTGTAATTTTTGTCATTATTGACCTTGAGAAATGGATCTCTAAAGCGTTATTTAAAGCTAAGAAAAAGTAAAAAAATATCAATAGTATTAATATTTTTAGTTGTTTGACAGATATGATTCAAATTTTATTTCTTTTATTAGGTTTTGTTGCTCTTATTTTTGGAGCCAACAAATTAGTAGATGGCGCCTCTGTTATTGCTCGCCGTTTAAAGGTTTCCGATTTGATTATTGGATTGACCATTGTTGCTTTGGGAACTTCATTTCCTGAGTTAGTAGTTAACGTTTCGGCTGCTTTAAAGGGAAGTAATGGTATTGCTTTAGGCAACATCGTTGGTAGTAATATTTTTAACATTTTAGGTATTTTAGGTATTTCGTCCATTATTTTGCCTTTGGCGGTAAAAAAATCTACTACGTGGATTGAAATTCCATTGGCATTCTTGTCTGCATTAGTGTTATTTGTTTTAGCTAGCGATAACCTGATAGATAATGCCAGCGTTTCAACCATTACTCGTGGTGACGGTATTATTTTACTATTTTTCTTTGCTATTTTTATGGGTTATATTATTCAATCTGCTTTAAAAAATAGACAGGAAAATGAAGCTACAGAAATGCCTGCTATGAAAATGGGTGTTGCTATTATGTGGGTTGTAGTTGGTTTAGGGCTTTTGGTTGTTGGTGGTGAAACTATTGTGCGTGCTGCTATTAAAATTGCACAGCAGTTTGGTGTGTCGGAACGCGTAATTGGCTTAACCATTGTTTCTATTGGTACATCTTTGCCAGAATTGGCAACATCAGTAGTTGCTGCAATCAAGAAAAATACGGATATTGCTATCGCCAATATTGTAGGGTCGAATATATTTAATGCATTTTTTATTTTAGGAACTACAGCTTGTATTATGCCAGTAAGTATTTCGGCTGAGTCTTATTTTGATCTATTGTTGAATATTGTGGCAAGTGCGCTATTGTTTATATTTGTTTTTACAGGACGTGGTCGCAAGTTAGATCGTTGGGAAGGCGTCATCTTTTTGGTGATATATATAATTTATCTTGTGTGGTTGATTTTAGCATAAGTATATGTAATCTAAATAAAAAAGGCGATTGAGGAATTTTCAATCGCCTTTTTTATACTAAAAGTCATGTAAACTAAATTACACCTTGTGTCATCATACCTTTAGCAACTTTCATAAAACCAGCAATATTAGCACCTTTTACATAATTGATATAGCCATCGGGTTGGGTACCATATTTCACGCATTGTGCATGAATATTTGCCATAATCTCTTTTAATTTACTATCAACTTCCTCTTTGCTCCAGCTCAGTTTCATTGCATTTTGAGTCATTTCTAAGCCTGAAACCGATACACCACCAGCATTAGCAGCTTTACCTGGTGCAAACAGAATTTTATGTTCTATAAATAAATTGACAGCTTCTGGAGTTGACGGCATGTTTGCACCTTCCGACACGGCAATAACTCCATTTGCTATGAGTTTTTTTGCATCCTCTCCAGTTAATTCATTTTGAGTAGCTGAAGGTAGAGCAATGGTACACATTTCGCCCCAAGGACGTCCTCCGGCAACATGTTTACAACCATATTTTTCAGCGTATTCACGAATACGTCCGCGATACATATTTTTTAGTTCGAAAATATAGTCTAATTTTTCATGGTCGATGCCATCTGGATCGTAGATATAACCGTCGCTGTCGGACATGGTAACAATTTTACCACCAAGTTCAAGTACTTTTTCGGCAGTATAGGTTGCTACATTTCCAGAGCCTGATATACAAACTGTTTGCCCTTTCAAATCTGTAATTCCACGACTTTTTAACATGTTCATTAAAAAGTAGATATTGCCATAACCCGTGGCTTGAGGACGAATAAGTGAACCGCCGAATTCAATACCTTTCCCTGTAAAAGTTCCTGTATGTTCGCGTGCCAGTTTTTTGTACATACCATACATATAAGCAACTTCTCGTCCTCCTACACCAATGTCGCCTGCTGGAACATCGGTATCTGGACCGACGTTACGCCATAACTCCAACATCAAAGCTTGGCAAAAACGCATAATTTCTGCATTTGATTTGCCTCTTGGACTAAAATCAGAACCTCCTTTTGCACCGCCCATAGGTAAGGTGGTTAAAGCGTTTTTAAAAGTTTGTTCAAAGGCTAAAAATTTTAAAATTGATGGACAAACAGAAGAGTGGAAACGCATACCACCTTTATAGGGACCTATTGTGTTATTATGTTGAATGCGATAGGCCATATTAGTACGAACCACACCTTGATCATCTGTCCATGTTACACGAAATGAAATAATACGATCTGGTATACATATCCGTTCGATGATGTTGGCTTTCTCAAATTCGGGATGTTCGTTATAAATCTCTTCGATAGATGATAACACCTCGTGAACCGCTTGTAAATATTCCGGTTCGTTTGGAAAGCGACGCTGTAGGTCGTTGATAAGTGATTCTGTATTCATTTGTATTATAATTAATTTTAATTATTCGTTGCAAAAATACACAAAAATGATATGTAACCAATTGGATTAAAAAGTTTTTTATAAGGATTTGTGAAATGTTTATAAATTTATAAAAAGAGGTGCCGGTACTTCCTTTTAAAGTTATCAACCTGTAAAAGGTTATAGTCTCATTTTTTATTACTATTTTTGCACAGTCAAATTTCCGCGCAAACTATATGCAAATAATTACAACTAAAAACGCCTTATTGGAAGCGGTATCAACTGCTAAATTACAGGATAAAACTATAGGCTTCGTTCCCACAATGGGAGCTTTACATGATGGTCATTTAACTCTTGTAAAGCGCTGTGTGAGCGAAAACGATCTCTGTTTTGTGAGTGTTTTTGTTAATCCTACGCAATTTAACGATAAAAATGATTTAGCAAATTATCCACGAACTGTGGAAGCTGATGCAGCACTATTGGAGTCGGTGGGCTGTAAAGTAATGTTTGTACCCAATGCTGATGAAATGTATAATGCCGATGAGATGCAAAAACCATTTGAATTCGATTTCGGAGGGCTCGACCAAGTGATGGAGGGAAGATTTCGTCCAGGACATTTTAACGGTGTTGTTCAGGTAGTTAGTAAGTTATTTAAACTGGTACAACCAACACGTGCCTATTTTGGCGAAAAAGATTTTCAACAACTTGCCATTATTCGTCGCATGGTTTCGGTCATGAAATTTCCGATTGAAATTGTGGGCTGTCCTATTGTTCGTGAGGCGAGCGGTCTGGCATTGAGTAGTAGAAATTCATTATTAACTTCAGAACAGCGTCAAAGGGCAGTTCATATTTCGCAAGTATTGAAAGAGAGCCAAATATTTGCTTTGGAAACCTCAGTGCAAGAATTACATGATGCTGTGGTTGCTGCAATAAATGCACGTGAAGGCTTGGATGTGGAGTATTTTGAAATAGTAGATGGTAAAACCTTGCAATCGATTAAAAAGTGGGAAGAAACTGATGATGTTGTAGGTTGTATTACGGTCTATTGTGGTAAAATTCGTTTGATAGATAATATTCGCTATAAATAACCAAAACATAAATTGCTCATGTATTTAAACATTTTAAAATCGAAAATTCATCGTGTAACTGTTACGGAGTCACGTCTTGATTATATTGGTAGCATAACTATTGATGAAGATTTGATGGATGCAGCCAATTTGATAGCCAATGAAAAAGTACAAGTTGTAGATAATAATAATGGGAATCGTTTTGAAACTTATGTAATTAAAGGCGAACGTGGTTCTGGAGTTATTTGCTTGAATGGTGCAGCAGCTCATTTAGTTTCGGTGGGCGACGTAGTGATTATTATGGCTTATACGTGGCTTGAAGAGGAAGAAGCACGTACGTTTAAACCTGCTATTATTTTTCCCGATACAAAAACTAACAGCTTGATTTAAATGCTACTATATTTTAAAAGAAAAAAGCACCTTGTAAGGTGCTTTTTTCTTTTTTGACCGATTAAATCACGATTTTTTGAATGGTGTTAATCAACTCTTTTTGGTAAGGTGCTTCTACGCGTATGTAATTTTCAGTGAAACCAAGCATGGTGTCGCTCGATTTGGTTGATTCCCACAGTACAAATGCGATACGTCCTTTTTGGCTATCGTAAAAATCTTGCGTCTTACGCTCAGATAGTTGGTGAAGCACATCATTACGTCTTTTACGTTCTGTGCGTGGCACATTGTACTTAATATCAAGAGCTTTTGTACCAGCGCGTTCCGAATATGTAAAAACGTGCAGTTGCGATATGGGTAAACGCTCTAGAAACTCACGTGTTTCCTCAAAATATTCAGGTGTTTCGCCACGTACACCAACCATAACATCAACGCCGATAAATGCATGCGGCATTAACGTTTTAATTTTCTCGATTTTATCGGCAAAAAGTTCGCGCGTATAGCGTCGTTTCATCAATTTCAATACCTCATTACTACCAGATTGCAGTGGAATGTGGAAGTGTGGCATAATGTGTTTTGACCTTGACACATAGTCGATAATTTCATCGGTCAACAAATTGGGTTCAATGCTTGAAATACGGTAACGAACACCTTCTAACCGATCTAATGCTTTTAGTAAATCAAAAAAAGTTTCAGAGGTAGATCGCCCAAAATCACCGATGTTTACACCTGTTAATACAATTTCTTTGGCGCCTTCATCGATAGCACGTTGGGCTACGGCTACAGTTTCTGCTATTGGAGCATTTCTACTACGTCCGCGAGCAAACGGAATGCTGCAGTAGGTACAATAGTAATCGCAGCCATCTTGTACTTTTAAAAAGTGACGTGTTCTGTCGTCAGCCGAACAGATGGGCGTAAACTGGAGAATATGAGCAGTTTTTACAGTGTATGCTTCGCCTTTCTGTTTTTTTTCTAATCGTTCAATAAAATCGGGTAGTGAACTTTTTTCATTAGTTCCCAAAACTAAATCGACACCTGGAATTTGTACGATTTCATCAGGTTTTAATTGTGCATAACAACCTGTGACAACAATCAATGCGTTGGGGTGTCGATGTATGAGTTTATTGATAGCTTGTCGGCTTTTTTTGTCGGCTGTATCGGTTACAGAACAGGTGTTTATAATGCAAATATCTGCATTTTCGCCCATTTTTACTCGCTGAAAACCAGCTTCGAGTAGTGAGCGCCCAATAGCCGATGTTTCTGCAAAGTTCAATTTGCATCCTAAGGTTTGAAAAGCAACCTTTTTACCGTTAAATTTTGAGGGGTCAATCATACTATAATGTAGCTAAAAGGCGTTTGTAGTTCTGCTTTTAGCAATGACAAAAATAGTGAAAAATATGATGTTACACAATGGTTTGCTAAACTCATTTAAGACATTTTACTTCATCTGCTTCTTGCGTTATATCCCATATTTTCGCCTATCATCGGGGCTTTTATCTCCACCTCCTAATAACTATACGCACCAGTTCTTCACTATTAGTTCTGATTTATGTGGTTTTTATTATCTTTGTAAGCAACATGTAAAGCTATTTTCCCTTTGTGCCTATGATTCTTTTAGTTGATAACAACGACTCGTTTACGTACAATATAGTGGAATTATTGCGTAGTACTACTAATAAACAAGTGTCAGTGTTCAATCATCGCGATGTAACCGTTTCGTTAGCAGCGCATTATGATACGTTGATCTTTTCACCGGGTCCGTTATTGCCGTGCAATTTTCCTATTATGAAGGCATTACTCGCACAGTACGATAATTGTAAGGCAATTCTTGGTATTTGTTTGGGACATCAGGCCATTTGCCAATATTATGGTGCAACTTTGGTGCAGAGTGATGTGGTGTTTCACGGCGAACCTTCACTAATTGATTGTAAACCAGATTCGATACTTTTTTCAGGGGTAACTAACATGATTGTAGGGCGTTATCATTCGTGGTTAGCTACGGATATTCCAGTGGATTTACGTGTTACAGCACGTGATGCGCACGGTGCGGTTATGGCAGTTGGACATCTGAAAAAACGTGTTTTTGGTGTACAATTTCATCCTGAATCGTACATTACAGAGGCGGGTGAACTTATACTTAAAAATTTTCTTTATGCAACTGCAAAATAGAGAAACTGTACGCAAAACAATGGATCAATTAGGGTGTGCACGCATTCCTTTTTTCTTTTTGCTCGATTTTAAAGGCGAATCTGGCGTAGTGGTAAAGTTGTCCGAACTTATAGAAACAGATATTTCATGCGCTATTAAGGGGGGGGGCACTACGGAAAACCTGTTGTGCCTTCTTCTTCCTATATGTCGCTAACACCTCACCCCATTTCCGAAAAGGAATATATAGCTCGATTCAATTTTGCACAGCGGGAGATTTTACATGGCAATTCTTTTTTACTAAACCTTACATTTCCAACATATGTTGGACGTAATTTAGCGTTGTATACTATTTTTTATCATGCATCAGCACCTTATCGTCTACTGGTGAATGGGCAGTTTTTGTGTTATTCTCCTGAATCATTTATCACTATAACTGACGATAAAATTAGTACTTATCCTATGAAAGGTACGATTGATGCTCGTTTTCCTAATGCCGAAATACTTTTATTAAGTAACACTAAAGAGTTGTTTGAACACTATACTATTGTGGATTTGATGCGTAACGATTTAGCGATGGTTTCTTCGCAAGTCACAGTGGAGCGATTTAGATATATGGATAAAATTGAAACGTCGCGTGGTACAATATTACAAACTAGTTCGCAAATTAGTGGTAAATTACCGAAAAATTGGAATAAGCATATTGGCACAATACTTTTGAAATTGATGCCTGCTGGTAGTATTTCTGGTGCGCCAAAACAGAAAACAGTAGAAATTATAGAATACGCCGAAATCGCTCCACGTGGGTTTTATACCGGTATTATGGGAGTATTTGATGGCTTTTCTGTTGATAGTGCCGTGCTTATACGCTTTGTGAGACGTGATGAAAAGGGCGATTTTTATTATCATAGTGGTGGAGGAATTACGTGGCGAAGTGATGCGAAAGAAGAGTATAATGAATTGTTAGAGAAAATATATGTACCAACTGTTTGAAACGATTCGTATTGAAAATGGGGTGGTGCAACACCTTGATTATCACCAACAACGTGTTAATCAATTGGCATCACATAGTATGACAGATTATATAGTACGTTTAGAATTACCGCATGTGGGCACTTATCGGTTGCGCATTGACTATACGCCAATGCATATCATATAGCACACCATTACACCTTATATTTCAAAGCGTATCACTTCATTACGTTTAGTTACTGTAGATGATCATTTTCAATATGCTCATAAATGGGCAGATAGAAGCGCATTAGAAATGTCGTTGACACAAAAAAATGATGCCGATGATATTCTTATAGTACGTCATGGGTTAATTACGGATACTTCGTTTAGTAATATTTTGCTTCTTGACGGTATGCAGTGGGTAACGCCTGCCGAACCATTATTGGCTGGTACATGTCGTGCACGGTTATTGCAGCAACAACGCATTATAGCAAAAACTATTCACTTGGAGGATTTATCGAAATATTCTCACTTTATGCTTATTAATGCTATGCGCGATTTTGATTTGACGCGAGTAGTATCGGTAAGCACCCAATCTATTCGTTTGTAATAAATAAAAAACGTATTGAATTTCAATACGTTTTTTACAATTATATCGGTTTGTTTTATTTTCTAAAGGGTGGTTTTACCACAATGGCTTTTAGCTCTTTATTGCGAATGGATACGGCAATTTCTGTACCTACTTGTGCATAAGGAGTTTGTATGTAACCTAATCCAATGCCAATTTTACGTGTTGGCGACATGGTTCCCGAAGTGACACGCCCGATAACAGTACCTTTACCATCGGTAAGTTCATAATCGGCACGTGGAATTCCTCGTTCTAACAATTCAAAACCAATCAATTTTTGAGAAACGCCTTCTGTGCGTTGTTTTATGTATAAATCACCATCTATTAGGTTTTTACCAGCTGCAGGTTTAGTAATCCAACCTAATCCAGCTTCAATTGGCGAGGTTGTTTCATCAATTTCGTGTCCGTAAAGTAAAAAGCCCATTTCTAAACGGAGCGTGTCGCGCGCACCGAGTCCAATAGGTTTAATACCGTAGGGCTCTCCTGCTTCAAAAATAGCTTGCCATATTTGTTCGCCGAATTGTGGATAAAAATAGAGTTCAAAACCGCCAGCTCCGGTATAGCCTGTATTTGAGATAATAACATTTTCAATGCCAGCAAAAGTACCTGTTGTAAAGGCATAATAGGGTATATCATTCAAGTTGATAGTGGTTAATTTCTGTAGCACTGCTGCCGCTTTTGGTCCTTGAATAGCCAGTTGAGCCATTCTATCAGAGGCATTTTCGAGTATAGCGCCTTCTGCATTATTGACGTTTACCCATTCCCAATCTTTATCGATGTTTGCTGCGTTCATCACGAGTAGATATTTTTCGGTTTCGTAGTGATATACAATCAAATCGTCCACAATGCCACCTTTACCATTTGGAAAACAGTTGTATTGCGCTTTCCCAAGAGAAATTGCAGAGATATCATTACTACATATTTTTTGTAAAAAAGGAAGTGCTTGCGGTCCTTTCACCCAAAATTCGCCCATATGCGACACATCAAACACACCGACACCGTTTATCACGGTCATGTGTTCGTCTATGATGCCGGTGCTGTACTCAATAGGCATATTATAACCTGCAAATTCGTGCATTTTTGCACCTAACGCCATGTGAATATCTGTAAATGGAGTTGTTTTCATAGTCTGTTTTTTGTTTACTTTACCATTTTGATAATGTTAATGATAACTTCTGTTGCTTTTTCCATTGATTGAATGGGTACAAATTCGTAGCGACCGTGAAAATTGTGTCCGCCAGCAAAAATATTAGGACAGGGGAGCCCTTTAAATGATAATTGTGCGCCATCAGTTCCGCCACGAATAGGTTTTATTTGTGGTTTTACACCAGCAGCTTCCATAGCCGCAGAAGCCAATTTTATAATATGCATTACGGGTTCTATTTGTTCACGCATATTGTAGTATTGATCTTTAAGTTCTACGTTGGCAGTGCCTGCTCCAAATTCGGCATTGATTTTATTTGCTAAATGTTGAATTTCCGTTTTGCGACTTTCAAATCGAGCACGGTCATGATCGCGAATGATATAGGTCAATGTTGAGTTTTCCACATCGCCCTGCATACCTACCAAATGGTAAAAACCTTCGTAGTTTTCAGTATATTCTGGAGTCTCGTGACGTGGTAGCATACCTGCAAATTGGTGAGCTATACGCATAGAATTAAGCATTTTACCTTTTGCATAGCCCGGATGTACATTGCGCCCTTGGAACGTAATTTTTGCTGATGCAGCGTTGAAGTTTTCATATTCTAATTCACCTATTTCGCCTCCATCCATTGTGTAAGCCCAGTCGGCACCAAATTTTTTAACATCAAAATGGTGAGAACCTTGACCAATCTCTTCGTCAGGCGTAAAGGCAATGCGCACTTTACCATGCTTTATTTCAGGATTTTTTACCAAATACTCCATAGCAGTGACAATTTCAGCGATACCAGCTTTATCGTCGGCACCAAGTAGTGTACGTCCGTCGGTTACAATTAAATCTTGTCCTATATACTTTTTGAGCTCAGGAAACTGTTCAGTTGATAGCACGATCGCATCCTCTGCATTTAGCAGAATGTCGTTACCGTCGTATTTTTTTACAATGCGTGGATTTGCATGTTTTCCTGTCATGTCAGGCGAAGTATCCAGATGCGCAATAAATCCTAAAACTGGTAGTTTTTCATCAGCATTTGCTGGTAATGTGGCCATTACGTAACCGTTTTTATCCACTTCTACATCTTTTAATCCAATAGATTTAAGTTCATCTACCAGGTAGTTTGCAAAAATCATTTGTCCTGGGGTACTTGGCGTTAGTCCCGTTGTTTCGTCAGATGTGGTTACAAATGATACATATTTTAAAAATCGTTCAGTAAGTGTCATACTCATAGTTTTTTTAAGAAGTGTTTATGCTTGCAAAGTTACTTTTTTTGCTTCGATAAAACAATTTTACGCTGTCAAAAAAATGTGTTATTAGCGGTTACATAATGTTTTAAAGTCGCAGTATTCACACAACTCTGTGTCTCTGCATTGTTCAAATGGTTGTTGTGCATCAAAAATCTCTGATAAATAGTATGCTAATTTTGTTTCAAATGCTGTTTTAAATTGGTTATAATCAGTTACAAATTCGCTGCTATCATGTAATGATGGCTTGTATGTAATTTGGTGATTTTCAAAATTTCGTAAACTATAAATAGCTGGTTTTAGCTGGTTTGTTGTATTGCGGTTAACTTGATACAACATGGCGTAGAAAAATGTTTGTAGCACGGCTCTAGGTCTTTTATCATTGGAGTTATCAAATAAAACGTCAATATTTTGAAAACTCATTTCTGTTTTTCCTGTTTTATAATCGATAATGTGAGTTACACCATCTTGTTCATCTACGCGGTCAATGAATCCTTTCAAATTTACCGTGAGCTCATTTCCAAATGTAAATCTAGTTTTTAGTGGTAGTTCAGATTCTAAATATCGAAAAGGTGTACGCTCGTTTTGATCAAATTTCAATGTTTGGATAACATACGCTTTTATGATATTGGCAATAAGTAAATTTTCGCCCAATAAAGGCATATTGGTTTTGTTTTTATACAACTTTTCATTAAATGTATTGTAAATGCTTTGGTCTAAAGCAACTGTATTTTGAATTAGCTGATTGATGATCTCTTTAGTAATTATTTCCCCCTTATAAGGTTCATATATCGATTCCATGACAGCATGAAAGAGCGTACCAAATAGATTGGCTTCCATCGTGTCACTTATGGTGTCAAGTGGAGCTAAGTCTTCTATCTTAGAAAAATAAAAACGAAGCGGACAATCAATGTAGTTGTTGATATCGCTAGCTGAAATGGCTTTCGTTGAATCGGGATCTGTGAAACGAGCTAATCGTTCCATAATCCGTTGGTCCTTAGTAATGACTATGGGTGCTTCACTTTTTGAAGAAACACTATAACTAACTGATTCGTGCGTGATAGGAACTTGGTATAAGAACTCCAATTGAGCTGCGTAACGACTGAGTTCACCGTGTTGCCCATCGGTACGTGAATTGTAGAGTAGAAACAGACGTTTTGCCCTGTAAATCATGCGATAGAAATTGTACGCAAAAATAGCGTCGTGATATTCGTAAGTGGGCAAACTAAAAGCCCTGCGCAAGCTATAAGGAATTACCGATGGATTAGTGTTTTTTCGTGGAAAAACACCTTCGTTAAATGAGGTGATAATCACATTGTCGAAATCCAACGCACGAGTTTCTAGTGTTCCCATAATTTGCAAACCTTCTAGAGGTTCTCCTTTAAAAGCAACAGTAATATTGCTCGTGAGTTGTTTCAATAATTTGAAAAAAGTATCGGTAGAAAGGTTTATTTTTGTCTCATGTAGATTCTCCTCTAAACGATTTATAGCGGCTTGATAATGAGCAAAGTATTCTCTGTCTAACTGTTTGTTGTTTTTGTTGTAAGTTTGTTCTGAAAGTAATTGTGTAATGGTTGAAAAATAGGCGATAAATTCGTCTGTATCGTTAATAGGAATGAATAGTTTTTTGAAAAAATCATTTTTTTGTAAATCCTCAGGATTAACAAAAAACAAATTATCCTTATGAATTTTTGCAGTTATTTGTTCAACCTCGTTTGGAGCGTAATCTACAATGTAAGGATGGTTGAGGATGGCCAAAATGTGTTTGTAATAAAAATGCGATTTTTCGTTAATTAAACGACTGTTTTTTTGTAAAGCAACCAAATGATCCATGAGAGCCGCTATGGGTGTAAGCGATAGAGGATAGCCCATTGTAACATTCACGGTGTCAATGCTTTCAGGGATAGCATGTAGCATTGGAATTAATAATTTTTCATCGGGTAGTACAATGGCAGTTTTGAGCCCAATTTGTTCTTGTTGTTGGGCTTGCAATTCATTTAAAATGGTGTATACCTGTTTGGTCTGCCCAATATCAGACGGTATGGCAATGAGCTTGATTTCTCTGTCTGTTATTTCAAAGGATTCTTCAAGTTGAAATTCTGATTTAAATGAGGTTTCATTTTCCGCTCTAAATTGATTGGCAACGTTATCAGTTTTTCTAATTTCGGGAGATTGATAGTCAAAATAGTAGTCGCCAATACCGAGTGTTTGATAACGTTTGAATAGTTTTTTTTCGGTGGCAGTTAGTGCGTTAAAACCGACAAAAACCACACGTTTATACGTTTTTGTTAATGGAGCGTCGCGCTCGATAACATCTCTAAAAATCATACCGTCGTAACCGATGCCTTGTGTGCGTAAATCCTCTCGAAATGTGTTATATAGTGTAAATAAGCTGCTCCACATTTCTACAAATTGTGTTTCGAGATTGCTTCCATGTTTAGTTAAAAAGTAACCCCAAAATTGTTGAATTATGCTTTTTTGTTCATCGCTCATCCAACTAAAATCACTCTCAATCTCTTTAATGTCGCTGATGTTTTGAAAAAGTTGTTTCGCATCTATGAGGTATTTGTCTATTTCGTTAAAATCAGATAACAGCATATCGCCTAAGAAGATAAACGTATCAAAACTTTCTTCTTTATTGACTACTTTTTTAAAACTGTTGTACAATGTAAATAAGAGCGTGACTTTATCGGCTTGAAGTAACTGTGACTCTTTGAAAAACAGGTCGTTGATGGCTATAATTTCGGGAGCAAATAATGGCTGGTTAGCTACTTTTCCCAAAGCTTTGCGAAAAAACAGCCCAGCACGTCTGTTTGGAAAAACAAACGCGAAATCACTTAATTCGTTTGCATACTTGTCGTAATACTTTTGGGCTAGTTGTTCTAGAAAAGGTGTCATAGTTATCTTGTTTTTTAAGGCACTAAATTACAAAAAAATCTAGTGTTTTCCATGCTATCTGTCGTTTAATAGTAAATATTTTTTAAAAACACTAAATCGTTTGCAGCGTTTTCTCCTTAATTTACATCTCAATAAGAGAAAATGCTAATTTAAATTTGATTTTTTATGGCTAAACTTGTATACCGATTTGTATTGTTTGTGGTAATATTAGTAGGTATTACCTCTTGTTTAACTAAAAATGAACCTACTAAACCTTACACCATTGCTGTATGGACGGCTCAACGTGCTACTGATCAGCAGTTGTATTTTGTAGCTGACGACTCTGTGACTTTTGTCCCCAGTCAAACATTTGCGTATCCCGACTCTTTGTTGGGCGAGCGTTGTTATGTGGAATTTAATTTAAGCACGCAAAAAAAAGAGGGCTACAACCATGTCGTCGATGTGCTTTATATTCAATCGGTTCCTACATGGCAACTATTTGATATTCATACTACCAATCAGAGTGATAGTTTAGGCAACGACCCGACTGGTATAATTATGGCTTGGGTTAGCGGTAACTATTTGAATATGATGTATCAATACTATGGTACGGGTACTGTACGACATAGTTTTACTATGGCACGTAACCACTTGAACACAGAAACTGTACCAGATTCTATTGTTAATCTAGAATTTCGCCACAACCGAAAATTTGATCAACCTGGCAGGCGTTATGAACACGTATCTTCATTCGATATAAGTTCGTTAGCTGCTGGCAAAACGAGTGACTTTTACATCGATGTAAAATATTATCATCTTAGCGGTTATTACGAATCATTCAAAATTAAAGTGCCTCTTGCTAATATTAAGCAGTCGGCACCAGTTTATATGAGTCGTCCAATACGCATTGGAGCGTGGGAAGAGAACTAATTATTTTAAACTATTTAATTAAAAGAGAGAAGGTTGTTGAAAACTTCTCTCTTTTTTTTAGGACTTTGTCTAAAATAATTCTTACATTTGCGAGAATCTTCAAAAATTTGTAAAACCAAAACAATTTAATTTATTCAAAATCATGGAAGTAACACGTCTTATCGACTTGCTGCCACACTATTTGGAGAAATATCCAGACCAAGATGCAGCATTCGCAGCCAAACGCAATGGCGAATGGGTTAAATTTAGTATTCAAGAATACGCCCAAACAGTTAATTATTTATCGTATGGCTTTATGGAACTTGGCATCGTTCCAGGTGATAAAGTGGCGATCGTTAGCTCCAATCGTCCCGAGTGGAATATGCTTGATATGGCTATTATGCAGTGTGGCGCTATTAGTGTCCCTATTTATCCTACCATTAGTCAAGCTGACTATAAGTACATTTTAAATCATGCCGAAATTAAATTAATCTTTATCGAAGGTAAAGAGTTGCGCACTAAAATTGAGCCTGTTTTACCTGAGGTAAAATCCATTAAGCATGTTTATACCTTTATGGATCAAGGTAATTACCCTTATTTTGATCAGTTGGTTGAATTGGGTAAAAAACATCCAAAAGAAAAAGAATTGAAGAAAATTATGGATGGCATTGACAAAATGGATATGGCCACCATTATTTATACATCAGGCACAACAGGAAATCCTAAAGGTGTGATGTTGAGTCACAACAATATCGTTCAAAATTTCTACAGTGTTCGTGAAACGCCTGCTCCATGGAATAAAACAGCGTTAAGTTTCTTGCCGTTGTGCCATGCCTACGAGCGTATGATGGTTTATCTGTATCAATATTTAGGTATTTCAGTCTATTATGCTGAAAGTTTAGCAACAATTGGGGATAATATCAAAGAGATAAATCCAACGTTTATGACCTGTGTACCTCGTGTAATCGAGAAAATATATGATAAGCTATACATGGCAGGTAAAAAACTGTCACTGGTACAGCGTTTAATCTACTATTGGGCATTTAATTTGGCTACGCGCTATAAAGTTGAAGGTAGATCAGCCTGGTACAATGTGCGTCACAAATTGGCTGACAAATTAATTTACTCAAAATGGCGTGCTGCTATTGGTGGAAATTTTGATATTGTAGTGTCTGGTGGTTCTGCTATTCAACCTCACATGGCAGCATTTTTCTCTGCTATAGGTATGCCTGTTTTCGAGGGTTATGGTTTAAGTGAATCGTCACCAATTGTCGCTGTGATGAGTCGCTTACCTGGTGGACGTCGCTTTGGCTCAGTCGGGTATGCATTGCCGGGAACAGAGTTAAAAATTGGTCCTAATGATGAGGTGTTATCACGTGGTCATAACGTAATGATGGGTTACTATAAAGATCCAGAATTAACAGCTAAAGTTATTGATGCTGATGGTTGGCTTCACACAGGGGATACAGGTCGTTTGGAAAATGGTGTTCTATTCTTAACAGGACGCTTGAAAAATATCTTTAAAACATCATTCGGTAAATATATTAATCCTGAAGTAATTGAAGCTAAATTCTGTGAATCTGGTTTTATTGAAAATATGGTTGTTTTTGGCGAAAATAAAAAATTCGCAGCGGCTTTGATTGTGCCCGATTTTGTCTTTTTGAAATCTTGGTGTAAGAAACATAAAATTGAATTTACTACACCGGAAGAGATGATAAAACACAGAGCAGTGATTGCACGTTACCAAAAAGAGGTGAAAAAACTGAATACCAACTTTGGCGACTGGGAACAAATTAAGCGCTTTGAACTGATCGCCGATGAGTGGACACAAACCAATGTGCTAACTCCTACGTTAAAAGTAAAACGTAACGTTGTTGAAAAAATGTACGCTGAAATAATCGAAAAATTGTTTGCGTAATCATTTGAATCTATAAATGAGGCGTGCTTTTCGTTAAGGCATGCCTCATTTTTTACTGTAAACTTATGAAAAAACTGATTTTATTCTCGTTTTGTTTCTTTGCTCTTGTAGTCAATGCGCAATTTTCGGTATCGTCTGATAATGCTTATTTGCATAAAACCGATGTGGCAAATTTAGATGCTCTGTTTTTATTTAATGGAATTTCTGCATTAACAGAAATCACTTATACGGGCGATGAAAGTGTGCTCGAATGGCAAACATTTGATGGTCAGTTTTATAGTAATTCAAAAACAATTTCTCCTGAAGATGGAGTGGGTTACATCTTAAAAATCAACGATATAGATACTTACTTTATTTGGGTAATTGATTATCAAAAACATCCAATTTCTATTACATCATTAACCATTGTAGAGGCTGACGATAAATGTGATTATATTAAGTTAATTCCTGTTTACACAGCAGCGGAATTGGTTTATCAAGATAAAAATAAAGTTACCCATACACTGCCTCGAGTGTTTACGGTTCGTTATCAGAATGTTGAGTTTACTAATGAGGCTTGGGGCGAGCCAAAGGATAAAAGTTTTACAAAAACGCCTCCGTTTACCGAATTGGTAGTTAATGCTCCGTTTTGTGATACCAAATATAGTATTGAAGCCGATACTTATGCCACCGAGATGAATATTGCACCACAAATAGCTGAAACAGTTTTGTATAAGGCTATTGCCGTAGAAGCACATCCAAAAGGTACGGTGTCTGAACGTACGGCTAAAAATGAATTAGAACGTTCCGGTAGCGATATTTCAGGTTCTGGTCCATTGGTAGTTGATTTTGAAAGTCGTGTAAATCCTATTTCTACTAATTTTTATGAATGGTTTATTTATAATTTGAAATCGCCTGATACTTATATTCGTTATACCGACCGTGATTTTCGTTATACATTTACAGAATCTGGTTCGTATCGTGTAAAATTAGTGGCATCGTCTTCAGTATGTGAGTATGTGGATTCGTTGGACGTTAAAGTGTTGGAATCATTTTTAGATGTTCCGAATGTGTTTACACCTAATGGCGATGGTATTAATGATGAATTTCGAGTAGCGTTTAAATCTTTGAAATCATATAGTTGTCAAGTATTTAATCGTTGGGGACGAAAAGTATTCTCTTCTGAAGATCCAGGAAAAGGTTGGGATGGTCGTATAAACGGAAAATTAGCTGCTCCTGGAGCCTATTATTATGTAATTCAAGCTGTGGGTACCGATTTGGATAAAGATGGTAATCCTATTAAATATAAGTTAAGCGGTGATATTAATTTGCTGCGTGGAAAATAAAGTAATTTAGAAATATAAAAAAATAGCCGCATTTAGCGGCTATTTTTTTATTGAAAGAAACTAAAATGAACGTTGCCGTAGTGGCGGTGTTCTATAAAATGAGGATGAGTTTCGAACGAATGTTTGCTACCATGTTCAAGCACAAAAACACCGTCAGATTTTAATCGTTTGTGTTGAAAAATAGCATTGGGGAGCTCTGTGATAGTTTCTAATTGGTATGGTGGGTCGGCAAAGATAAAATCGAACGCCTCATGGTTTGTTGTCAGAAAACGGAATACATCGGAGCGATATACACGTAAATTGTCCACCTTTAAGTAATCAATCGTTTTTTTTATAAATCCAATGTGTTGTTCGCTCATTTCTACAGCAGTGACATGAGGGCATCCGCGCGAGACACATTCTAAGCTAATACTTCCCGTACCAGCAAAGAGATCAAGCACAGTAGTGTCTTCAAAATCCAAGTAATTAGTCAGTACATTGAAAAGACCTTCTTTTGCAAAATCGGTTGTAGGACGCGCTGTAATGTTGGTAGGAGGTGTAAGTCTTCGCCCTTTAAATTTTCCACTAATAATTCTCATAAGCATTTACATTTCAACAACAAATCCATTTGAGTAAACACCCAAATGGATTTATTTTATTATGACTTTGCGTCACGCGTTATTCCCAGTTACCAGCATTGTTGTTGGGTTCTTCAACTGAACCAACTTTTAAGCCAGTATATTTTTCGAGTTTAGTTTGTTGGTCTTTCAAATTGACTAATTCTTGACGATCGAGATCACTCAAATAAGCATCATAAGGCGCACGCGCTTCAAATAGAGGAATTACAATCCCTGAGTTGGCGTTGGTGTGCATACGTGTTTCCATTTCAAATTTTTGACCGTTGGAGAAAGGAATGATGTCCAACTCTTTAACTTTGTCAACTGTTAGAACATCCACAAATAAACTTTCATAAACACTAACATAAGAGGTGTCGCGACGAAAGTTTTCCAAACCATTGGCTGCAATTTCCTTTTTGTTACCAGATTTTACAATCTGTAACGCTTTCTTTTCGGTAAGACCTGCAAGCAATTGTTCGTCGGTAAGTGTTCCCTCCTTTAAAACTACGGGCATTTTACCGTTTAATATAAAGTCGATTAATGTGTCGGTACTAGCCGTGTAATGCCCATATTGATTTTTAAATTCGATTTGAGCTTTACGGATGTGGATTAAATTGCTGATGATGGCTTTTTCACGCAACATACGCTCTTCTTCGAAGTGAATAGGCGTTAAGATACTCATTACTGTAAGGTAGCCCAAAACGATAATGGAAAGGACTAACGAAATTCTAACAACATGTTTCATATTCTTGTATTTTAGATAATTATTCTTGCTAAATTAGAGGCACAAATATAATAAAAAAAGCAAAGAGTCGTATTGGTTAGCGATAAAAATTATTTTTTTTACTTATACTAGCACGCCAGCGCCTTCACGTACAATAACAGGTTCATTGCCCGTACAATCTACAATAGTAGAGGGAACTATACCACCAAAACCGCCATTGATGATTAAATCTACAGATTTTCTGTATTTTTCTTTCAATAATTCAGGATCTGTTTCGTATTCGCTCATACTGTGTTCGTCCTTCAATGAGGCTGTGAGAATAGGATTGCCCAATTCTTTGACCAACGCTCTGATGATATTGTTATCAGGCACACGAATTCCGACGGTTTTACGATTTTTAAATAATTTCGGTAGTTTATTACTGCCATGAAGTATAAAGGTAAAAGCGCCAGGTAAGTTGTGTTTCAATAATTTAAATGTCGCATTATCTACTTTGGCATATTCGCTTATATTGCTTAAGTCGTAACAAATAAGTGATAAATTAGTTTTTTGTGGGTCTATACCTCTTAGTTTACATACTTTTTCAACGGCACGTGGCTGAAAAATATCACATCCTATAGCGTACACAGTATCGGTAGGATAGATGACTATACCACCATTGCGTAGAATTTCGGCTACGCGCGTAATCGCTTTTGGATTGGGGTTTTCAGGATAAATTTTAAGCATGAATACGTTGAATAATTGTAGTTTGTCTGTTTTTAGTTATTGAAATTGTTGTAAAAAACGTACATCGTTTTCTGAGAATAGGCGTAAATCTTTCACTTGGAATTTTAAGTTAGTAATACGCTCTACACCCATACCAAAGGCATAGCCAGAATAGATTTTAGAATCAATACCACACGATTCGAGTACATTGGGGTCAGCCATACCACAGCCTAAAATCTCTACCCAACCTGTATGTTTACAGAAGTTACAACCTTTGCCACCGCATAAGTTACATGAAATATCCATCTCGGCACTTGGTTCTGTAAAAGGAAAATAGGAAGGACGTAAACGAATTTCAGTATGTTCGCCAAACATCTCTTTGGCAAAATAGAGTAGAGCTTGTTTTAAATCGGCAAAGGAAACATGTTTGTCGATATAAAGTCCTTCTACTTGATGAAAGAAACAGTGAGCGCGATACGAAATAGCTTCATTTCTGTACACACGACCGGGGCATAAGACACGAATTGGTGGTTTTTGAGCAGTCATTACACGTGTTTGTACGCTTGATGTGTGTGTGCGTAGCAATACATCGGGATCTTTTTCAATAAAAAATGTGTCTTGCATATCGCGTGCAGGATGTTCTGGCGCAAAATTAAGAGCTCCAAATACATGCCAATCATCTTCAATTTCAGGACCTTCAGCAATAGTAAACCCTATGCGTGAAAAAATATCGATAATTTCAGTTTTCACTAATGATAATGGGTGACGTGTGCCTAATGGGATAGGATCAGCACTACGTGTTAAATCTAATTTTTCAGATGCAGTTGCACTGGCTTCAAGTGAGGCTTTTAAGTCATTCAGTTTGGTTTGTGCGGCATCACGTAGCTGATTTAAAAGCTGTCCAATTTCACGTTTTTCCTCGTTAGGGACAGTACGAAATTCGTTGAAAAGTTCTGAAATTTCTCCTTTCTTACTGAGGTATTGAATTCGTAGAGTTTCTAATTCTTCACGTGTTTTAGCTGAGAAATTGTTGACAGCGTCTGTTAATTGAGCAATTTTTGATTTCATATCATTAGTTAAAGTATCTCTTTAAAAAGCTATAAGTTCTTTAAAAAGAGCTATTTAATATAGTAACAACGTCTACTTTTATTCGATGATAAGCAAACGCACAAAGATACTGTTTTTTTGTTTAAAATCCCAAGTGTTTTATGATATGAATTTCATATAAAATGCTCTTTATGGAGAGTTTTGTATAGTGTGAGTTCTGATAGCTATTTTTTTTACTTCTTACACCATTCTTACAAGAAAATAGCTATCTTTGTAGATTGAAATATTAGGTACTTTAAAATATGGCTACGCCTCGGGAACAAATAGAACAACTTCGAAATGAGCTAAATATACATAATTACAACTATTATGTGTTGAATATGCCTACTATCAGCGATTTTGAATTTGATGCTAAGTTGCGCGCATTGCAGAAGTTGGAAGCGGATTATCCTGACTATTTTGATCCAAATTCGCCAACACAGCGCATAGGAAGCGATTTAAATGAAGCGTTTGTACAGGTGACGCATACGTATCCCATGTTGTCACTTTCCAATACCTATTCCGCCGGTGAAGTTGCTGAGTTTTATGAACGTGTACGCAAAGCACTCAATGATGACTTTGAAGTAGTGTGCGAGTTAAAATATGATGGTACTTCTATATCACTGACCTATGAAAATGGCTCTTTAGTACGAGCTGTAACACGAGGTGATGGAGTTCAAGGTGACGATGTCACAGCTAATGTGCGTACAATTCAAACGATTCCGTTGAAATTACATGGCGATTTTCCTTCAAAATTCGAAATTCGTGGAGAAATTTTAATGCCTTGGGACGTTTTTGAGTCGTTGAATCGTGAGCGTGAAGCACAAGAAGAACCACTATTTGCAAATCCACGTAATGCTGCTAGCGGAACGCTCAAATTACAAAATTCTGCTGAAGTAGCACGTCGTAAATTGGATGCTTATTTGTATTATATGTTGGGCGACCATTTACCTATGGATGGTCATTATGAAAATATTAGAAAAGCTGCAGAATGGGGATTTAAGATATCGCCAGCAATGAAAAAATGTGCGTCACTCGATGAAGTTTTGGCGTATATCGACTATTGGGATAATGAGCGTAAAAATTTACCTGTAGCTACTGATGGTATTGTAATAAAAATAAACAACTTATTACAACAGAAGAACTTAGGTTATACTGCTAAATCACCACGTTGGGCTATTGCCTACAAATTTCAAGCGGAAAAAGCTTCAACACGCCTCAATTCTGTGAGCTATCAAGTGGGACGAACCGGAGCTATTACGCCTGTAGCTAATTTAGATCCTGTTCAACTTTCGGGAACGGTTGTCAAACGGGCTTCTTTGCATAATGCTGATATCATTGAAGGGCTTGATTTGCACATTGGGGATATGGTTTTTGTAGAAAAAGGTGGGGAGATCATTCCCAAAATAACCGCTGTTGATATTGATGCACGTGTTTTAATTAGTGATAAGGTTCAGTTTATTAAAACTTGTCCCGAGTGTGGTTCTACGTTGATACGTGATGAGGGTGAAGCAGCGCATTATTGTCCCAATGAAGATGGCTGTCCGCCTCAAATAAAAGGCAAAATAGAACATTTTGTTAGCCGCAAAGCGATGAATATCGAAGGGCTGGGCACAGAAACAATAGCTCTGCTTTACGACAATGGATTATTGCGTAATGTTGCTGATATTTATGAATTAAAAGTACCCGATTTGGCTCGTTTAGAACGATTAGGTAATAGATCGGCACAAAATATAAAAGAGGCGATCATTGCTTCAAAACAAGTGCCGTTTACTCGTGTTTTGTTTGCTTTAGGCATTCGTTATGTAGGCGAAACTGTAGCCAAAAAATTGGCTACCGCTTTTCATTCTATCGAGGCATTAGAACACGCTACGTTGGAGGAATTAGTTACTGTTGATGAAATAGGTGAACGTATAGCTCAAAGTGTGAAAACATATTTTGAAAAACCAGAACATCAAGAGTTGATTGCGCGTTTAAAACAAGCTGGACTCACGTTTGAAATGGAAGAGACTAATTTACCTTTGTCAGAAGCACTAAACGGTTTGTCTATTGTAATTAGCGGTACTTTTTTACATCATTCGCGCGATGAATATAAGTTGCTGATAGAGCAGCACGGTGGTAAAAATGTGGGCTCAGTATCGACTAAAACTGATTATATTTTAGCAGGCGATAATATGGGACCAGCCAAACTCGAAAAGGCACAAAAATTAGGTGTCAAAATTATCAATGAAGAGGAGTTTTTTCGCCTAATTGCAGATCCAAATGTTAAGTAAACAAATTTGAAAATATTATATATTTATGTTTAACTATTTACGTCGTAAGGTTTTTGCCTATCATGTGAAGCAATTCAATAAGCGAGTTGAATGCAATAAAAAATATGTCGATTATGAGCATGCTCGATCTGTATTAGTGTTGTATGAGAGTGAACCGACTGAAAATCGCAACTTTATATCAGAAGTAATTCGTACACTTACATCTGATGGGAAACGTGTGTCTGTTTATGGATTTGTGTCAAAAAAAATGGCAATATCTTCATCAACAAACAAGTTCACGATGTTGGATTTAAAAAGCGTCAACTTTTTTTATCAACCCAATGAGTCTTTGTTACAACTATTGGAGGAGGATCAATTCGATTTAGTTATTGACCTTACTATCAATTATTGCCAGCCTTTACAATATGTGTTGTTGCATACCAACGCTGCTTGTAAGGTGGGTGGTGCTATCAGCGAATTTGCTTTAATTGATTTCGCAGTAAAAATGCCTAAAAAAGAGGTGGTCGAAGATGATAAATTAGACAGTTCGGTTCAATTTTTGTACGAGGAAGAGAAGGAACTTTGGCGTGAAATTTTACACTATTTAAAGTCGATAACAGCGGCTAATCAATAATAAACTTATAGTTTTATGTTAACAAATAAATTGATGGGTATGGGGGTTGCCCTCGTTACTCCGTTTAAAAAAGATGGTTCTGTTGATTTTCAGGCATTAGAACGCTTGGTGGAGTATCAAATTGAAAATGGTACTGACTACTTGGTCATTTTAGGAACAACATCTGAAACTCCGACATTAACCGAAGATGAAAAATACGAAATAGCCCGTGTGGTAATTGCCAAAAATAATAAACGTTTGCCTGTGGTTATGGGTATTGGTGGTAATAATACGCGCACGGTGGTTGAGAAAATTAAAACAACTGATTTGTCGCAAATTGATGCAGTTTTATCCGTAGTACCTTATTACAACAAACCGTCGCAAGAGGGTATTTATCAACACTATAAAGCGATTGCTCAAGCTACAAATACGCCCATCGTGTTGTACAATGTTCCAGGGCGAACAGGAGTGAATATGAAAGCTGAAACTGTTTTGCGCTTAGCCAATGAATTTCCTAATGTTGTAGGCGTAAAAGAGGCGTCGGGTAATTTTGCTCAAATTGATGAAATTATAAAAAATAAACCCAATCATTTTATGGTCATTTCGGGTGATGACGGTGTTACATTCCCGCTTATTACGCTGGGTGCTGTAGGCGTTATTTCTGTGATTGGCAACGCATTCCCACGTGAATTTAGTCGTATGGTGCGTTTAGCTATGCGAAGCGATTTAGCTGGTGCTCGTGAAATTCACTATCGTTTTACTGAATTGATGGAGCTGCTCTTTGTTGATGGTAATCCTGCGGGTGTAAAAAGTATGTTATCCATGATGGGATTTATAGAAAATGAATTGCGTCTTCCGTTAGTGCCTACGACATTAAAAACCACTGAACGGATGCGTCAAGTTTTAGATCAAATTAGGCTATTGGAAAAATAAAACTCTAGTAGCTCTTTATTTTAAATCAATTTATGCGTAGATATCTCCTCATTGTATTATTTTGTATTCGGGCATTTTTTGCGATGGGGCAATTGAATACTGACCGCATGCTGGTCATTGGACGCAATGCGTTGTATTTTGAGGATTACGTACTTTCTATTCAATATTTTAATCAAATTATCAAGGTAAAACCATACCTTGTAGAACCCTATTTTTACCGTGCTATTGCCAAAATTCAGCTTGAAGATTATGCTGGAGCTGAAAACGACTGTAATGAGGTAATTGATAGAAATCCCTTTATGCCTCAGGCGTTTTATGCACGTGGTTTTGTGCGTATGCGACTGGGTAAAGTTATTGATGCACAAGAAGATTTTTCTAAAGCATTAGAATTTAGTCCTGAAAATGTGATTTACACCATCAATCGTGTAGAAGCTTATTTGCAATCAGAACAGTATGATAAGGCTTTGGCAGATGTGGATACTTTGCTACGTCGCAATAAAAATGTTACTGACTTGATGTTTGAACGTGGGCGCATTTTATTGCTCAAAAAAGATACAGCAGAAGCCTTACAAGTTTTTGATAATTTAGTGGTAAATGATAGCTTGAATTTTGATGCTTGGGGTGCTCGCGCTTTGGTAAAACTTCAACTTAATGATAACTCTGGTGCTTTGGCCGATTACAATAAAGCTATTCAGTTAGGTGCGCGCAATGCTGGCTACCACATAAATCGGGGGATTTTGAATTATCAGATAAAAAATTATCGTGGTGCTTTGACTGATTATGATAAAGCGATTTCGCTTGAGCCAACAAATGAAACGGCTCTATTTAATAGATCGCTTTTACGTGCCGAGGTGGGCGATTTAAATAATGCTGTGGCGGACTTAACTACGTTGATTGATCGCAATCCCGATTATCCAAGTGCTGTTTATCAACGGGCTTTGCTGTTTTCCGAATTGTATGATTGGAAAGCTGCTGAACAGGATTTTTCTACAATTATTGCTAAATACCCAACTTTTGTACCTGCTTATTATGGTCGCTCGCGTGTTTATGAAAAAATGGGGAAAAAACGAGCCGCTTTCGATGATTATGAGAAAGCAGAGAAACTAATAGTAGCAGCTAAAAACAAGCAACTTGATACTGTTCAAAAACAATTAGCCATAACACCCAATATAGCGACAGAAGAGTCATTTGTTAAAGTTAAAACACGCTTATTTAGGGGTACGTCAGTAGTAACAAATTCTACCACAGAGTCTATTAGAGGTTCTATACAAAATGAAGATAGGACAGTGATTAGTGAGAAAAACTTTGTATTGTCGTATTACCAAAAAGAAGATTTAGTTCGTAAGGGTGAGCGTTATAGCCCTTTGGTGTCAGTATTAAACGACACACGCTTATTTTCAGGTAAAGTGAAAATGGTTAATCGAGAAATGCCTTTGAATACACAACTCATCAATTATCATTTCAAGTCGATAGATGAACTGTCTAAACGTGTGGAGGTGTATCAAACTAACGCTAATTTGTACATTGCTCGTGGTATTGATTATGCCTTAGTTCAGGATTTTTCGAGTGCTATTGCCGATTTTACCAGGGCAATTTATTACGATTCAGAACATTCTTTAGCTTATTTTTCACGAGCAAATATTCGATTTAAAGAGCTTGAATTCAAAATTAGTGAAAGTTCAAATCTAGATGTAAATTGGGAACAAAGAAAAGATTTAGAGAAAGCCTATGCTCATGATTTTGAAATGATTATGCGCGACTATGATAGAGCTATCGATTTAGCTCCTGATTTTTCATTTGCTTGGTTTAATCGTGGTAATGTGCTGTCGGTTCAGAAAGATTTTAAAGCGGCAATTCAAAATTATTCTAAAGCAATTGCCATTGATAACGAGTTTGCTGAAGCCTATTTTAATCGTGGTTTAACGTATATATTTGTAGGCGAAACTCAAAAAGGCATGAGCGATTTGAGTAAAGCAGGAGAATTGGGGATGTATCAGGCGTATAACTATTTGAAACGTTTGCGTGATTAAATATAATTGAATTAAATATTTTATACTAAATATCAAGGGATTATGGTTAAGTTTTATGTAGTTTGTCAAACGTATTTTGGTCAGGATTTGTTCCTCGCTGTGGGCGAAACTGTTGTGCCAATGTGCTATATGGTAAATGGCTTGTGGTATAGTGAGTTGGATATTACGTCTAAATCGCCTATAACCTATCGTTATTATATTCAAAATCCAGATAAATCACTGATTGAAGAATCGCCGGTAGAGCGTGTGTTACCTGCTTTTGTAGGAAACTTAACTGTACATGATACGTTTCAAGCTAAAAATATCTCCTACGTATTTCGTACGACACCATTTCTGGATAGTCTCTGTTTTCATGAAGCTAAACAACTACCAAAATTATCCCAATCTACTTCGTTGTTGCTTGTAAATGCGCCTGCAGTTGAGTCGCATCAAGGTGTGGCAATTTTAGGTTCACATCCATTAATTGGCGAGTGGAATGCGTCAAATTTAGTGGAAATGCAATATGCTGATAATGCCAATTGGTTTGTTGTTTTAAAATTAGATAAAACACTACAAGGATCTGAATATAAGTTTGTTATATATGATTTGAACACGCGTGCCATTGTGCGTTGGGAAGAGGGCGAAAATCGTCGTTTGCCTGAAATGACAACTTCTACAATGATAACACAATCATTTCGGCAAACATTTCGCTGGAAAGGTGTTGGTGTAGCTATTCCTGTATTTTCGTTACGTAGTGAAAAAGATTGGGGCGTAGGCGAGTTTTATGACTTAAAAGAGATGGTTGATTGGGCAGAGCAGACAGGACAAACGTTGATTCAAATTTTGCCTATTAATGATACGACAAATGCCAAAACAGACGCTGATTCTTATCCTTATAGTACTAATTCTGTTTATGCGCTACATCCCATGTACCTTAATATGAGAGGCGTTGGTATACTTAAAGATAAAAAACGGTTAGCTAAATTTGAAGCAGAAGGAAAGTTGTTAAATGCTAAGTCGTTTGTAGATTATGCAGCTGTTAATCGCTTGAAATGGGAATATTTAAAGGTTGTTTTTACACAGGAATCGTCGGCTTTGTTTGCCACTCAAGACTATCAAAAATTCTTTAAAGCTAATGAATCTTGGCTAGTTCCTTATGCTGTTTTTAGTGCCTTACGCGATGAGTTTGGGACATCTAATTTTCGTCAGTGGGTACGTTTATCAACCTACGATAAAAAAGCGGTTCAAATATTTGCTAATAAGCATTTTGACACCATTTCAATATATTATTTTGTGCAGTATCATTTAGCGCGTCAACTTACCGAAGTACGTGATTATGCACACGCCAAAGGTGTTGTTTTTAAGGGTGATTTACCTATTGGAATCAGTCCTAATAGTGTTGATGCATGGATGTATCCACGTCTATTCCATTTGGATAAACAGGCAGGTGCACCACCCGATGATTTTTCGGTAACAGGACAAAATTGGGGTTTCCCAACGTATAATTGGCAAGAAATGTCCAAGGATGGTTTTAGTTGGTGGAAAAACCGTTTTCAAAATATGGCTCATTATTTCGATGCGTATCGTATAGATCATATTTTAGGTTTTTTCCGCATTTGGGAAATTCCAAAATCTGCCGTGTGGGGATTGTTAGGATATTTTAATCCTGCTTTGCCTTTATCTATTTCAGAAATAGAGTCTTACGGAATTCATTTTGATGCCGATAAATTCCTTACTCCATATATTACAGAAGAGTTATTGATTGAATTTTTTGGTGAACAAAAGCAGTTTGTTGTGGCAAATTTTTTAGATGTAAAACGTGCTGGTGTTTATCAATTTAAAGCGCGATTTGATACGCAGCAAAAAGTACAACACTATTTTGATACCCATAAGTTGACTTCTGAAAAAAGGTCGTTGTTAAAAGGTTTGTTGGAGTTGCACACAGAAGTGCTTTTTATAGAGGATGCCTATCGTAAAAACAGCTATCATCCACGTATTACAATTCAGAAATCGCACCTGTTCAAAACGCTTGATAATTCCTTAAAAGACATTTTAAATCGTTTGTATGAGGATTTTTATTATCATCGTCACACCGAATTTTGGAAACAACAAGCTATGATGAAGCTTCCAAAATTGTTAAGTACAACTAATATGCTTGTGTGTGGTGAAGATTTAGGTATGGTACCAGCTTGTGTTCCAGAGGTGATGGATACGCTTCAAATTTTAAGTTTAGAGATTCAGCGTATGCCTAAAAATCCAGCTGCGGAATTTGTTTTACCGCATGAAACTCCGTATTTATCAGTTTGTAGTACAGGTACACATGATATGTCCACGTTGCGAGGTTGGTGGAGTGAAAATCCCGAATCAACGCAGCGTTATTATACCAGTGTTTTGCTTAATAAAGGTGTTGCTCCAACAGAATGCACTACAGATTTGGCGGAACAAATTATCAGTCAACAACTACAAGCCAATGGCATGTGGGTGATATTACCGTTACAAGACTATTTGGCCATAAGTGCTCGATTACGTTTGCCTGATGTTCATGCTGAACGTATCAATGATCCGAGTAATCCGCACCATTTTTGGAGTTATCGTATGCATCTTTCTATTAGCGATTTGAACGAAGCATCGGATTTTAATAATAAGTTATATAAGTTAGTTGTGGCTTATCGCCATTAAATTTTATCTTTATATTCAAAGATTTTAAATTGTATTATGCATATCATTCAAAATAAATTAAGAGTTGTATTGCTAACCCTTTGTTTATTGACTTTTATTGGAGTTAGTTCACAAACTATCTATGAGTTTGAAAAACGTTTAGTTGATTTGTTTGAGGCTATCAAAACTTCCGATAGTGATTCGGTTCGTCTGAAATATAATGATTCTGTAAAGGTTACACTTGAAAATACATTGAAATTACAAGATTCATTTTCTTACCCATTTGACAGTTTACAATATCTGGGTAAAATCACTTCTGATGATGGTAAGCTAAGAATTTATACGTGGAACGTAGTTACCGATAGTGGTTTAGTGTTTAATGGTTTTTTACAGAAGTTGTCGGGTGAAGTGGTAATACTCCAACAGCCTAAAGTCGCTTATAAACCAACAACAAAAGAAGCGGTTTATTCTACGAGTTGGTATGGAGCTTTATATTATAGCGCAGTGGCTTATAAATATAAAAAACAGACGGTTTACATGCTCGCAGGTTGGGGACAAACTAATGAATTTACGCAGTATAAAGTATTGGATGTACTGTCGTTTGATGAATTTGGTAATGTTCGTTTTGGGATGCCTATTTTGTTCGATGAGGAAAAACAGGCATTACAACGTGCTGTGTTTGAGTATGATGCGCATGTGGTTATGCACTTGGATTATGAGCGCCAACGTAAGCGGTTTGTATTCGACCATTTGTCGCCCATGAAATACTTTGAAGATGAGACAGTAACACTGGGTCCTGACATGTCGGTGGACAGTTATGTGCGAAAATCGAAAGGCTGGTTTTTAAAAGAAGACCTTCGCATGAGAAATCGGTAAATCGGTCAATTGTTAAATCCCGCATAAACTCGGAAAAACATTACATTTTTGTATTGTTTTTTCGAGTTTTTTTACGTATTTTTGCTGTTTCATATAATATTTTAAACATATTTAATTATAATCAGTCATGAAAGTAGCATTAATAACAGGTATTACTGGCCAAGACGGATCCTATTTAGCTGAGCTTTTATTAGAAAAAGGTTACGATGTACATGGAGTACTCCGCCGCTCTTCTTCTTTTAATACGGGAAGAATAGAACATCTATATCTTACGGAGTGGGTGAGAGATATGAAGAAAAAAAGAGCTATCAATCTTCATTATGGTGACATGACTGATTCAAGCTCCTTAATTCGTATTATTCAAGAGGTTAAACCTGATGAAATATATAATTTAGCCGCCCAAAGTCATGTAAAAGTGAGTTTTGATGTACCAGAATATACCGCTGAGTGTGACGCAGTAGGTACCTTACGTTTATTGGAGGCCGTGCGTATTCTTAATTTAGAGAAGCAATGTAAAATTTATCAAGCTTCCACTTCTGAATTGTTTGGTTTAGTTCAGGAAATACCTCAAAAAGAAACGACCCCATTTTATCCTCGATCTCCTTATGGCGTTGCTAAACAGTATGGTTTTTGGATTACAAAAAATTACCGTGAATCGTATGGTATGTTTGCTGTTAATGGTATTTTGTTCAATCACGAGAGCGAACGTCGTGGTGAGACGTTTGTGACCCGAAAAATAACGTTAGCAGCGGCACGTATTGCTCAAGGAATGCAAGACAAATTGTATATTGGTAATTTAGATTCTTTACGAGATTGGGGATATGCCAAAGATTATGTACAATGTATGTGGATGATTCTACAACACCCAACGCCTGAAGATTTTGTGATTGCTACAGGACAGATGCACTCTGTGCGCGAATTTTGCACGTTAGCCTTTGCAGAAGCAGGTATCGAATTGCGTTGGGACGGAACAGGCATAAACGAAAAAGGTGTTGATGTAAAAACCGGTAAAGTGTTAGTTGAAGTAGATCCAAAATATTTTCGTCCTGCTGAAGTTGATTTATTATTGGGTGATCCAACAAAAGCAAAAACGTTATTAGGCTGGAATCCCACTCAAACGCCATTTGAAGAATTAGTACGAATTATGGTTCGCCATGATATGGAATATGTAAGAAAACGCTGATGAAAAAGGAAAGTAAAATATATATAGCTGGCCATCAAGGTCTTGTTGGCTCTGCCATTTGGCGTGATTTGCAAACGAAAGGGTATTCTAATTTAATTGGGCGTACACATAAAGAGCTTGACTTGTTGGATGGTGCTGCTGTGAGGGCTTTTTTCGATGCTGAGCAGCCTGAATATGTTGTATTAGCCGCTGCATTTGTTGGTGGTATCATGGCTAATAGTATTTATCGTGCTGACTTTATTTATAAAAATTTACAGATACAACAAAATGTGATAGGTGAGAGCTACCTTCATGGTGTTAAAAAACTCTTGTTTTTAGGTAGTACGTGTATTTATCCGCGTGAAGCACCACAGCCTATGACCGAAGATGTTTTGTTGACTTCTGCCTTGGAATATACGAATGAGCCCTATGCTATTGCTAAAATTGCGGGTTTAAAGATGTGTGAAAGTTTCAATTTGCAATATGGCACGAACTTTATTGCAGTGATGCCAACTAATTTGTATGGTCCCAACGATAACTTTAATTTAGAAACTAGTCACGTACTGCCAGCGATCATTCGTAAAGTGCATTTGGCAAAGTGTTTGATGCAAAATGATTGGTGTTCCATTCGTGCTGATTTTGATAGATATCCAGTGGAAGGAATTACAGGAAAATCCTCAGAGTCACTCATCTGTGAGAAGCTCTCTAAGTATGGAATCCGAAAGGTGGCATCAGGAGCTGCTGAGGTGGAAATTTGGGGCACAGGTAAACCTTTACGTGAGTTTTTGTGGAGTGAAGATATGGCTGCTGCTTGTGTCTATCTGATGGAGCAGGTCAATTTTGAAGATGTCCGTAAACTATCGGTACAAGCAGGTTCCAATGAGGTGCGCAACTGTCATATAAATATTGGTACAGGTAAGGAGCTTTCTATTGCTGAATTGGTGACTCTGGTAGCTGACAAAGTTGGTTATGTGGGTGGTGTTGTGTATAATGACTCAAAACCTGATGGAACCTTGCGTAAATTGACTGACCCTAGTAAACTGCACGCATTGGGGTGGAAGCATACCGTAGAAATAGCAGAAGGAGTACAAAAACTTTATGCGTGGTATAAAGATTACTAGCGACACAGTTTAAAATTCCCTTTTTTAAGTTTAATGTTTGTAATTTTCTTGCTTTATTTAGCTAAGGTTGAGCCAAGATGGAGCTATGATCGAGGCGTAATTTTTTATTGCTTTGGGCTATCGGTTGCTCTCTAATTCTTTTTTATCCTATTAAACTATACTTATGACTTTTACTCCAGAATCAAATTTTAATGCCTTTGCCTATTTTGGTAGTCATCATGATCAGTATGAACCTGATACGGTTCTTTTAATTGAGAGTTTATTAAGCGCCACTATTCGCTATGATTTGAGAATCGATGCCTATTATATGCAGCGATTGTGTCGTTATTATCTAGGTTCAGATTATTCGATTAATCTTTTGATCACATACGTTCAGAGCGATATGGATTTGTTTAGTCCTGAAAGTTTATCTGTGTTTACGGTTACCGATTCTCCAGGTACAACGGATTTGGTTCCCAATTTTGATTCGTTTATGCGTTTGATTGGTCGCGATGCGACGTTTGTTTGTATGTATGCTGCTTTGCAAAATTTCCGTGCGAATGGTATTTTGGATTTTGAATCTATGTATGCTAAACCGCCATTCCAAGCGATATTGGCTCGCCGTGAAGCTATAAATGAATCCTTGGAAACCTTTGTCACTCTTCATTTTGAAGAGCAGTTTGTGCTCAAATGTGTATCTGTATCTCAAGAATTACATATTACTAGAGGTCTTTTACAGTATGGTTTACTGCTGTTTCAGTGGGCTATTCGTACGCCTAAAAGCTATTTATATGTTGGTCGGCATTGTTTTGATGTTATGTCTAGTTTAGACGATTATGACAAGACTTTAGTATTACTATATTTGTTGAATTTGGTACATTACTATGCCCCTCGTCAGATGACCGAACGTGATCGTGCAGCTTTAGAGTTTCGATTACAAGATATTTATTCTAGATATACGAAAGTGCCATGGGATTTGAAAGAGCTGCATGAGGTGCCAGATGAAGCTATTATAGATGCTGATTTAGAATCGCTTACTGATTCAGATGTATCGCAGTGTTTATCGGGTATTACCCTTAATTCTGATGTGAGTAAGTTGGATTTTATACGGGTATTATATGTATTGTACGAACTTGATTTTTTTGTCAAAGAGTCTGGTAAAAAGGTGACCAAAAAGGAGTTATTTGCTTTTTTGGCTACTTGGCTCGGTAAAGAGACATTGGCGCATTATGATAAGGATATGACCAACAGCTGGAAATCGGATATGAGTGCTCATATCGCTATATTTGATACCATGCGGTCGAAAATGGTAGAATTGGCGACTAACAAAAATGTAGCTAACTATAAAAAGATTGAATAAATGAGTCAAAAAGCTAGGGTAAAATCTCACCAAGGCTAGGGTTGTTGGTTCAAAAGCTAGGGTAGCACCAACTAACTGTGTGGGTTTTGTTACTGTTTATGTAGGGTTTTCCATTCGTTGGAAAATCCTATTTTTTGTTGATAATAAAGCACTTACCTTTGTGCTGTCAGTTTCGCAGATGGTGTTGTGTGATTGACATTTTTATTATTAACAGTCGCTTAGCGACCTAATCTTTTTAAGTATGAAACAAATTCTACTTGATGTCCTAGCCAAGACTCAAAACCTGGCGAACGCCCTTATGAAAGGATGCGGAGTATGTAACTTTAGTGTTGAAGGAGGTGTACTATGAAAGTGATTGACAATTTGATTACTGAAGGGCTTTCTGGTAAAGTGGAGCAATCGAAGTATTGTTTTAGACGCCACTATGGTAGTACATTTTTGACACTGAAGTCGATACCTAGTGGTGAGGAAACTCCTCAGCAACGGCTGGTAAAGAGTTGGTTTACGGAGGCTCAGCGGTTAGCAAACGTGGACATGGGCGATACTACTAAACGCCTTGAGTGGGGAAAAAAGTTGAATAAGACTAAGTACAAGACTCCTAAAGGTAGGGCTTTTGCTCATTATTTTCAACAGTTGAAAGCAGGTGCAATTACTGTACCAGAGATTACAGAAGAGCCATAAAGTTGTATTGAGTGGTTGAATGGATGGGAGTTACCTCTGTGAATGCATTGGTAATTCCCATTTTTACTAGTTATGAGTCCATGCTCTGTGGATGTGTTGGCAACCTATAATAATCGGATGGTAGGTGTCTGCGGCTGGCGTTATGCTTAACGCTCCTTGTCTAGGGCTTTTAGTGTACGAAAATAATAGATTTTTGTATTGTTTTTTCGATTTTTTTTACGTACTTTTGCTGTTTAATAGGAATTATTTTGTTAGGCGTTGATAATCAGTATCAAAATAGGTTAATCTACACAATGTTCGTAGATGTTAAATGGTATTTGGTCGATAATAATCCTAACAAACGGTAAAAAAATAAACATAAATCGAACGATTTGTAACTAATTATGTGCGTATGGACGAAAAATACTCCACCCTAATTGAACCCAAAACATCGCTTCTGTCTGTTGATTTTAAAGAAATCTGGCGTTATCGCGATTTGTTTTCGATGTTTGTGAAACGTGATATCATCACGCAATACAAACAAACCATATTAGGGCCAGCTTGGTTCTTTATTCAACCATTGCTTACCATGGTGATGTACATGATTGTGTTTGGAGGTATTGCCGGTATTAGTACCGATGGGCTGCCACAAGCACTTTTTTATTTAGCTGGCATCTTGTGTTGGCAGTATTTTGCCGACTGCTTGAATAAAACGTCTAGTACGTTTACCACCAACCAGAATATTTTTGGTAAAGTTTATTTTCCCCGTTTGATCGTGCCTTTAGCTACGGTTTCTTCTAATTTGGTACGGCTTTTTATTCAACTATTCTTGTTTTTGGTAGTGTATGTTTACTATTTGGTAGTTGGCGTTGATGTCGCTCCCAATTGGTATGTGCTGTTATTTCCTGTTTTGGTACTCATGTTGGCAGGTTTGGCATTAGGCTTTGGTATTATTATTTCGTCGATGACCACCAAATATCGCGAT
>JARKSE010000166.1 GCA_029974315.1 Paludibacteraceae bacterium | reverse complement strand
AAAGGTGAAGACTTTGAAATTATAGTACAGCATGACCAAACAGGAAGTGCTTACGGAATTACTCTATCGAAGAACGCATACGAGCAATTACGCCAACACTTTGTTGTAGGGCAAAACCGTTCGCTTCGCCCTACAACGTTTCGTGGCTTTGTTTAGTTGCCGTAAATACTAAACCAACTTTAAATTTAAGACCAATTATGCAAGTACAAAATAAACATAAAATTAAACCTGAAACGGCAATTGAACAAAACCACTGTTATACGCAGCCTTTTATCGAGCTGTTTAACGAGGATTGCTTACAAACACTTTCAAGATTAGAAGATAATAGTATTGATTGTGTGATTACAGACCCGCCTTATTCTGGACTTACAAGCAAGTCAAAAGGAACAGGAAGATTTGCAAATGACGATAACCATATTGAATTTGACGATATGAGTGAAAGAGCCTTTTTGCTTTTTGTGAAACCGATATTTAGGGAACTTTACAGAACAATGAAATTAGGGTCGCATTTATATTGCTTTACCGATTGGAAGCAATTACGGAATATGGCAGATTGTTTAGAATTAGCAAGTTTTAAAATAGTAAATATAGTTTGTTGGAATAAAGGACATTTTGGAACTGGTGCAGGATATAGAAGCCAATCCGAATATATTTTAGTATTTAGTAAAGGACTGCCAAATACGTTTAATTTAAAGAATGTAGGTAATGTGATAACTGCATCAAGAGCAAAAGAAGCAATACATCCACATCAAAAACCGACTGAACTATTAAAAATATTAATTGAAAACTCAACAAAAGAAGGTGATACTATTTATGACCCTTTTGCTGGAAGTTGCTCAACCCTAAAAACTGCAAAGGCATTAAATCGGAATTGCAAAGGAAGTGAGTTGTCAAAAGAATACTGTCAAATGTATGCTGATTTTGAAAACGGACTGCTTCTTTAAGGTTGCGTATAACGTTACATTTACGAATGTTAAACGAAAAACTAAAAAATAAACGTAAAAATTTGCAAATTGAAAAATGAACCACTATATTTGCCACGATGAAAACAACCGAGCACGAAATACAAGTCAATTGCGTAAATTACTTTCGCTTGCGCTATCCGAAAGGTTTGATTTATGCTATTCCAAATGGTGGACAGCGAAATGTGATAGTAGCTTCAAAATTGAAAGCGGAGGGCGTTTTGTCTGGAGTTCCTGATTTGCATATTCCAATAGCTAAAAAAGGCTTTCACGGGCTTTACATTGAGTTAAAGAATGGCAAGGCTGGAAAGGTGTCGGACAATCAGCAAACGATTATGAGTAAGCTACAAAG
>JARKSE010000162.1 GCA_029974315.1 Paludibacteraceae bacterium | reverse complement strand
AGAACCTTCGCGTTTCACTAAATCAAACTCTTTTACTTCCGACACATGAGTTTTGCCTTTAGCATCTTGATAGGTGATTACTAATTCGATACCGATACCATTGTCGTTCAAACCTTTAGTGTCAATTTGAGCAGTAATATCATAATGATCGCCCACTTCAATTGGTTGATAATTTTGATTTTTAACTTCTAATGATAGTAATTCTATTTCGTCCCAATGAGCGGCAACATTACGTTTCCAAGCTGCCATTTCTTTTGCTTTCGCAAAATTATTTGCACTCAAATAAGCCGAACGTTTTGCAAGAGGTGTATAGAAACGCTCAATATAATCGTCCATCATACGTTTGGTAGTAAAACGTGGTGTGATTTCAGCAATTGATTTTTTGATAGTTGCAATCCATTCTGGTGACAAACCTTTAGTGTTTTTCGCAAAATAGAGCGGAATAATTTCGTTTTCTAACAAACTATAAATAGTTGCTGCGTCAAGTTGGTCTTGATGCTCTTGATTATCATATGTACGTTTTTCTGTGAGTGCCCAACCAGCTCCTTTTACATAACCTTCGAGCCACCAGCCATCAAGAACAGAGAAATTCAATACGCCATTCATCTGTGCTTTTTCGCCCGATGTACCAGAAGCTTCCAATGGGCGAGTTGGCGTATTTAACCACACGTCAACACCAGCAATTAAACGTTTAGCTAAACGCATATCATAATTTTCAAGGAAAATTACTTTGCCTAAAAATTGAGGCATACGTGAAATTTCGATAATACGTTTGATCAAATTTTGACCGCCACCATCAGCAGGATGCGCTTTACCTGTAAACAAAAACTGTACAGGGCGAGCAGGATCATTCACAATACGTTCCAAGCGCTCTAAATCAGTAAACAACAAGTGTGCACGTTTGTAAGTAGCAAAACGACGACCAAAGCCGATGATTAAAGCATTAGGATTGATACGCTCTAAAATAGATACAATTTTTGAAGGGTCTTGTTGTGTTTTGAGCCAATTTTCTTCAAATTGCAACTTGATGTATTCAATCAACTTATTTTTTAGTACTGTACGTGTAGCCCAAATTTCTTCGTTTGGAACAGTATGAATTTTATTCCAAATTTTCAAGTTAGACTGATCTTGATAAAACTCTTTATCAAAATATTTTTCATACATCGATTTCCATTCCAAAGCTGCCCAAGTTGGCATGTGTACACCGTTAGTTACATAGCTCACGTGTAATTCTTCAGGGAAATAACCTTTCCAAATAGGATTAAACATCTCTTGCGACACTTTACCATGCAACCAGCTCACACCGTTTACAGCTTGACAAGTGTTACAAGCAAATACGCTCATCGAGAATTTCTCTTGTGTCCCAGGATTTTCACGTCCCATATCAACAAAAGCATTCCACGAAATACCCAATTTTGCAGGATATTCACCCATATATTTACCGAATAAGCTCTCTTCAAAACTATCGTGACCAGCAGGAACTGGCGTATGAACGGTATAAAGTGAACTTGCTCTAACAGCCTCCAAAGCCTCTGGCAATGTTAAACCAGAAGCAACAAAATCAACCATACGTTGAACGTTGATTAACGCTGCGTGTCCTTCGTTACAGTGATATACTTGCTTTTCAATACCTAATTTTTTCAAAGCTAACATACCGCCAATACCAAGCATTATTTCTTGTTTCATGCGGTTTTCCCAGTCGCCACCATATAATTGGTGTGTAATAACACGGTCGAACTCGCTATTCATTTCCATGTCAGTATCTAACAAGTAAAGCGAAACACGTCCTACTGCTACTTTCCAAAGATATGCATACACAATACGGTCAGCATAAGGAACTTCTATGATAAGCGGTTGATCATTATCGTCTTTTACCTGAGTGATTGGCAACATGTTGAAGTTTTGAGCTTCATATTTTGCAATTTGTTGACCATCAATTGATAAAGCCTGAGTAAAATAACCGTAACGATACAAGAAACCAATAGCAGTCATATCCACATTGTGGTCTGATGCTTCCTTCAAATAGTCACCAGCTAACACACCTAAACCACCTGAATAAATTTTGAGGTGATCAGTCAAACCATACTCCATACTAAAATAAGCTACAGAAGGCGTTTTAGTACTTGGTTTTACATCTACATATTTGCGGAATTCAGTATAAACCTCATCTAATTCTTTGAGGAATTTTTCGTTTGTAGAAAGCTCAACAAAACGTTCTACTTTCACAATTTCCAACATTACTACTGGATTATGACGACACTGACTCCACAATTGCGGATCAATACTGCGGAAAAGTGCTTTAGCACTTACATTCCAAACCCACCACAAATTTTTAGAAATTTCGTGCAAACGCTCCAAGTTTTGTGGTAACCTTGTTTTTACGGTAAACTCAATCCAATTAGGATCATTCACATGGTTGACTTTTACATCCATAATTTTTTATTATATAAGTTTAATAATTATTATTTCTTTTTCTTTAAAGCAATCGTATAAGCATCGTAATAGTAGCTAATAAATTCTTGCCAAAGCGCTTTTTTTGCAATGGCAGAAGCCTTAAACTGTATAGTTTTTTGATCTACGGCCGAAAGATTTGCGTACTCGGCTATCATCTCGCTAATATTGTTCACTACGTCATGATAATTATAATCGGAGCGATGAACGACGCCAACACCCATTGAGATAGATTGTGATAATGACGACACCCATTGTCCAAAACCAGATAAATCGGTTGTAATGGTAGGGATTCCAAACGCTGCACTTTCAAGCGGCGTATAACCCCAAGGCTCATAATAGGACGGATAAACAGTCAAATCAAAGCCAACTAACAAATCATAATAAGAACGGTTAAAAATGCCGTCAGAACCATTCAAGTACGTTGGCACAAATATAACCTTTACCTTTTCGTGCTCTCGATTGGTTAGGTGAAACCATTGTATGGCACTCATCACAGGATCGTTCCAAGGTTCCACCAGAGCATGTGTACAAAATGGATTGTCGAGTTTTTTCTGATGACTGCGTGTACGCAATTTTTGACTCAAATCCTGACGAGGACCGTGAACCCAAGCGGGGACCAAAATAAATGCCACCACTTCGCGAGACAAATGTCTTTGAGATAGTAGTTTGAGCGATTCAATAAAAGCATCAATCCCTTTATTTTTATATTCATAACGCCCTGATGTTGAAATAAAAAGAGCGTTATCTTTCAATTCGTAACCCAAAAGGGCTTCTGCGACTTCACGCAACTTTGTACGAGCTGCCTTGCGTACTGACGAAAATCGCACACCTTTTGGTACAAAATCATCTTCAAATCCATTGGGCGTAACGACATCAGCCTCTTTTTCAAGAAGTTGCGTACACTCTTTATTGGTAATATCGCTCACTGTGGTAAAACAATCAGAAATATTAGCCGCTATTTTTTCTATGGAATGTTTGGCGACCATATTTAATTCTGCCGCCATTTGATCACCGTTGTATTCATGCAAGTAATCGTAAAGAGGTTTGTGATTTCCTGCAATAGAACGCCCAATAGACGTAGCGTGAGTAGTAAAAACCGTAGCCACTTTTGGCAAATAATGTTTCACGTAACACACACCAAAAGCAGTCATCCACTCGTTGAAATGAGCAACAATCTTTTTCTTACCTAAATTATGGTAGTTTATAAAACTCTCTAATACCTTTCCCGAAGCGTAACCAAACATACTCGCTTCGTCATAATCTCCATAAGCCATCAATGAATCTACACCAAACCACATCCAAAAATCACCATAAATACGATTCTTCTCTTCTAAAAATGGTTTAAAATCAACTAAAATCACTAATGGTCGTCCAGAGACATCCCAGCGACCAACACGTACGTTTAAATTGTCGTTTTTACGCGCATGCGCTACCCAATCAGCAAAATCAGTGGAAGGAATAAAATCAGGTGGAAGAGTTTCCGTCCAAACATCGGGACCTATAAAACAAAGACGATCTCGAAAAGCAGTTTGTAGTGTACGAGCACGGGTTGAAAGTACTGTGTAAATTCCGCCCACCTTATTGCATACTTCCCAACTGGTTTCGAAGATATAATCAGGAGTTATATGTTTCATTTGTTAAAAATTACACTTTTAGATTGCAAAGATACAAATATTTATAGAAAATAAAGGTTAAAAACAAGATAAATTGCAAGTCGTAAAACTGACCTTTTAAAATAATAAAAAACGGTATCAATGATGATATTAATCTCTATAACTCAAAAAGTTATGATTTTTAAAACAAGCAGAAAGAGATTAAAAAGGCATTAAAAATAGACTTTTCGGGAATATGTTTTATAACATAAAATTGGGCATATACAAAAAAAGAGTTGACAAAAAATGTCAACTCTTTTTAATACATGATTTATTTTAAAGTAACGCTTCTTTCAGAGCTTCATAAACATCTGTCACAAAATGGAAGCGCAGTCCTTTAAGATATATATCCTTAATTTCCTCCACATCTTTACGATTATCTTCACAAAGAATAATATCAGAAATACCAGCACGTTTTGCTGCTAAAATTTTCTCTTTAATTCCTCCAACAGGCAACAATTTGCCACGTAATGTAATTTCGCCCGTCATAGCCAAATTTTTACGCACTTTACGCTTAGTAAAAGCCGATGCTAACGCCGTAAGCATAGTAATTCCTGC
>JARKSE010000156.1 GCA_029974315.1 Paludibacteraceae bacterium | reverse complement strand
TAAACAGTGTTACTTACATGACACACGATTCGCTACTAAAATTACCAGCACTAAAACGTCTGGAAACCATTGATTTATCGGAAATGAAAGCGATAAAATTAATGAACCGCATTGACACGAAATACATGGCCAATGTCCGTATGCTTAATCGTTTGTTAGAACTTGCATCGCCTAATTATCGCATTCAAGAGGTTGAAAATGAAGTTATAAGCAGTTACGACACCATCTATTATGATACACCCGACTGCGCTATGTATTTGTTGCACCACAACCGCCATTTACAACGACAAAAAATAAGAACGCGTACTTACATTGCATCACAATTATCGTTTTTAGAAATCAAAAATAAAACGAATAAAGGGAGAACCAAGAAGATACGCACCAAAATAGATTCGACTCTGTTTCCCGATTTTAGGAGTAACACAGAGGCAAACAGTTTTATAGAACTACATTCGCCCTACAATCCTGTGCATTTGCTGCCTCAAGTACGCACTTCGTTTGATCGTATTACGTTGGTAAATAAGAATAAAACCGAGCGATTAACCATTGATACCAACTTGCGATTTGAAAATTTGACAACACATCATACGTCGGCACTCAATCAATTAATGATTATTGAATTAAAACAAGATGGCTTGTGTGAATCGGAGATGAAACAGATTCTACAGAAGTTACGTATTGTATCTGGAAGCGTTAGTAAATACTGTGTGGGTATGGCACTCACCAATCCAGGCATAAAAACCAACCGATTCAAACGCAAATTACACATTATCGAAAAAATAGAACAAACGTCTAATACTTAACTATTATGATTCAAACAGAACAGTATCCTGAATTTGATCCTAGTATTGCCAAGGAATTTGGTTTTACGGATACATCCACCACACTTGATTTTTTAGGTGTTCCACTTTTTGAAGCCGACAGCATTTTCAATTTATTGATTCGCTTCGGATTCAACTTATTAGTTTGCTGGATTTTAGTTCACTTCTTTTATTACAAAAAAAGTCAACGTCGTGATTATTACGTGACCTTTATCTTATTCAGTACGACCATGTTTCTGCTCATTTTCTTGATGGAAAATGTGAAATTACAAATCGGTTTTACGTTAGGTTTATTTGCCATTTTTGGTATGATTCGTTATCGTACCGAAACGGTTCCTATTCGTGAAATGACCTATTTATTTGTGATTATTGGCGTATCTGTTATCAATGGCCTGGCTATGACCGTGAGTTATGCAGAATTGGTATTGACCAATTTTTTATTAATTGCACTCACATGGGTGCTCGAAAATCAGAAGATTTTAAAACACACTTCAACCAAATTAGTGTTGTACGAAAAAATTGAACTGATTGTACCTGAACGTCGCGCTGAATTGGTGGCGGATTTGGAAAAACGGACGGGTTTACAGATTGAAAAAATTGAAATCGGTCATATCGACTTTTTGCGTGACGTAGCGTATATCAAACTGTATTATATACTTGGTAAAGGCGAACATAACAGCATTGACGAAGTAACAAAACCTAATCAATATATTGGTTAATCAGGTGAAAAAAGTACTTTTCATAACAGGCATTAGTCTATTATCTGTAACCACGATAGCACAAACACGCATCGAATCAGATACCACTCAAACAGACTTCACTACACGGGTTGGATTTGAAGTAAATCGTGATTTATACCGTGGATTATCATTGAGTTGGGAGGAAGAAGCGCGTTTTAAAAACCTATCAACTGAATTTGATCGTCTCTACTCTACTTTAAATTTGGGCTATCGCGTAAACGATTATTTCAAAGTTGGAGCTGGTTATACGTTGGCTTTAATTTGGCACGACGGCAAGAAGAAAACCAACTACGAAAAATATTTAGATGTCAGACACCGCATTAACCTCGATTTTATAGGAAACTATCGCGTTGGTGCTTGGAAATTCACGTTACGTGAGCGTCCTGTCGTAACTATTCGCACCGACGACCCAGATTTGCTCGAAAAAGCCAATCCACAATGGAGTTTACGCTCTAAATTAATGGCTGAATATAGCATTTTTGGCAAACCGTTGAAACCGTATGCCGCCTGCGAATTATCGAACACGCTCAATGCTCCAGACTATGCTAATGGTAATTACATCAATCGTATTCGTACCAATTTGGGAATTAAATGGCGACTCGACAGCCGTAGTAGCGTCGATTTTTACTACCGTTTTGATGTTGGTACCAATCGCG
>JARKSE010000147.1 GCA_029974315.1 Paludibacteraceae bacterium | reverse complement strand
GTTTGTGATAGATAAATAAAGCAAACGCCCAACCGATGCAGCCCCAAACGGCAAAATACCATTCCATAAAGTTAGCTACTCGGATTGTTAGCTGTACGGTTTCTTGTACTGTTAAGTTTTCCATTGTTTGTTTTTGTTTTTAAAGTTATTAAATAATTTTTACCGTTCCTGTTTCGTAATCATAAGTTACCGTTCCATCAATCGGCTCTGTTTCGCTAAGTAAGCATCGCCCTGCGTTACGTTGTGTTATATCTGCTTTGGCTATTTTATAGGCGTTTTCGGCTGCATTAACCGCCGCGTCTACTTGTTCTTTTAGCTCGTCACTCGGCTGCTGTTCGTATAGTTCGTTTAAGTCGCTGGCTATTTTTACCAATCGCAACGTCTCTTTTGATAGTGGCGTGTAGTGTTCGGTATGTAAAAAAATATTGTCCATTGTTTGTTTTTTGTTTAGGTTAAAAATTGTCATTATGTATTAAAGCGAATGCCATTTGTATCGCTTGATTTCTTGCTTGTTTGTAGGTAGCGTTGGATAGTTCTTTTGTGGCACTTTCAAACTCGGTATGGTGTACTGTTTTATTTATCCATTCGTAACTATCGCCTTCCCATTCATAGTAGCTATAATACACTTGCGAAAAACATTGTACAACCGATGCGTAAAACATGCCGTGTTTGTGGTGTGTGTGTGGATAGGTGCTAATATACACGTTATTTAACGCTATGTAGTCATTTATAGACAATTTAGATAGCTGCCATTCGGCATATAGTTTCGGGTATTTTGTTTTTAAGTTTTTCATTGTTTGTTTTTGTTTTTGTTTGTTAGTTAATAAGGATTGCGTTATTGCTTAGGTGCATTTAGTTAGTATTTTATAAAATATAAAAAGTCGTAGCTAAGTTGCGGTAGCGTATCAGCAGGCGATTTATGCGAAAGTACATCAATACCCGCGTTTCTTGTTATTAGTAATATCTTGCGTTTGGCAGGCGGGTAAGGATTGATAAGGCGTGCAAAATCGGCATCGTCTGCGGTGGCAGTTACCTCGTTGGGTAGCAATGTGCCTGTTGGCGGCAGCGTGTCTGCCACATCAAAGTACCTGCGGTAATCGAGATACTTGTTGTACATGGCTACTGTTTTAGGCTCAACTACTTTACCCTCCAATAAGCTGTCCAGTTCTGTCGAAATATCCAGCAGGTAAAACGCGCCGTCCGTCCAGCCCGGCTTGTCGCTATCGAATGTAAAATCGTCATCGTTATCTGCCTGTTGATAGGTTGCGCACGATGCAAACAACAATAGAAATAAGGCAACCATGAAATTAATCATTTTCATTGTTTGT
>JARKSE010000117.1 GCA_029974315.1 Paludibacteraceae bacterium | reverse complement strand
AGAACCTTCGGTAACTGTAAATGCAGGATTACCAGATAAAACCGATGAAAGCGTAGATTTTCCAGCTCCATTGGGACCCATTATGGCATGTACTTCGCCAGGACGAACAACCAAGTCCAATCCTTTTAAAATTTCTTTACCTGCAACGGTAGCATGTAAGTTTTTTATTTCAAGCATATTATTTTAGTTATAAATGATTCATTATAGCAACCGATACAAGTTGCAAATTATAAAGTCAGATGATTAATGATTTTTCCTTTTTGCTCGGGCCAGAGCACGTTCTTCCTCTAGCTGCTTACGCCAGTTGAACCAAGCGTACACTGATATAATTACATATAAAACATATAATAAAGCGGTCAATTTCATACCCATCACTAGCCATAAAATACAGCTGGCGGAGTCGACCAAAATCCACAAAGCCCAATTTTCAATTTTTTTACGCGCCACCCAAGTTTGACCTATCACATTTGACATCAACAAAATGGCGTCAACATAAGGATATGCAGGTGTTTGTACAAAATCAGGAAAACGATTCGATAGATACACCATAAACCAACCCCAAGCTACACCACCCAAAACAATAGTTAACATGTAGGAAATAAGTGCTTTGGTACTCAACGTACTAATACGTAATTTCTTTTCGGAGTTTTGCTCACTCTTTTTAGGAAAGGTCCATTTTATAATGCCATAAATATTGATAGAAGCAAATACCAACTGTAACAACATCATAGAATAGAGATGTTGTTGATAAAACAAGGAGAAAAACACCGCACAATTGAGTAAGCCAATCCAAAAAGTCAACACATGACCTTTGCCCGCCAAATAAATAGACACAAAACCTGTGATAAAACCTATCAATTCCAAATACGATAGGTCATATCCCCACAATGTAGCTACAATATTATGTATATCAAAAAAAATCATCTCGTTCAGGTTTTTATCCAACAGAACCCTCAAGAGAAATTGAGAGCAATTTTTGCGCTTCTACGGCAAATTCCATCGGTAATTTATTCAGTACTTCTTTGGCGTAGCCGTTCACTATTAAACCGATAGCATCTTCGGTGCTTATACCGCGTTGGTTACAGTAAAATAGTTGATCCTCGCTAATCTTCGATGTTGTGGCTTCGTGTTCAATAATCGCCGTTTCATTTTTTATATCCATGTAAGGAAACGTGTGCGCACCGCAACGATCGCTTAAAAGCAAACTATCACACTGCGAAAAATTGCGTGCACCTTGAGCAGCAGGAAGCACTTTAACCAAACCTCTATATGAGTTTTGACTTTGCCCTGCCGAAATTCCTTTGGAAACAATGCGACTTTTGGTATTACGTCCCAAATGTATCATTTTAGACCCCGTATCGGCCTGTTGGTGATTATTAGTAACTGCTACAGAGTAAAATTCGCCAATAGAATTGTTACCCTTCAAAATGCAGCTTGGATATTTCCACGTAATAGCCGATCCTGTTTCTACTTGCGTCCATGAAATTTTAGAATTATCGCCTTTGCAAATAGCACGTTTTGTCACAAAATTATAAATACCGCCCTTGCCATCCTTATCACCTGGATACCAATTTTGTACGGTCGAATATTTCACTTCGGCATTATTCATCACCACAATTTCGACAATAGCAGCATGCAATTGATTTTCGTCACGCATAGGAGCAGTACAACCTTCGAGATAAGACACATACGAATCGTCGTCCGCCACAATTAGCGTGCGTTCAAATTGACCGGTATTAACGGCATTTATTCTAAAATAGGTAGAAAGTTCCATCGGACAACGAACACCTTTTGGAATGTAAACAAACGAACCATCGGAAAAGACAGCTGAATTTAGTGCAGCAAAGAAATTATCGGCATAAGGAACTACGGAGCCAAGATATTTCCGTACTAAATCGGGATGATCTTTTACCGCATCACTGAACGAACAAAAAATGATACCTTTCTCAGCTAAACTTTCACGAAAAGTTGTCTTTACCGAAACACTATCCATTACAGCATCAACCGCTACGCCTGCCAATGCTTTTTGTTCCTCCAACGGAATGCCCAATTTATTGAAAGTATCTATCAACTCTGGATCGACCTCATCGAGACTTTGAAGCGTATTTTTACGAGGTGCGGCGTAATAGACAACTTGCTGATAATCAATCTCAGGAATGTTTAAATGTGGCCATTTAGGCATTTTCATCGTAAGCCAATGGCGATAAGCTTTTAAACGATACTCCAACAACCACTCAGGCTCGCCTTTTTTTGATGAAATAAGGCGTACAACATCCTCATTCAATCCAGCAGAAATTACCTCTGTATCAATATCCGTAGTAAATCCATATTTATATTCACCCGATGTAACTTCATCGATGATGTTTTGATTTGTATCTGATGTATCTGACATAAAATTTGTATCTAAAATAATTTACAAATTTACAAAAAATCATTTTGTTAACAAAATAGCAGATAAAAAAGGTTGGACGAAGCAACCCCTAAGAAGAAGC
>JARKSE010000106.1 GCA_029974315.1 Paludibacteraceae bacterium | reverse complement strand
TTGCGGCGTTTTCAGGCGTGAACCCGAAATTGTTTTGTTTGCCATTCCAAGCAGATTTCTCCGCATCTGTTACAAATCGGTTGTTTGCGTCCTGTTCGATTATTGCAGGCGGGTGTGTTGCCGGGTGAACGTAGTTGTTTGCATTATCTTCTATCCCTGCAAGCTTATCCCTGACAGGCTCAAAATCACGTTTGGCAATTGGTGTATCATCCGTTTGCTTGTCATACGGCAACATCGGGTCAATACCTCTTGTGCGCTCCACTTCATCCGCTAAATTGTTCAGGTAATCATCGTTTTCAGTGTAGTTTGCTTTGATCCATTGAATTGCCCCATCAACATGAATAATACCGAACCCCCTGTACATATCCCAGGGAAATCCAGCAGCATAAACACCACCAACTGTTTTGCGGGCTGTGGCTCGGCATGCACGGCGAATAATATCCCAACTGGCCCCTGTTGCATCTTTTATCATCCTGAATTTTGCGGTTATTATCGCTGTTGTTGCTGATTGCTGATAAGTTGGATTCCAGCTTTCATAATTAAAATTAGGATATTCAGATGATGTTTTAATTGTGTCTTCAAAAAATTCAACACCATTTCCGAATGTGCAACCAACGGTTCTATTTTCAACATCTGGTCCGGAAGTTATTGCAATCACTCCATTTATAAATTTTGTCGGACTATCTGTAATATCAACTCTTGCAAATGTGTTGTTGTAGTGTGATGCTACTTTCAGAATGTCGGCATTACTTCCTGATTGTTCCATTGCACCAGCATTAACAATAGGAATACCTATTACGTCTACATTCCTTATGCGGGCGTATGTTGGTTCAAAATGAGCGTCAATGCGTGAAAAATTACATAATTCATCGGTTGCACTTCGATATACTTCTCCTGTAAATCCCTGATAAATTTGCAAAAAGATTGTACGCATTGCAGCGGAATGCGATACATCGAAATCATCAAATGCGGCATTAATACCGTTTAATTTTGTTAATCCGTCATATTTGTATACTGTATCATTTCTGATATTATATCGTACATCTAAAAACTCAAAATCAGTATTTTCAGACAATCTGCCATCCACGTCTTTCAGATAAAAACCATTCGGAACGGATGATGTTTGATAAGTCAATGCGGCAGGGTAATGCACGATAGGTTTCAGATATTCAGTCCCTATACCTGTATTAATAGCAAAATACCCAACTTCGATATTTTTCAAGTTTGTTTTCGAACCAGTGTCAATCCACAACCACCCATCAACCCAAAAGCAATTCTGTTTTAAAATAACCGTGTTAAATTGACAGCTGAACATATCGCCTGCATCGCCTTTGTCTCCTTTTTCACCTTTTTCGCCTTGCTCTCACCTGTCGCCTTTCATCACGTTGTACAGCACACTATCAACATCTATTGTCGTTTGCGTAATTGACAGCGCAATAACAATATCGTTTTCTTCATTCGTGCTTGCATTATTCAGGTTGTTTCTATGTGTTACAAAACGAATATCACCCACGGGAATTGGTATCACTCCCCGTGTTTTATCATCAATTGAAATGATAATGGGATAGTCTCCAGTAAACTTGTATGTGTCTTCGCTTTTCAGCCTCACACAGGCAACTTTCCCACTAATATCTATATCATCACCTGTGAACTGTTTCGAGCCTATAGAGACGTTTAAATCATCTATATTAGCCATGTCGTAATCTTCGGGAAAAGCAAAGCAAACCGTTAATGATTTACCCCTTAAATATGTGCTGAGTAGTTTCATATTTTGTGTTTTAGTGTGAGATGTGCAAGTGTCACCCTGCACACCCCTAAATGTAGGCTTTCGCTCCCTTATTTGGTGGATGCCTTTTTAAATAACTTTTCGTACAATTCAGGCTTAAGCTTCTTAAGCTTCGCCTTTTGTGCTTTTGTCGGATTATCTAAATCCATTTTTAAGCCTTTTGTTTCGAGTATCCTTGCCATACGCTTAACTGTTAAATGCAACTGTTCCGCCATCACCAATAATCAGATTTTTATCAGCAATTGCGTGCGCTGACCACGTGCCAACAGGTGCATTCGTTCCTCCTAATAAATCAAAATAAATATTCGATAAATCCTGCAATAATACAGCATCGGCTAAAATAGAAGCTATTGACGTTGCTGTTAATGCGCAGCCGTTGCAATACAAAGAGGTTGCCATCGGTGCGCTTAACGCAGTTAAGGAGGTGCAGCCG
>JARKSE010000087.1 GCA_029974315.1 Paludibacteraceae bacterium | reverse complement strand
ATCACGTATTATTCTCACACCAGAACACGCAAAACGTTTACTGTTGGCTATGGAAGATAATATCGCAAAATACGAATCGCAAAACGGAAAAATTAAAGTAGAAGCTGGCAATCAACCACCAATTCCAATGTTTGGAGGTGGCGAAGCGTAATAAATTCATTGCGTTGAATTTATTGAAAGGTTAATAAAAACAGACTTTACATAACCAATTACCTTACCCTTTTTCCGTGTTACAAAACGTCAAGCAATACATGCAAGAGCAATTGATGCCCAGCACTGGTACCAAGTTATTGGTAGCTGTGAGCGGAGGTATCGACTCTGTTGTATTGCTTGACGTTCTTGTACACCTCGGCTACAAGTGTGTAGTCGCTCACTGTAATTTTCATCTCAGAGGAACCGAATCGGATGAAGATATGGCTTTTGTGGCAGAATTAGCCGCACATTATCAAGTGCCATTACAGACTATAAATTTTGATACAACGCAAATAGCACAAGAACGCAAAATTTCGATTGAAATGGCGGCGCGTGAGCTACGATATGATTGGTTCAAAGAGCTACTCAAATCGGAACAATGTGGTGCAGTAGCCATTGCACATCATGCTAACGATGCTGTGGAAACTTTTTTTGTTAATTTAGTGAGAGGCACTGGCATTAGAGGTTTGCTTGGCATTCAAGCCACGAATGAGCATATCATTCGTCCGCTACTCCACTGCAAACGATCGCAAATTGAGACCTACGCCCGCGAACATGGATTAAATTTTAGAACGGATAGCACCAATAGCGACACCATTTACGTACGCAACAAAATCCGTCACCAAATTATTCCACCATTTCAAGAAATTAATCCGTCGTTTACTGACACTATGCGCCGTAATATCGAACATCTGAAGGATGTGTCTGATATTTATACCTATTTTATCGACGATTTACGAACTAAATTATGCCAAGAAGAAAAAGGTATCACGCGTATTTCGATTAGTAAATTACAAGCATTACCAGCGTTTGGCACTATTCTGTTTGAATTATTGCAACCGTATCGTTTTAATTCTGCCACGGTAAATGACATCCTGCAAAATCTTGATGGCTTATCAGGTAAAGAATTTTACTCGACCACACACCGCGTAGTGATTAACAGAGATACGCTAGAAATAGAGGCGATAACCGTCATTAAAAATGATATTTACACCATTGATAGTGATTGTCGTCTACTAACAAATCCCATAGAATTAACGTTTGAGCGTGTAGATGGGATTCCAGAAATCAAAAAAGACAAACAGTGTGCTTATTTAGATACCGACAAAGTAATTTTTCCATTGGTATTACGTCATTGGCAACAAGGCGATAGTTTTGTACCCTTCGGCATGACACAAACGAAAAAAGTCAGTGATTTTTTTATCGACGAAAAAATAAGCCGCTTAATGAAAGACAAACTGTGGATGTTGACCTCTCAAAATGACATCATTTGGATTGTGGGTCAACGTATCGATAACCGCTTTTGCGTAAACAGCGATACAAAATCGACTCTTATAATTAACTATCAAGAATGAGTGATAAACTATAGGTCATTTAAAGTACCTTTGCACCCATTCATCAAAACTAGATTTATTATGAAAAAAATTTTATTATTTGCCGCTTTTGCAGTGGCTTTAGTAGGCTGTGGCCATCAAAAAAATGTTAGTAAAACGCATAAAAATGCTGCTGTGGTAGAAACTTTACCAGAAAATATCAATTTTTCGACTTCGTTCAGAGCTTTCTGGGACGCTTTTTACAAAGACACCAAAGGTGCTAAAACATTAGAAAAATACGTACCATCGGAAGCTTTTCAAACAAATCCTGCGGTATCTAACGTCAATAATGTGTTTGTTGTGTCTGGTTATTTGACCATTACATCGGAATTTGACCAAACAGCTTTTGAAGCATTAGGAGGCACCATCAACCCATTG
>JARKSE010000073.1 GCA_029974315.1 Paludibacteraceae bacterium | reverse complement strand
TGCCGATATTTATGGACCATCGATGCCAAAAATGTTTGGACTCGAAGACGAACATCCCACGGCGGAAGTAATTGATGGCAAAGAATGGATTCTTCCAATCGAAAAATATGGCGTTAAACTTCTGTCCATCGGTTTCTTTGTCGATGTTGACAAAGCACTTATTTGGCGTGGTGCCATGGCAAGCAACGCCATAAAACAGCTTATAAATGATGCACAGTGGGGCGATTTAGATTACTTTTTAATCGATTTACCTCCTGGAACTAGTGATATTCACTTAACCTTGGTACAAGCCTTACAGCTAAGCGGTGCCATCGTAGTCAGCACCCCACAACAGGTAGCTTTGGCTGACGCACGAAAAGGTTTACAAATGTTCCAAACCGAAAAAATAGAAGTTCCAATTTTGGGCTTAGTCGAAAATATGGCGTGGTTTACGCCTGCTGAATTGCCCGAAAATCGCTACTATATTTTCGGGAAAGATGGCTGTAAAAAACTCGCTGAAGAAAAAAATGTACCACTACTAGCACAAATTCCAATTGTGCAAAGTATTTGCGAAAGCGGCGATACTGGAGAGCCTGTTGCGTTAAAAGACAACACTATATTGAGCGAGGCGTTCCGCACACTAGCAACTAACATGGTTACTAACGTAGAAACTATTACACATAAATAAAAAAGATACACAATATAAAAAGAAAACAACAAACTAGTTAGTTTGTTGTTTTCTTTTTATTGTTCAGGATTAAAATTGATAAGTCGCTGTGTTATGGTGCGCCCTAATGTCGGTGACAAATCCGCAGCAAAATCATCCATCGATTTGAGCGAACGCCTTGCATCAACCAAGGGGGTAATTTGCGAAGCCGCTAAATAGCCATCATTCACATAGTCAACCGATGAATCAAATGGTTTATCTTTATTTTCCCACGAGCCTGTACGAATATTCAAATCGCGACTGTCATTTTTATAATATATATAACGAATCTCATCATTCGCCAAAGCCGATGCCGTACCTGAAAGCAAAATGAGTCCAGTAGAAGTTGAGGTTAAATCATACGATACTTTTGCCCAAGCTTGTGATGTTTGCGAACATTCGTAATAATAAATTTTGTGATAAACAACAGTTCTGTCCGCTTTTACTTCACGTAAAAAACCTTTTTGTTTTACCTCTTTAAGTTTCGATGTTTGCATATTTACATCGTTGATACGACAAGCTAAATGGGCTCTTACCGGAATAAGTGCCGATTTCAAATCCAAGTCATTAGCCAAAGCACGTTTCTGTTCTGCAATCACTGCTTCTGTTTGATATAAATCTACAATACGTAAAAAAGGATCGTTATGACGTTGTACTAACGTTTTCACTTCGGCTACCATCATATTAGCCAACTGACGATTTCCATACGCATTGCGCACTTCCATAATTGCCACAGTCAACACACCTTTGTTAACAGCTTCTTGCCGTAAATCGAAAGCATCTTTAAAATTACTATCGATATTGAGTACACGCCCAAATTGAGCATAAGCTGAACGGTATTTCCCATTAGACATATTAACTACGGCTTGACGATAGATAGGCTCGCTTTTACAATACTTCGCCAACTCTGCTGCCCGTTCATAAGTTGCATCGACAGCCACTATTTGATCAAACAGATTTGCAGCCTCACTAAATTTTTCTTCATCTAACAGCTCCTCTGCTCGTTGATATTTAGTTGACAAAAAACGATTTTTCGATTCTCTAAATTGTCCTTCGACACGTGAATCAATGGCAAGTTCTATGTCGTAAAGAGCCACTTTTGTACGCAAATCACGTAATTTTAAATAGGAGTTTACCACATAATCGTCATCTAAGGCTGCATAAGCTTGCTCTATTTGATCCGATAACTGCTCCGAATAACGTGTTGACATACGTATTAAACCAATACGTGCATCAATATAATCTGGTTTCTTTTTGAGTGCTTTGAGGTATTGATCCAAAGCCGACTCGTACAAACCAGCCGACTCGTACTTATTGGCCTGCTTGGTGTATTTTATATACACACACGACGATAGCAAAAAAATAACCAGTACACTACTCGCAAAAAAACGTAAATGTCTTTTCATAAATTGCTTATTGTTTTATAATAGCTTCCTCAAATTCACGAAAATAACGAATTTCTATCTGACGAGCTCCCTCTTCATAAGCACTTAAACCAGCTTTTATATAATCTAATTGTGTTCCAGCAATATTATTCAAAAATCGGTCGTAAATGACACGATCTTTGCGATACAACTGAATGTGTCCGTTAAGTGCTGTCGAATAAAGTCCTTTCGCTTGACTTCTAGCCGTTGTATTCGTTGTTATTTTTAAAATATAATCAGCCTCTTCTCTATTGGTTACAACAGAATAACCTGCATTCAAAAAGAGATGTTCAAACATCGGTGCTAACATTAAATGCGATACAGTTTTCGATAAATTTTGTTCAGTCGCTTCTATCAAAATAGATGGTTTCATTACCAATACTGTCATTGTAACCTTGTGTGCTGGAATTTGTACTAACCAACGACGCACCGTAAAATCAACTGCCGATTCCACTAATAATTTATTGATGTCTAATGCAAATGTAACAGTTTCCATCGTTTTCTTTGAGCGCACTGTGGGCAACACAAAAGCAGCTTTGCCTTCGGCATCGGTCATTTTATTGGCATTTTGTATCGAACGTTCCGAATAAGTTATCATCACTGGAAAATTTGCCATAGGTTCCCCTGATGATGTTCGCAAAAAACATACCAAATCCGATTCGGGAATTGATTCACCCATTTTACAAGTGACTTGATTACGCACCGATTTTAGTTGTAAACTATTGAGCAAATCATAAGAACGGCGATAAGCAACTTGTGTCAAATTTATTTCTACACTATCGATAGTAACTAAAATTTGTTCATTCAAATAAGCTTTTACTGCATCTAACGATTTGGCATAATCAATAATAGCGGTTTTATAATCCATTTTACGTTCTGCCTCTTGAGCTGCTACATAAAACGTTTTTGCTGTTTCAACAGCCAATCTACGCTTCCGTGCTTGAGTAGCTGCGTATTGTGCTTTTGACAGACGATAATAGACCCAACACCCTTTACGATCTTCGTACGAAGCCACTTTCTCATATCCCTCGATATCTTTCTGAGCGCGTGCTTTGATGATAGAAGTAAAATCGTCTTTGAGCTGTTTATCATCTTCGATTGTTATCATCAAATTCGACGCAGAAATCGTCACTGAAATCTCCGACGCTAAATCATTAAGCGCATTTTGTGCTGCCAAATCATAATGAGCTTTTGACTTCTTAACCTTGGGCGCATAGCCGATACCAATGTAATAATTGTCGTCGGAAACACGATTAAGAACCCAATCCGGTGTTTTGGGTTTTGCACAAGCGTGAAGTGTGCCACCGCCAAGCAGTAGCACACTCAATAAAATTAGGCTTGTAAACCTATTAAAACTTTTCATATTCAGTTTTATTTTTTCAAATATATCTCTTTTAGCGCGTTAGCTTTATCAATAGCTTCTTGGCTGTTTGGATCTACCAATGCAGGATCCATTTTTGGAATCATAAGCGTGATGCCCGGTTCCACATTATTCGGATCAGCTATTTGGAACATATTTGCTTCATAAATATATACCCAGAACGCTTGTTCGCCATTATACCATTTACGTGAAATCTGCGCTAAATAAAGCCCCTTCTTAACCTCTTCTTCACCTATAAACTCGGTATATTTCAAGAAGATTGGCACTTCCCCAACACCTTCTACGTAAACGGTAGGAATTACTCGTTCAGTTTGGGTTACCACAGGTCCTGTTAATTTACTAGAATCTCCTACTTTTGTCTGTTTTACTGGAGCTACATAACCTGTTGGTATAATTTCCACACGTCTATCTTTCGAGTTTTGATGTGAATGCTCGTCGTACTTAAATGGACGATTAGCGCCATACGAAGATACTTTTATCTGCGACTCTTTTACGCCTTTGGTTTTTAAAATATCGGCTACCGCTTCAGCACGCTTTCTAGCAAGACGCTGGTTATACTCATCTGTACCCGTTCTACAAGCATGACCGTTAACCGAAACTCCCATGTCTGGATAAGCTACTAAAACAGCTGCTACTTTATCCAAAAGATCTGCAGGTTCTAATTTAGGCTCATATTTGTCAAAATCGAAGTAGATAACCGATGTCGACAACTCTTTTTCGAGCACTACTGATGCTTTGGCAATAGAGTCTTTTTTAGCTTGAGTAACAGTAATAGTATCGCGTAATACCAATGTATCTTTTACAATCAAAGTGTCATACACATACACTATTTTCTCTTTTACTTTTTTCTCTTTTTTAGCTTTTGGCGTTAAACGACCAATGTAAACATTTAAGCCTAATTTAACTCCACCCGAGAGTGCATTAAATCCACTTACATTTTGCGTGCCAATCAAACCATTATATGTATTCATAAATTGGTGATCAGTATTGCGGAAACCAAGTGGAACCTTATCAGCCTCTGCCACAGGCTCAATATTATTAAATCCATAATTGGCATAAATCCCTAATGATAAATCTGTACGTTTACCTATTTGAAATAAAGCACCAAATTCTAAAAATGCTTTATAGCTATATGTTGGATTGGGGAACTTTCCATTTTGTCCTTGATTTTCTTCAGTATAAAATTCATGAACATCATGCAACGTTAAATCCCATTGTGGATAATAACCCGTGTGTGTCATAGAACCACTAGTCACACGATAATCAGAATAGAGAGGGATTCCAAATTTCGCACCTAAAGCAGCGTAAATACCAGTTCTTCCGTTAAAATTATGTTGAAATTGAAATGCTAATGGAATTTCTACCATATAGGTCACTTGACGCTCTGTCCAATCATTCATTTTAATATGATGATTGTACGTATCGCCGTCAGAATCGATTACATTATTCCATACATATTCTCCATTGAGTTTGGCTACCGAACCATAGTTGCTAGCATAAGCCCCTGTTCCAATACCCATCCAAGGTAGAAAGAAGTAAGAAAAACCGATGTTAGCAGTTGCCGAAGGGAATAAAAATGTTTGTGTCCCACCTTGTAC
>JARKSE010000057.1 GCA_029974315.1 Paludibacteraceae bacterium | reverse complement strand
GATTTACTATTAAAATAACCTTTTAAACACGGATTTTCACCGCCCGCCTGCCTTTTCAGGCGTAAAATAATTGTTAGTATTATATGAAAATTAGCTTTTTAATCATAAGCCATTAAAACGGCTGATAACTCTTCATAAAATCCATAAAAACGGATTTTATTCCGTAGTTACCGCCAATTATAAAAACCGACAGTGTGAATCCTGAACATTATGAACTGAACCATCTGGAAGTATTATACAAAAAGCCAATCCGCCAGTGTTTAAAGTTCCGCCACCATCAGACGTTCCGATAAGTTCGCATTTTTGGTCTTTATACATTACATATCTCTTTTCTGTTTTTGTTGATTTTATGGCATCACATAATGATTTTGTCATTATTCCCAATGCTTCAACTGATTTATCAAAAATCTTTGCAATTGTTTTTTCTTGTTCCGTCATTGTTTTTATCTCCTATTTTTAAGTTAATAATTCAAATAACTGGCGGTAACACGTGCTATATTTCAGTTTGCCAGTAAACTTTTCAGTAGGCTTGACAATTTCTGCAAGGCAAACCGAAAACATAGCACCATACGTTATTATCTTTCACAAAGTACGCCATTCCTTCCCACACATGCAATAGCAAAAACATGTTTTACAGCATGTTTTAGAATAAAGTTAGTTGTTGTTCGTAGATTTTAAACCTGTTTATCGCCTTATCAAAATACTCTTTGTCAAGTTCTATAATCGTCAGCCGCAAGCCTTCCATGTGTGCGGCGATAGCCGAGGACATTGAACCGCCGTGTGTATCGAGTATGTGGTCTGTAGGCTTTGCGTAGTTTTTGAAAATCCAGCGGTAAAGTTGAATTGGTTTTGCTGTCGGGTGAAAATGTATTGTTTCCTTTTGCACCGATTGCCTAAACATTTTATTTGCGCCATGAAAAGAAGTCCATGCGTAATCAAACATGCCAAAAGATAATTTTTCAGGCTGCAATTTGTCCCAAATAATGCAGTGTTTGTTTGCGGGAAGCGGATAATAATTACCTCCCCATATTATTTGATTTTCTGATATTGCAAAAAGCATATTGAAATAATTTGAGTCAATTGGTTTATTGTCCCATTTTTTTGCCTTCAATCCTTTATCAGTTACAAGCCTTGCCGACTCACTTATTCCAATTCCAAACTCAGGGTCAACCACTGCCAAATCAAACTCATTCTCTTTGCACCCTGCCATAAATTCCATACAATCCCCATGAATGAATGTTATCATCCCGTTGTCGCTCGTAAATGTCGTTTCGTTAATCTGTTTCATTTTGCAAATTTACTTTGTTTTTTCCGTTTAAAATTGCCTGTTTTTTTGTTGTGCAGCAGGTTTATTGCTTTAACTCGTTTATTTCATCGATTACTTCCTTGTTTGTACACCGGTTGCAAATGTTCTCGATGAACACACACGGTTCAATTGTTGCGGTGTGCTTCCACTTTTTAAACTCTTTGGTCTGTTCAAAGATTGCATTATCGTAGCTGTTCAATACTTTTACCTCACCTTTGCGGGAGTAAATGAATAGAAATGTTTGTGTTTTCAT
>JARKSE010000053.1 GCA_029974315.1 Paludibacteraceae bacterium | reverse complement strand
AACCATTTTGGATTATTTGTGGCTCGTTTGAATTACGATTTTTCGACTAAAGGGGATGTGCTATACCAAAAACGAAATGTGTTGAAACGCTTTATAGTGGGAAATAGTTCTGTTGTGGTTAAAGCATTTAAAACTCCGAGCTTTTTTAAATCAATTATTTATGGTTGGTTTCGTAAATCAAAAGCTAAACGTTTGTTTGAGTACGCCGTACGCCTTCAACAAGTAGGAATAGGAACGCCTGCACCCATTGGCTATTTGGAATGTCGCACGTTAGGATGTTTGACTACAAGTTATTACGCTTCTGCCGAATCTACTTGCAAACACACTTTTAACGATTTGATAGGAAATCCGACCTTCCTTTTTCGTAAAGAAATTTTAACCGCTATTGGTGAGTTTACGGCACGTTTACATGAGTTAGGTATACGCCATCAAGATTATTCTGGCGGTAATATTTTGTTTGAATACTGCGATGGCAAAGTAGCCATTGAACTGATAGATTTAAACCGTTTGAAATTTGGTAAAGTAAATTTGCTTGCTGGTTGTCGTAATTTTGAGCGATTAAATATTGATGCCGATGCACTACGTACTTTGGCGAAAGCCTACGCTGTGGCACGCGGTTTTGATGTGCAGTTATGCACCAATTCTATTATTCAAATGAGGTGGAAAAAGCACATTAAACAACAGATTACAAATTTATAAAGTCAAATATACGGATGATTTCAATTATTGTTTGCTAAAAATATGAACAATTAGCTACCGCTTTTACTGATAATGTGGCGGCAACTGTTGGCATTGAGTACGAGTTGATTCATATTGACAACTCCAAACAAACTTATTCTATTTTTTCAGCCTATAATGAGGGCGTAAAACGGTCTACTTATCCGAATTTGTGTTTTGTGCATGAAGATGTGTTGTTCTTAACTCCAGATTGGGGTAAAAAGGTGGCGGCACATCTCACCAATCCGCAAGTTGGCATTGTTGGTGTTGCTGGCGGTGATGTAATGACTCCAGTTCCAACTGGCTGGTATGCGTTGAATTATTCAATGCATTTAGTGCAGTCAAATAACGATGGTACAGAATCCGAGCATTTGCTTTATCCTGTCAACTATGCAGAACAAACACGCTCTGTAGTTTTACTTGATGGCGTTTTGTTGTGTAT
>JARKSE010000050.1 GCA_029974315.1 Paludibacteraceae bacterium | reverse complement strand
AATTTATTGCTACACCTGGAGCCAAAATCACCAAATCGAAAATTAAAGATTTACGACTGCCTGATCAAGTAAATATTGGGGGCTATGTACGCAACGGCATTGGATATATGGTAGATGGTAATACGGTTATCATTCCTAACGACCATGTTATTGTATTTTGTGTTTCATCAGCTATTCGTAAAATGGAGCGTTTTTTTAATTAACCATGGGTAAAGATTTTAACTTCCGATTGGTGGCAAAAATGATTGGTAGCTTACTCTTTATCGAGAGTTTGTTATTACTCTCGATGAGCCTTATCCCAATTATTTATGAGGAAAATGACATGCGTTATTTCCTCATAAGCGGAGGCATCACATTCGGCTTTGCCACTTTATTATTTTTATTAGGTCTGAACGCCAAACCATTACTAGGAAAACGTGAAGGCTCTGTAATTGTCACCTTTACTTGGATATTATTTTCCTTATTTGGTATGTTGCCATTTTGGCTCAGTGGCAGTATCCCATCGGTTACCGATGCGTTTTTTGAAACCATGTCGGGTTTCACCACGACTGGAGCTTCTATTTTGAATAATATCGAAGAATTATCGCACGGCATACTATTTTGGCGTAGTATGACCCACTGGATTGGTGGCTTGGGAATTATTGTTATTTCGCTGGCTCTATTACCACTTTTTGGCTATAATGGTATGCAATTGTTTGCAGCGGAATCATCGGGACCAACAAAAGACAAGATACACCCCAAAATAAACGAAACAGCAAAACGTCTGTTCGTCATCTATATTGTACTCAACGTAGCCGAAACAATTCTATTAAAATTCGGTGGTATGAGCTGGTTTGATGCCGTTTGTCACTCCTTTTCAACTACGGCAACTGGTGGTTTTTCAACCAAACAGGCTAGTATTGGTTATTGGAATTCGCCCTATATTGAATACGTTGTAACCATTTTCATGATTTTATCAGGTGTTAATTTTAGTTTATACTACTTTGCCTATAAGCACAAATTTGAAAAGATAATTAGCAACGAGGAATTAAGATATTACTTAATACTTTTATTTTCGGCTGCTGCGCTTATTGCGGTATCAAGAGTTGATTTTTCAGCTCATTTAACTTTCAATGCGATTGAAAAAGCGACACGAGAATCTGTATTTTACGTAGCCTCTCTAATGACCACTACCGGTTTTGTTACCGTTGACTATATGGAATGGCAAACATATACATGGATTATATTATTAATTGTCATTATTACTGGGGCGTCTGCGGGTTCTACTACTGGTGGTATTAAAATGGTACGTATCGTTATTGTGGCAAAATATTGCTATTATGAATTCAAGCAAATTCTCCACCCAAACGCTATTTTCCCTGTACGTTATAGCGGCCATTTAGTAAAAGAAGATGTCATTACTAAAGTGTTGGCATTTGTATTACTATATCTCACGACAATAGCATTAGGTATCATCGTATTAGCAATGTCGGGCATGGGCTTGGAAGAGTCTATAAGTGGCTCTATCACCAGTTTAAGTTGTGCCGGTCCTGGTCTCGGAAGTATAGGTCCTATGAGTAATTACGCTGCTGTACCAGAATTTAGCAAATGGGTATTATCCTTTTTAATGCTAGTTGGACGTTTAGAACTATTTACTGTACTATTACTCTTTACGCCCACATTTTGGAAAAAATAAAACTTCTATTCACAAAAATAAGTAATGGCGATGAAATTTCATCGCCATTATAAGTTAAAATAGTTGTTAGGCAAATAGTATACGAAACGCATCTTCCACTTTTTGAACACCAATTACCTCTATTTTCCAATTTTTCTTAGCCAATTGGCTCCTATTAAATTCAGGAATAATAATCTTTTTAAAACCTAGTTTTTGAGCTTCTGCTATACGTTGCTCTATACGATTTACTGGACGAATTTCGCCCGACAATCCCACTTCTCCTGTAAGACAAATACGTTTATCAATGGTCAAATCCAAATTTGACGACAGTACTGCTGAAAGTACCGATAAATCAACACCGGGATCACTCACACGCAATCCACCAGCGATATTCAAGAAGACATCTTTTTGAGCCAACTTAAACCCAGCTCGTTTTTCGAGTACAGCCAGCAACATATTCATACGTCGTAAGTCGAAACCCGTTGCCGAACGCTGTGGAACACCATAAGCAGCTGTGCTTACCAATGCTTGCACTTCTATTAAAAAAGGTCGCACTCCCTCAATCATAGCAGCGATGGCAATACCGCTTAAACCGTCATTATTTTGAGTTAAAAGTAACTCTGACGGATTACTCACTTCACGTAAACCTTGCTGTTGCATTTCAAAAATAGCCAACTCATCGGTACTGCCAAAACGATTTTTATTAGCACGTAAAATGCGATACATATAGTGACGATCACCTTCAAACTGTAAAACTGTATCAACAATATGCTCTAAAATTTTAGGACCAGCAATACTGCCCTCTTTGGTAATGTGTCCAATAAGAAGAACGGGAATATGCGTCTCTTTTGCAAATTTGAGCAATGCCGCTGAACATTCACGCACTTGCGAAATAGAACCGGGCGACGATTCGGCCGTAGAGGTAGACATCGTTTGAATGGAATCAACAATAACCACGTCAGGTTTTATCTCTTTGATATGCGCAAAAATTTGCTCCAACGAGGTTTCACTCACCACGTAGCAATCACTGAGCATCTCACCTACTCGTTCAGCACGCATTTTTAGCTGATTCACGCTCTCTTCGCCTGACGCATACAGTATTTTCTTACCTGCCATACGCAAAGCCACTTGCAACACCAAAGTTGATTTACCAATGCCGGGTTCTCCACCAATAAGTACCAAAGAGCCGGGCACTAAACCTCCTCCTAAAACACGATTAAATTCTTCATTCAGTGTATCAATGCGTGTTTCAGCCTGAGCATTCACCTCGTTTATACGTATGGGTTGGCTCTCTTTGGCGAGCTCATAACCATGCTCTATTTTAGCCGTATCTTTACGTACAACTTGCTCTACAAACGAGTTCCACGCTCCACACGAAGGACACTTACCATACGCCTTAGGATAATCAGCACCACACTCTTTACAGAAAAAAACAACTTTATCTTTTGCCATAATATAAATTCTCTTTGTTTGCAAAGATAGCAAAATTTATAGCTACAAAAAGCCCCACATATTTTTTATGCAGGGCTTTTATAACGGTTATAATGTCTGTTTAATCTATTTTATCAAATCCACAATAAGGCACTAGCACTTGTGGAATGCGAATACCATCGGCTGTTTGGTTATTTTCGAGCAACGTAGCCACTATACGTGGCAAAGCCAATGCTGAACCATTCAAGGTGTGGCAAAGTTCCGTTTTACCATCAGCGGTTTTATAACGACATTTCAAACGATTAGCTTGATACGACTCAAAGTTAGACACTGAGCTCACTTCTAACCAGCGTTGTTGAGCTGCCGAGTAGGTTTCAAAATCAAAACACAAGGCAGCAGTAAAACTCATATCGCCACCACATAGGCGCAAAATACGATATGGTAATTCAAGTTTAGCCAACAACCCCTCGACATGCGCTAACATCTCCTTGTGCGACGTTTCCGAATGTTCAGGCGTATCAATACGCACGATTTCGATTTTAGAAAACTCATGCAAGCGATTTAAACCACGTACATCTTTACCATAAGAACCTGCCTCACGACGGAAACATTGTGTATATGCACAATTCTTGATAGGTAACTCCTTTTCGGTCAAAATCACATCGCGGTAGATGTTGGTTACAGGCACTTCGGCTGTTGGAATGAGATATAAGTCGTCTTGAGTGGCGTGATACATCTGTCCATCTTTGTCGGGCAACTGACCGGTGCCGTAGCCAGACGCTTCATTCACCAGTGTTGGAGGCATAATTTCCAAATAACCTGCATCGCGTGCCTCATCTAAAAAGAAATTTATCAAAGCACGTTGTAAGCGAGCGCCTTTGCCTTTGTACACAGGGAAACCAGCACCTGCAATTTTCACACCTAATTCAAAATCAATTAAATCATATTTTTTTGCCAATTCCCAATGAGGTAATGCTTCAAATCCTTCAAACACAGGAATTTCACCCACCTGTTTTTCTACCACATTATCCTCTGCCCCAGTACCTTCGGGCACGCTATCTTGTGGTAAATTAGGAATTTGAAGCAATAAATCGCGAATAGCCAATTCTAGTTCGTCTAACTTTGCCGACAACTGTTTAGTATCTTCTTTATATTGAGCAGTTTCAGCTTTAGCCGACTCGGCTTCTGCTTTTTTGCCAGTTTGCATCAAAACTCCAATTGATTTTGACAACTGATTGACGGCAGCTAGTTTGGAATCCAACTCTTTTTGTGTAGAACGACGATCGCTATCTAAGTCAATTACGCGATCTATTAACTCCGTAGCACGTGCAAAATGTCTTTTCGCTAAACGGCGAATCACTTCGTCACGGTTAGTTGTAATTTGTTTTAGTGTAAGCATATTTTTAGTAAAAGTTCAGTGCGTTAGTTAGTTTTGCAAAGTTACATTTTTTGATAGAAACAAAGCCTTTTTTTGAGAAAAATCCAGCGTGTAAAAACCACACACGTTGCAAATTAGTTTTATCAACCCGATTATTCCTTCAACAAATTTGGGCGCAAGCGTTTTGTACGTTCTACCGCTTGTTCATGTTCCCATTCCGCAATTTTACGCTCGTTTCCAGAAAGCAAAATTTCGGGTACCGTCCAACCATTAAATTCAGCTGGACGCGTATAAACAGGCGGAGCTAATAAATTGTCTTGAAATGAATCGGACAGTGCTGACTGTTCATCGCCCATAGCTCCGGGAAGTAGACGTACCACAGCGTCAACCACAATAGCAGCTGGCAATTCGCCACCTGTAAGCACATAATCGCCAATGGTAATTTCGCGCGTAATGAGATGATCACGCACACGGTGATCGATGCCTTTATAGTGACCACACAAGATGATGATATTTTCTACTAATGATAACTGATTAGCCATCGGTTGTGAAAACTGCTCACCGTCAGGAGTCATAAAAATCACCTCGTCATACGTACGTTCACTTTTTAGCTTTTCAATCACTCTAAAAATTGGTTCGATTTGCATCACCATGCCCGCACCAAATCCAAACGCATAATCATCCACACGACGATGACGTTCGTCGGCAGAATAATCACGTAAATTGTGCACCACCAATTC
>JARKSE010000046.1 GCA_029974315.1 Paludibacteraceae bacterium | reverse complement strand
ATCATTGCCGTGGCGTTATTAGCTGGTACAACTACTGCGTTTACTGGTCCGATTGCGTTTATTGGCATGGCTGTACCGCATTTGGTACGTGGACTATTCCGCACGTCCAATCACCGCATAATGCTACCGGGAACTATGTTGTGCGGTGCTTCATTACTATTGCTGTGCGATTTAGCCACACAATTACCATCTGACGGTTACACGTTACCTATAAATGCCATTAGTGCCTTAGTTGGTGCTCCAATTATCATTTGGATTATTTTAAAAAAGAGAAGCAATAGCTGATAAATAAACATGCTAAAAACAAGTGATTTACATATAGGATACGGGCGTCACGTTGTACAAAGCAACCTAAATTTACACGCCAAGACGCGTGATTTGATTTGTCTTACAGGTACCAATGGTTGTGGAAAAAGCACCCTATTACGCACATTAGCAGGACTACAAAAACCACTCCAAGGAGAGATTACGATACAAGGAAAATCGGTACATAAACTAACTAATTTTGAGCGTTCTACGTTTTTTTCATTAGTATTAACGGACGCTATTGATACAGAAAATCTGACCATACACGATTTAGTCGCCTTAGGACGATTTCCATATACTAATTGGGCAGGGAGCCTCTCTGATATCGACGAAGCCAAAATAGCTGAAGCATTACAACAAGTGAATTTAACACACAAAACGCACGCCTACTTAACAGAAATAAGCGATGGTGAAAAACAACGTGCGATAATTGCTAAAGCTTTAGCTCAAGATACTCCACTCGTATTGCTCGACGAACCTACGGCACACCTCGATTTACCTAATCGTGTAGAGATTATGCTATTATTACGCCGTTTATCGGTTAACACACAAAAAACCTTTATTTTATCGACACACGAACTCGATTTAGCCTTACAAATGGCGGATAAAATTTGGCTTATGAAGCCACAAGGCATAGAAGTGGGCATTCCTGAAGATTTGATGTTAACTGGCAAATTTCAAGAAGCGTTTGGCAGTCATGCGTTTCAGTTCGATGAAAATGATGGCCATTTTAAAATCAACCAT
>JARKSE010000037.1 GCA_029974315.1 Paludibacteraceae bacterium | reverse complement strand
GTAGTGTTTGGATTGTATTTAAACACTTTTGTTTTTTTGTAATTAGGTTTGTTTAAAAGTACGGCGTGGGCAGTAAAAGAAGCTAGAGGACTTTCAAATTTACAAAACAAGTCATTCGGCGTATCATCATGCGCTTTTTCTGTTGGATATTTGGCTTTTAACCATGCCGCGTTTGCTTTTATACCAAAATGATTTTTTGACTTTTTTGTAAGCTTGCTTTCTCCAAATCTACTTTCTAGACAAGCTTGTGCTACAGTTATAGCTAATGGAATTACCTGATGTCCTCTAGCTAGTGCAATGCTGTCTGCTATTTTAGCATTTTTGATAGCGTACTTGACATACTCTTCTCTTGAAGCAAACACTGTTTTTTCACGCTCAGCCAGCTGTTTTAATTTAATTTCCTTTATTTCAGTAGGAGTAACGTCTTCAATTTCACTAAAGCAAAATTCTACTTGTGGTGAAGTAGCAGCAAAGCAGGTCGACATAGCTACTACGAAAAAAGCTCCTTTCATTAAATTTGCAATTTGTGCTAGCTGTTTGGCTAGCTTTTGTTTTAATACATTGTGCATAAAATAGTTTTAGTTAAAGAAATAGCAGGTAGATTTACTACCTGCTATTTCCAAAAGTATCTAAAACTCAGAATGGTAGCAACTACTGATCTGTTTTCCAGTAGCGAATCTCATATCCTGGCGTAAGTACTTTGTACATTCCAGGATTAAATTCTCTTAACCTTTTCACATCAATTTTCAATTTTCGGGAAATACTGTAGAAAGTATCACCTTTTTCTACAACATAGATGTGTAAAGTGGCTTGCGCGGCTTGCTTTTTCTGCACTTTAGGCTTTTCAGCCTGTTTTGAGGCAGGTTTTGTAATTTTTGTAGGTAATGCGGATTTTACAGAAGATGCGGCAATAGGAATAGAAACATCGTCCTTAACATGCTTAACAGGTGTTAGTTGAGATGGCGTATCTACTATTACTGCCCAATCGTTACACAAGGTATCTACAATTACAGATTCTATGTCAACACACAAAGTGTCTTCTTCTGTTACTAAATTCACCTCTTTGGTGATGTTAGCAATAGTTGTAGAATCTACTGCAATTGCTTCGGATGTAGGGATTTCTTGCTGTTGATTACAGCTCGCTGTCAGCAGGAGTGCTAGAGCTATGAGGAGCCCTTTGAATTTGATTTTGTTCATCAAAGTTTTGTTTGATTTGTGCTGTTGAATGTAACAGCGAGGTTAAAAGTGTTCGTGCAGGGATAACGGGCAAAACTTTGTATTGTTTGTCGCCCATTGTTACGTTTTTGTATCTTTCGTCGTTAAGATTAAGCGTCAAGATACCCGATTCATCAACAGGTATGTAGATTTCAGCCAGTTGGTTAAATACTTTAAACATTGCATACAATGAACCTAATGCAGCTGATTTATCAGCTGGAATTAAGTTAGGTGTATCAATGATTATTTGTGCAAGTGTGTCTACATAACTACCAATCCATCGTCGTCCGCCTCTCTCTTGTTGTATCGCCTGTGCCATTAGTTTTGTTTCTTTTTTCGTGTTAATATTACTTTATCGTGCTTGGGTGGTACTCTTTGGTACCATGTGAATCGAGCTGATCGTATAAGGATCAACCATTAAATTAAAATTGTTTACTACATCAATCATCCAGTTTGATGCAGAAGTTAAGCCTGCAATAACAACTTCGTTAATTATTTCGCCTATTGGATTGCCGTTCTCGTCCTTGATAGGATTCAGTGTAGTATCCAAGATTGCTATATGGTACGATATATAGCGTTTCCCCTGGCTTCGTGCCGAATTTACATTCAGCCTATAATCCTGCTCGTCAGCTAGATTGCTTAATTTGTCAGCGCCAATACCAAAGATATTTGCAGGTGTAGGTTGTCCGCCAATCATTGTGCGTAAGAAATCCGTTACAAGATACCCTAGTTCCACTTTTGTACCTTCTACTTTTTGTGCAGGTAGTTCGTACGTCTGTTCACCACCACTAGCGTTGTACACTTTTACTTTGTGCTTAGTTTTGGTTAGGAAATTGCTAAGCGATTTTCCGCTGTTTAAATTGCCTAATCCGCCTACTTTGGTGTTTAAACCTGAAAGACCTGCCAACTTGTTGCTTGGAATTAAATTCATTTTTTTGTTCTTGGTTTTTTTGTTTTTGTTTAGATTTCTTTTGTCTCAGTCTCGAAATTGGGTAACTCAGTTGTCTCAGTGCTTTTGACAATACGTTCTTCAGATATGTTAAACGGATTTGCTAAGTCAAATCTTACAGAACAGATATAGTCTACTGTGGGTTCCACTGGAGTATAGTTTGTCCAAGCATCTTCGTTTTCATCGATGAACTCACTTTCCTCAAAAACTATTCCAGTCGCACAACTCAAAGCAGTTACATTGTTTGTAATAGATGCTGGCAAAGTCCGATTTCTGTACCTTAAGAACATCATCAGTCGTTGTACTAATAATGCAGACGCTAACTCTCCTGGAAGGGAGCAATTAGGCTGTTTGCACGCAGGGGTGGTGTCTTCTCTGCTGATTTCAAGTGCGCTGCTGGCAAATGATTCGCAGAACTTTCTTAAATATATTTTGTCTGGCATCACGGTAATCTTACCAGATGCTTC
>JARKSE010000017.1 GCA_029974315.1 Paludibacteraceae bacterium | reverse complement strand
GATGAACCAACCTTGTCCTGAGGTTGATTCGTTGGGCTATATGAATACAGATTTATTGTTTAATAATGAGCCTGCGCGTCACAAAATACTCGATGTTATTGGCGATTTGGCTTTAATTGGCAAACCGATTAAAGGTAAAGTTATCGCTATGCGCCCTGGTCATACCGTTAATACAACACTGGCTAAATCGATCCGTAAAGAGATTAAACGTCAAGAAGTTTTGCCTCCAGTGTACAATACGGAATCTACGGCATTGCTTGATATCAACCAAATTAAAGAGCTGTTGCCACACCGCTATCCATTTTTATTGGTGGATAAAGTGGTAGAGATGGGGACTGATTACATTGTTGGCATCAAAAATGTAACCATGAACGAAATGCACTTTTTGGGACATTTCCCTAACGAACCCGTTATGCCAGGTGTGCTCATTGTTGAAGCTATGGCGCAATGTGCTGGTTTGTTGGTGCTTAACCAAGTAGACGATCCCAAAAGTTATTCAACTTATTTCTTGAAAATTGATAATGTCAAATTCCGTCAAAAAGTAGTTCCTGGCGATACTTTGGTTATGAAAGTTGTTTTCTTGACCGATGTGCGTCGTGGCATCGCTAATATTAAAGGATATGCCTTTGTACAAGATAAAATTGCTACTGAAGCGGAAATGACAGCCCAAATAGCTAAAAATAAATAATCATACAACAACTAACTTATGACACAACCCTTAGCTTATATTCATCCAGATGCTAAAATTGCTCCAAGTGTAGTGATTGAACCATTTGTAACTATTGCAAAAAATGTTGAAATTGGTGCAGGTACACGTATTGGGCCCAATGTTACTATTTACGAAAACACACGTATCGGTGAAAATTGTGTTATTTTTCCCGGCGCGGTGATAGGTGCAATTCCGCAGGATTTAAAATTTGCAGGCGAAGAGACCTATACCATTATAGGAAATAATACGACTATTCGTGAATGCGTTACTGTACATCGTGGCACGGCGTCGAAAGGGAAAACGGTCATAGGTGATAACTGCTTGATTATGGCCTACTGTCACGTGGCGCACGATTGTCATTTAGGCAACCATATTATTATGTCCAATGTCACTCAGTTGGCAGGCGAAGTGGTTGTTGACGATTACGCTATTTTAGGTGGTGGTTCGTTGGTACATCAGTTTACACGCATTGGTAAGCATGTTATGTTGCAGGGCGGTTCTAAAGTGAATAAAGATATTCCACCGTTTGTAACTGCGGCACGTGAGCCAATTTCATACGCGGGCGTCAACTCTATAGGTCTGCGCAGACGTGGA
>JARKSE010000002.1 GCA_029974315.1 Paludibacteraceae bacterium | reverse complement strand
CGCTTATCGAAAAAGTAATTAAAGAAGAGGAAGAATCATTCTTACGCACATTAGAAACGGGTATTCGTCTGTTAGACAAAGTGATGGGCGAAACTAAAAAAGCTAATCGTTCTGAAATTTCAGGTGTTGAAGCATTCACGTTATACGACACTTATGGTTTTCCACTTGACTTAACTGAACTCATTCTCAAAGAACACGGATTAACCTTAAATGTGAGTGATTTCAAAGCCGAAATGGAAAAACAGAAAAACCGTGCACGCAATGCCGCAGCAGTAGAAACTGGCGACTGGATTGTTGTAGCCGAAGGCGATTCTACATTTGTTGGTTATGACCAATTAACTTGTGAAACGCATATTTTACGTTATCGTAAAATGGCTCAAAAAGGCAAAAATTACTACCAAGTAGTACTGAATAAAACTCCGTTTTATGCGGAAATGGGTGGTCAAGTAGGCGACACCGGAACGTTGCGTAGCGCCAATGAAGTCATTGAAATACAAGACACTAAACGTGAAAATAACTTACCCGTACACATTGTGGCACAATTACCACAAAATCTAAGTGCAACCTTCACTGCTACAGTTGATAAAAAACGTCGTGCAGCGATAGAAGCCAACCACTCGGCTACACACTTATTACACGAAGCTTTACGTGAACTTTTGGGGAATCACGTAGAACAAAAGGGTTCATACGTATCAGCAGAGTCTCTTCGCTTTGACTTCTCACACTTCCAAAAAGTAACGCCAGAAGAGTTGCGCACTGTAGAACACATGGTGAACAAACGTATTAGAGAAAATATTTCTCTCAACGAACACCGCACTATTCCTATTGCAGAAGCACAAAAAATGGGTGCTATGGCTCTCTTTGGTGAAAAATATGGCGACCAAGTACGCGTTATTCAATATGATTCTTCTGTTGAATTATGCGGTGGTACACACGTGAAAGCTACAGGAGAGATTGGTCTCTTACGCATCGTTTCTGAAAGTTCTATTGCAGCTGGTATTCGTCGTATTGAAGCTGTAACTGGCGAAAATGCAGAGTTTTTAATAGACGGTTTACAAGATGCGCAACGCACCATTCAAGAACTCTTTCACAACACACCAGATATAATATCAGCCGCTAAAAAACTACTTGAAGAGAATGCTGTTTGGAAGAAGAAAGTAGATGAGTTTATGCAGGAGCGTGCGCAACAATTACGTGATACCTTACTTCAACTCGCACAAGACATTAACGGTGTAAAAATAATTCGTCACAAGGGAAACGAAACACCTGACCTCTTTAAGACTATTACGCCCTATTTTAAAGATAAATTTATCGATACTAAATTTATGTTTGTAGCTGGTACCGTTAATGAAGGGAAACCAACACTGACCGTATTCTTAAGTCAACCTATGGTAAATGCGGGGTTTCATGCAGGAAATATGGTGCGTGAAGCAGCCAAACTTATCGAAGGCGGTGGCGGTGGACAACCATTTATGGCATCTGCTGGAGGTAAAAACCCAGCAGGCATAGATAAAGCCATAGATCAAGTGATTGACATGATAAAATAACTTAACCCTTGGCTGAAAAAGCAAATTGTAACATAAAAAAACAACTAACAACATGAAAGAAATTGTAGTGAGTGGCATTCGTCCTACCGGAAATTTACATTTAGGAAACTATTTTGGCGCTGTCAAAAGTTTTGTACAGATGCAAAATGACTATAACTGTTATTTCTTTATTGCTGATTGGCACTCACTTACAACACGTCCAAATCCAGAAAACATAGTGGAAAGCGCCCACACAATTTTAGCCGAATACTTGGCTTGTGGTCTTGATCCTGAAAAAGCCACTATTTACGTACAAAGCGATGTAAAAGAGGTGCTTGAACTCTATTTATATCTCAATATGAACGCCTATTTGGGCGAAATGGAACGCTGCACCACGTTCAAAGAAAAAGCGCGCAAACAGCCCGGAAATGTGAATGCGGGACTACTCACCTACCCCACATTGATGGCTGCTGATATTTTACAACATAAAGCAGTTAAAGTACCTGTGGGCAAAGATCAGGAACAAAACATGGAAATGGCGCGTAAATTTGCTCGCCGTTTTAATACACTCTATGGCGTTGATTTTTTCCCTGAACCGCAAAACTTCTCATTCAGCGAAAAGGCAGTTAAGATTCCAGGGCTTGATGGCTCAGGTAAAATGGGCAAAAGTGAAGGCAACTGTATCTACTTGATGGACGATAGTGAAACCATCCGTAAAAAAGTGATGAAGGCAGTAACCGACTCAGGTCCTACTGCACCCAACAGCCCCAAACCAGAAGTTATTGAAAATCTTTTCACCTTCTTAGATATTGTTTCTACCAAAGACACTTACGATTTTTTCAACGAAAAATGGAATAACTGCTCTATTCGTTACGGCGATTTGAAAAAACAGATAGCCCAAGATATTGCTACATTTAACGAGCCAATTCGTGAACGTTTGCTAGAGTTTTCGGCTAACAAACCACTACTTGAAAAAATCGCTCGTCAAGGCGCTGAGAAAGCACGAGAAAGTGCCGCAAAAACACTAAAAGAGGTACGCGAAATAATTGGTTTTAGAGGTTAAGGTTATGACACAAAAATCAAATAATACCAAAGCCTATATTGCTATTTTAGTTGCCATGACCATTTGGTCGGCATCGTTCATTTTTACACGCATTGGTTTAGAAAGTTTTCCTCCTGTTATGTTAGTCACCATGCGTATGGTTTTGGCTGCCATTATTTTGGGCATTTTTGGTGGGCTTACAAAACAGATACAACCATTAGACCGTAAAGATGCAAAATTCTTACTACTTGCAGCGTTTGCAGAACCGTTTTGTTACTTCGTATTCGAAGCGTATGGTTTAACTCTTGTTTCACCTACGGTAGCTTCGGTTATTTTGTCTACCATTCCACTATTTGCACCACTATTTGCCTTTGTCATTCTACGTGAACGTGTGACTTGGACTAACATGCTTGGTATCATTATTTCGTTGGTGGGCGTGCTCATGTTAGTCGTTGAAAAAGAACAAATTGTAGTACACCCACTAGGCTTATTGGTACTAATGGGAGCTGTTGTTGCTGCACTTGTGTACTCATCGATGCTCAAAAAAGTACCTGAAAAATATAACGCTATAACGATTGTGTTTTATGTCTATATTTTTAGTCTGTTGTTCTTCATTCCAACGTTTTTTATTGTCGATTTTCAAAACATAGGAGAACAGAATTTTCAGTGGCGTTCGTTCTATGCTATTCTCATTTTAGCTATTTTCTCGTCGGTACTCTCGTTTGTGCTATTCTGTTATAGTGTGCGCAAATTGGGCGTAACTCGTGCTAATGCGTTCAATAACATTATGCCGGCCTGTACAGCACTATTTATGTGGCTACTATATGATGAAACTCTACCTCCAATTAAAATAGTGGCGATTGTAATTGTTATTATTGGTCTATTCATAAGCCAAATCCAATTCAAACACAAAAAGAAGGAGAACCCAAACTCTTGTTGTGACAACAAATAACGATGAAAAAAAAATCTGTCCACGTTGTGGTGTGTCATTTATCTGTAATCACGATGATGTGAGTAAATGCCAATGCGCAACTATCAAATTATCAGCAGAACAACTCGAGCAACTAAAACAAACTTACACCGACTGTTTATGTATCAACTGTTTGAAAATCCTTTTTAAATAGTCGAGATCTTATTCGTTTTATATTCAATAATAAACTATATTTGCACAGTTAAGATCCATGTGGTTTTAACTTTTGTTTTTTAATAACCTACTCTGTAATTTTATATCATCAGCAACCTATGTGTGGAATTGTATGCGCCTTTAATATCAAACAATCGGTGGACGAGTTACGTCCTCAAATTTTAAATCTTGCTAAAAGGATTCGTCACCGTGGTCCCGATTGGTCAGGCATCTACTCGAACGATAAAGCTATTTTGGCACACGAACGCCTCGCCATTGTCGACCCTGCTTCTGGTAGGCAACCACTGTTCAGTAAAGATGGTAAACTTGTTTTAGCCGTAAATGGTGAAATTTACAATCACCAAGAGATTCGAAACCGTCTCGAAGACAAATACGAATTTTTAACTAAATCGGACTGTGAAGTAATTCTCGCACTCTATCGTGAAAAAGGTCCTCATTTTCTCGATGACTTAAACGGTATTTTTGCTTTTGCACTGTACGATATGGAAAAAGACGTATTTCTTATTGGACGTGACCATATCGGAATTATTCCGCTTTATCAAGGCTGGGACGATTACGGCACCTACTACGTAGCTTCTGAATTTAAAGCCTTAGAAGGTCAATGTACGCTTATTGAAGAGTTTTTACCTGGACACTATTTTTATAGTCCTGACAAAAAGAACACAAAATGGTACGTTCGCGACTGGATGGAATATGACGCTGTAAAAAACAACACCACAAGCATTGATGATTTACGCCAAGCTTTAGAAGATGCTGTAGAGCGTCAACTTATGGCTGACGTGCCTTATGGCGTGCTGCTTTCGGGCGGTTTAGATTCTTCGATTATTGCAGCTATAACCAAAAAATTTGCAGCTATGCGCATCGAATCGGGCAATACAGAAGCAGCTTGGTGGCCACAACTCCACTCGTTTGCCATTGGTTTAGCTGGCTCGCCCGACTTAGCTGCCGCACAAAAAGTAGCCGATCACATTGGTACCATTCACCACGAACTTACCTTTACCATTCAGGAAGGTCTTGACGCTATTCGCGACGTGATTTATCATATCGAAACCTACGACGTAACAACTATTCGTGCTAGTACGCCTATGTATTTGCTGGCACGTTATATTAAATCGATGGGCGTTAAAATGGTGCTTTCGGGCGAAGGAGCAGACGAAATATTTGGCGGTTATCTCTATTTTCACAAAGCACCAAACGCCGAAGAGTTTCACAAAGAAACAGTACGAAAACTTAGTAAACTCCACTTATATGACTGTTTACGCGCCAATAAATCACTAGCTGCATGGGGCGTAGAGGGACGTGTACCGTTTCTCGATAAAAAGTTTATAGATGTAGCAATGCGCTTGAATCCGAAAGATAAAATGGCGGGCAATGGTAAAATAGAAAAATGGGTTTTGCGCAAAGCGTTTGAAAACTATCTCCCAGAAAGTGTTGTTTGGCGACAAAAAGAACAATTCTCTGATGGTGTTGGTTACAACTGGATTGATACGTTGCGTACACTAACATCAGCCAAAGTAAGCGACGAGCAAATGGCTCGTGTAAACGAGCGTTTTCCTGTAAATCCGCCAATGACAAAAGAGGAGTATTACTATCGCTCGTTGTTTGAAAAACAGTTCCCTTCAAACCAAGCTGCCCGCTGTGTACCGTCGGTGCCTTCGGTAGCGTGTAGCACACCTGTAGCTTTAGAGTGGGACGCTGTATTCAAAAATATGGTCGATCCTTCGGGACGTGCCGTAGCTGGAGTTCACGACCAAAGTTATCAAAAAAGTAAGTAAATGATGAAACTAAAAAATCTGCTCATATTGGTAGGCATCGTACCTGTTTTGTGCGGTTGTCCCACGTGTAAGGTTACTGAAATGATTGATGTAGGAGCCATTCCGGATTCGCTCTACGTCATTGTTCCCTACCAAAAAGATAGCGTGTACCAACTGGTACATTCTAATGGGTATGTAGTTGATTTTACCACAAGTAGGAAAAATGAAATTTCATTTTCGTGGAATGAATTTGGCTGTGCACCCGACTATAAATACTACCAAAACATCACCAATTTGGTGTCCAGCTATCCGCCTATTACCATTCAACTCATCGTTGAAAAATATGACTCTGTACACGCATCATTTACCATTTTGGCACCCAACAGCGCGTTTGGAAATCTGCCTGTAGATACGTTTTTCACTGAGTCACCCGGTGATTCCATGCTCATCAATAGCAAATATTACCAAAACGTATTGGTGTTGCGTAATCACGACACCTATAACAATTCCATGCTGTTTGCCGACAGCATTTATTACAACATGCAATACGGTATTTTAAAACTTTTCATGCACAATGGCGAACATTACTCAATATATCCTTAAGTGGCTTTGGCTCGTTCCTGCGTTGAGTTTAGTAGCTTGTGTCGATAATGTGGCACTATCGACCAAATACTACTACGTAAAACCCGAAAGCAAAGCATGGCTCGTACACGACTCGCTGATTGGTGTACCCTACGAAATGGTTGATAATAATGATATTACCTATAATTTCACAGGAGTACACACCAGCCACGGATTTAGTGAAGGCATGTCAGGTTTTCTTTTTGTGAACACTAAAAAATCGTACTGCGAAAATTACCATTCTACCTCTATATCGAATTATGGTACCTCATTTTCGACCTATTTATACGCCTCATACATAAGCGATAAAGACGACGAAATACACTTTTATTTAACCGATATTTCGGTGCATTGCACACTGTTTTCACATGAAATTACCTATTTCGGATGCGATAACAACCATGCAGAATGGACGCAAACCGAGAAAAATAGCACTACAAAAGTGATTGTAAACGCTAAAAAATTAGATACGCTAACCGTACGCCATCGTACTTACAGAGAGGTGTTGCACGTATCGCTCAACGACCCTATTGGTGCGATAAAGCCAAACCAATGTACCGATATTTACTACGCTAAAGGAGTCGGATTGATAAGCTATAAAATTAAAAGCGGCATTGTTTTTGAACGCCATTAACCAACATAAAAAAATCCCTGTGCTACCGAGCATGGGGATTTTTTAGTGTACCAAACAGCGAATTAATAGCGCTTTCTACGCCATGGTTTTTCACTATTGACCACAGCCGAGTTATCGTCACGACGACGAGAAGAGCGCTCACTACTACGGCTATGCGAACGGTCCTTAGCACGGCGACTATCACTGCGGGCAGTCTGTTTTTTATCGGAACGGAACGGACGTTTGTCATCACGGTCGCGCGTTTCGACAACAGTGACTTCCAGTGGACCGCCACTGTGAGCAAAAGCATCTAACACCTTATCCGCTTGATCGGCAAAAACATCAAAAAAGGTAAATTTATGCGTAATTTCAATGTCGCCAATACTGATAGATTTATCATTCGTAACCTCGTTAATGGCGCCCAAAATAGAACGTGTTGTAGCATTTTGACGAGTGCCCAAATTCAGTTTTAGGCGTACACGCTGACCACGTTTTGCGCCGCTGCTATGGCGTTCGCTACGAGCTGGCTTTTCACGGCGAGTAGCGTCACGAGTGGGCTGTTCGGGTAAATTCAAATCTTCTGCATTTTTATAATAGTCGAGAAAACGGTTGAACTCCAACGACACAAACCGACGAATGATCTCATCTTTAGAAAGATATTCCAATTTTGAAAACACATGTGGCATAAATGGTTCTATTTCAACGGAATTCACATCTACCGTTTCCATGCGTCCAATTAAATGGAATAACTGACGTTTGCAAATATCAATGCCATTAGGCACACGCTCTTGGCGGAACGTTTTTTTGATCATACGTTCAATCTCACGAATGCGATGGCGTTCGCGCGAATGGATAATAGAGACCGATACACCCGATTTATGAGCACGCCCCGTACGACCGCTACGATGCGTATAAATTTCCACATCGTCGGGTAAATTGTAGTTGATAACGTGTGTCAAATCACTCACATCTAAACCACGAGCCGCCACGTCGGTAGCGACCAAGAGTTGCAAATGACGAAGACGAAATTTACTCATTACCGTATCGCGTTGCGGTTGGCTCAAATCGCCATGCAGAGCATCGGCATTGTAACCATCGGCCATCAATTTTTCGGCTACCTCTTTGGTTTCCTGACGTGTACGACAGAACACAATGCCATAAATATCAGGATTCATATCGACAATGCGTTTCAACGCCAAGTAGCGATGACGCGCCTGAACCATGTAATAGACGTGATCTACATTGTCGGCACCGGCATTGCGCACACCTACCGAAATTTCGGTAGCATGACGCATATATTTTTTAGCAATACAAGCAATTTCGGCAGGCATTGTAGCCGAAAACAACAGCGTGCGACGCTCTGCGGGCGTCTCTTGTAATATGCGCTCAACATCTTCTTGAAAGCCCATATTCAGCATTTCATCAGCTTCGTCGAGTACCAAATAACGCACGTTAGCAAGGTTTACTTTGCCCCGTTCGATAAGGTCAATCAAGCGCCCCGGTGTAGCTACCAAAATTTGTGGTGGCGTATCCAGTTGGCGCAGTTGCGTCACAATGTTTTCGCCACCATACACGGGCACTACTTTTACGCCTTTTTGAAGATGAGCGTAATTTTTCAAATCTTTAGCAATTTGAATACACAATTCGCGTGTTGGCGAAAGCACCAACGCTTGTATGTTCTGCTCTGCTGGAGCAATAAGCGTAAACAAAGGCAAACCAAAGGCTGCTGTTTTACCAGTTCCTGTTTGTGCCAACGCTACTAAATCGCCCGATTGCTCAAGCATAAACGGAATAACCTGTTCCTGTACGGGCATAGGTGCATCATAGCCGAGTTCAGCTATGGCTGTTAGAATCTCCGGACGGAGACCTAAATCTTCAAATTTTGTCATAAAAAATAATTTACACGTCGCTAAGTATCAGCTCGAAAATTCTTCCAATCGCACCAAGGCGTGTAAATCCTACAGAGAAGAAAGGGTCTCAAACCCAAGAATTTGATCAAGA
>JARKSE010000184.1 GCA_029974315.1 Paludibacteraceae bacterium | reverse complement strand
TAGCAGCTACGCCATTCGTTACTGTAAAGTTGTAAACTTTGCTATCAAAACCAAACCAGATTTTACCACTGGTCATAGTGCCGCTAACGCCCATTTTATCACCTGCGCGTACATCGGCGTGGGTAGTTGTTTCTAACATTTTAACAGGCTCAGACGTGTCACTGTCCCATTTGTAAACGATAAGATTAGACGTACCGCCGGCTGCGAGGTTACAAGCAACCACTTTACCGCCAAGAACATCTATGGCACTTAATGAATAGGTGCCTTCGGTGCAGGCTGCTGTATTAAGTTCGCCTGTTTTTGCACCGGTGTAAGCGTTTACAATGTGAATTTTACCCACATTATCAGCGTTACGTTCGAGCACATAAAGTTTACCGTTATTGTAGGCTATATCCTGAGTTACTTGCGAGCCGTTGGTTATCCAGTTAGCCGTATTACCCGAAATTTGCGAGAAGTTCCACTGTTGAGTCAAATTAACATTATCGTCAAGAGTCATTTCTTGTTTACCGGTTCCCGTGAGATTAACCGTTTTGGTTGTAGCTCCCGGTGATGTAAGTGTCAGAGTAGCTGTATGAATCCCAAGTGTTGTCGGTCTATAGGTAATGTTGACACTACCTCCGGTTTTTGGAATGGTGTTCGACGAAAGTGTAAACAAGTTGGCATTAGTTCCCGAGAGCGCAAGTGAAATATCTGCTGTCAGATTTGAAGCCGTAACAGAGAGAGGTTTCATTTGTAATGCGTTGATTATAGCCTCAAAGCTTGAACTGCTTGCCACATTAATGGTTGGAGCGGGAGGATCGAAACTGTAGGTGGGAACTGTACCATGTTTGAAATAAGCTATACCTTGATTGTGTATCAGTACCCACATTTCAACTCCCGAAGTACCGTTTACAGCAACCGCTACGCTTGTAGAAAAGCTTGTATTACGAGTGGTACCCATACCACCACTGGGGTATTCTCCAATTTTGTCAGCATCCGCCCAACCGGAAGTAGCATCTACCAAACACACTCTTCCTAAAGTAAGTTTTTCTTGTGCCGTTGCGCCCGGTTGGTAAGTCGTTGCTATGCCATATTGCGTACCTTTGAATGTAAAGGCTTTAAAATCGTTTCCGGCGCAATCATTTAACAAAGCATCAGGATTTAACGGAATTATAGCAGTTCCTTCACCACTACACAAAGTGGGATAATAGTTTTGCCCCATAACCCAATATTTACCGGTTCCCGAAGGACGTACTCTGGGAGACAGACCCAACACTATTTTATCTCCGGCTTCGTTTAGTTCCGTAATTGTCGGCGTTGTTGAACATACGCCATTTGTAATGGTATACATCAACACTTTGTTTGCTGTGGTTGTACCTCCCGCAGCAAAATAGATTTTGCCGTTCGTAAGGTCACCTTCAATGCTAAGGCAATCGCCGATACGGTCCATACCGCCGTATGAAGTTGTATTTAGAAATACACGAGGTTGTGCATTATCATTGTCCCAAACATAAACTTTTAGAGGACTGCCGCTGGCAGCAATATTACAGGCAATGATTTTACCGCCTACATATTTACAGTCTATAATTTTCAATGCACCGCCTTCAACACCCGTCATATCTAAATCTTTCAGTTTTGCTCCCGTTTGTGAATTGATGACATGGATAACTCCGTCTACCGGATTAACAACATAAAGTTTTCCGCCACCGAAGTCCATGTTACGTATTTTAGTTTTATCGCTTGCCCAAGCAGGTGTGCCTGCAGTCGATCTTTCACTGTAGTTCCATACTTGAGTAAATGTTAATGGAGGATTTATACCGGAACCCGAGCAAGATACAGTCGCTTTATGTGAGCCATTGGCTACAGTAATAGTACCACTATATGATTGCGCCGCAGTGGGTTTGAAAGTTACCGTTACGGTAGTTCCATTTGAAACTGACGTGGGGCTAACAGCAAAGATAGAATTATTAGATGATGTTACTGTTGCCGACGATAGTCCTTCCAATGTTACCTTAAACGTTTTTTGAGAGGTTGAACCCACTGTTACACCACCATATGCCAACGATGACACGCTGGTTTTAATAGAAGTAGTGGTAGGTTTTGTGTAACGCACAACAACACCCCACGCATTTGACATCCTAATGTAACCATTGTTGTATCCGGGGCAATCATAAGTCGAATAGCGACCATCGCCCAACCATGTCGAAGCATTGGCATCACCATAGGGGTCGTGTACCACCACACTGCCGGTACGATCATCTAAAATCGTCCATACGTTATTTACTTTCACACACCTGGCATCTGCCCTAAACGGTAAAATCAAGTGACCATTCGATCTACTCGAAGTTATACACCATGAATAGGGATAATTAGCAGCACATTCAGATTTAATTTTAGAATAACCGGAATAATCGTAAGCAGCACTTGTAACACCATTATTTTGGTAAAAACCTCTCATCTTAGAGCTTGGCGAACCACCATTCCACATATAACCGTAACCACCCTTAGCGTAACAATCATTACCTCTCGCCGCCAAACTGAACGTATAGTTGGTAGATGAGGTATATTGTTGTCCTACGTACCATGAATAATAAATGGTTGATCCCCAGCCACCATGACGCGAAGAAACTGCTTTTGGGGGCACAAGTTTATAATAACCCAACAGCATGCACGAAGTAGAAGGGGCACAAGCTACATAGCCGTAACCCGTACATCCGGCATAAGAAGCAGGTACATCATAAACTTGGTTAATGTAAGGTATATCATCCTTACCGATAGAACCGACTTTGGTCTGTGGTGTCGATTTAGTAGAAGGACGCAAAGTAACGTTATTGTTCTTTAAGTTTTTAGGTACTTTACCAAAGTGTACGTTTTGAGCGGGAAGTGTAAACAACTCTTCCTCGATGCTCGATTTTGTGTCAGAAAGGCTTACTGCCACCAAACGACGGTTGCCGTAAGAATAAGAAACAGCCAATTTACCATTGTCCAAAAGGGCTACTTCTTGTGGGCATTCTTTGGAAGTGGGAATAATAACGCGTCGCATTTTGCCATCGAATGAAGCTTGATGTACCGAAATACCCTTAAAGAAGAATACATCGTCATTTTCATAGTCCGAACGTGAATAAACCAATTCTTTAGAATCGGCCGTCCATGAAGCTTCAAAACCTTTATCCAATTTCAGCACTTTCTTTTGCGCAGGTTCTATCACATAAAGAGTAGCATTGCCTTGTTCAACAACAATCTTTTGACCGTCGGGCGACCATTTCGGATTGTACAAATCGCCAATGTCCGACATTTTTGTCTTTGAACCGGTTGTCAAATCCATCAGTATCGGATGACCATCGGGGTCGCTGAAAGCAATTGATTTGCCGTCGGGCGACAGATTGGCAATGTTGGTGTAATAACCCAAATCATAGCTTTTCTTAACGCCGTTTCGGTTAATTATCAGATTATTGCCAACAGTATAAGCGATTGTTCCGTCATTACTGAATGAAACCTGACCACATTGATTTGAATAATCCTCCAATAACATTACTTCTTCAGTCATCAAATTCAAAATAGCCGGTGCTTGGTTGCCGTTTTCGTCAATGCTTTTGAAACCCAGCAATGTTTTCTCTTTGTTGAGATTCGTGAAACTTCCGCAACCGCGAGTTGCAACCAAAGTTTTGAGGCTTTTGTCTTTTACCAAATAAATTTCGGAATAACGGTTGTTAGTGGCAATAATGCCTTTTGCCGTCTGTTTCGGTAGTGCAATATAACCTTTTTCGGTTATATTGTAACCTACTGAATTTGAGAAATTTGCCTTCATATCAAAGTCTTGCGCAAAGACAGTGAAAAATGGCAACAACAATACCAAAAGAGTTAGTTTTTTCATAATAAATAGAATTTATAAGTTTAGATAATTAGGTTTTAAAAAATATAACAACATATATCCACGCAAAGATACTATTTTTTATTTAAACAAACCAAACAAAATCAACATTTTTTTTTAATTATTTTTTGCATCTAAAAATAGCATAAATTGTTAGTTATAAATTTATTATCAATTTTGATTTCTTTGCAAAAATTAAACAAAAAAAGAGTGGACTTTTCCACTCTTTTTTCAAGTTTTTCTAATAAGAATTATTTCAAGATAACCTTTCCGGTGTGCATCATATTGTTACTGTCTTTCACAATAACTAGATAGATGCCTTGCAGACCGGCAACAGAAAGTTCGTTGCTATTCTTCACCGTACGGATTTTTTGTCCTGTCAGCGTATAAAGGTCAATGTTTGCTGCTTCAATGCCATCTACAAACAATGTTTCCGTATGGTTGTAAAGCACCATTTTAGCAGCATCGTTGCGCACCTGATCAATTGCTACAGGAGGACTTGTGGTTTCACCGTTGTACTTAAAGTAAGCACAACCTTGGAACGGAACCAACACCCAAACATTCAGAACTTTATCTTCTACCGATTGGCAAACTGCAGAATTAAATAATGTATTGCGAGTATTACCTAAACCGGCCGAAGGATATATTCCATTCGGTTGTTCGGGAGCTGAAAATCCACCGGTAATATCCACTATAGAAAAACAGCCTTCAGCCAAAGAGGATGCTGTCTTATTCAAATAAGTAACTACCGCTGCATATTTCTTTGTTCCAAAAGTGAAAAAGCGAGCTGAAGTTCCATGTACAGGACCTCCTACTGCTGCAGTCGACAATTCACCTTGATAAACACCTGAAGAATTGAAGAGCGTAGGTTGACGATCTTTACCTGTTACCCACAAAGAACCGTCGCTATTGAACGTAACATCGACAGAACCTTTTTGTGCACCAACAGAATAGGCTGTACCATCTTTTGTCAAATTGATAACAGTCGGAGATGTGGCTATTGTACCATTAGTTACGGTATAGTAGAATACTTTAGTTCCGTCGCTAAATATCACGCGACCATTAGTCATATCACCACTTACAGACATTATTTCACCACCATGAGTGTTAGCATGTGTAGCATCTTCTAACCATACGGCAGGAGCTGCAGCGTCACTATCCCATTTGTAAACTTTCAATGCATCGTTAGGTGTTCTCGCACCATTGCTCGCAATGATTTTACCACCCAAAGCTTTAACAGAACCCAATACCGATTCGCCACCTGCGATACCTGTAACGTTCAAGTTGCCAATTTTCGCACCTGTTTTAGCATTTACTATAACAATTTCAGGAGTCGTGTTCCACGCTTTAGCATTTAGTACATACAATTTATTGTTGAGTAATGCCATATCGCGCGACACAACATCGGAAAGGATTAACCAAGGAGCTTGTGCCGTATTATTCTTATTTGTAGAGTAGTTCCAAACCTCCTCCATATCGGTTACATTTTCGTTGAAGTAAGTCTTTTTAGAAGCTTGTCCCGTCAAATTGAGCGT
>JARKSE010000181.1 GCA_029974315.1 Paludibacteraceae bacterium | reverse complement strand
ATACATAGAGATAGCAGAGAAAAATCTAAGCTTTTCAAACGACAATGCAGACGAAGTAGCATTGAAGTATTACAAAATGGCGTTAGATATTAACCCGACAGATACAGCAGTTAGGCAACAATATGAAACTCTTGACAAAATCGTAAATCACAAAAACTACAAATACTCAATAAATGACGAACAGACAATTGAATTGATGAAGATTTTTGTTGACTGTTGTAATGTGAAAGAATTTGAAAGATTGTATAATATTATTTCAGACGACTTTGTTTGCATTAGCCGTTATTTCGGCAGGACAAAAAAAGCGTTTATTGACAGCGTTTATTTTGAACGTAAAAGTATGATGGGTTTATGGACAGAGATTTTTCAATACGAGAATAAGGACAGGCAAATTCCGTGTGTCAAACTTAATGACTTTGGCGTTCTGTTTTTTAACATTGAAAACGACAAAATAATAAGGGCATTTGAATACAAAATTGACAATTATTTAGACAGACAAAAACTAACAAAATGGAAAGAATAGCGGCATATAACACGGGTTTTGCGTCAGGCGGGGTGACGTGCAAACTTGGAGCTTTGTGCTTCTATTCAAGTGTAGTGCTGGTTGACAGTTTTGTGCTCCGAAACCCGCCCGAACGCAAAGCCCGAAAACGTTACCAGCCATTATAAAAGACGACACAGCTAAAAACGAAAAACAGAAAATATGAATTATACAGACAGGATATTTCCGACAAACAAAGGACTAACAACTTACCTTGACGAGTTGATAGCAAAGAATTATCAAATCCCGACATTTCAGCGTGACGTAGTTTGGGAACAAGAAAACGTAAAAAAACTTTGGGACAGTATTTACAAGTTTTATCCTTTGGGCAGTATCCTGATTTGGAAAACAGATTTAAAACTTCAAAACCATAGACAAATAGGTGGACACCAAATAACGGACACAAACTTTAGTCGGACAGAATATCAATATATACTTGACGGACAGCAAAGAACGACTTCGCTTCTTACTTCTTTATATGGTGGTAGCATTGAAGGACGACCAGGATTTAATCCATTGCTTTATGTTGACCTAACTGTTCCCATTGACAGCGACACAGATGATGAAAGCTACCGTAACCGATTTTTGTTCTGGACAGAAATTGACGACCGTAACGGAGAAATTAGACCGAACATTGGTAAGAAGAAAAGATTTGACGAAGGTTTGATTGTGAAATTGATTGACATTAAAAACAACTTCACAACTGTTCAAACAAGTGTATTTAACAGCGATACAGTTAACAAAGATTTTAACCACCCAATTTTAGCAGAACTTTCAAAAATTAAGGGCGTTCTTGACAACTATCGTATTTCATTTATTGAAGTTAAAGGCATTCAAGTTTCAGAAGTTTGCCAAATATTTGAAAGAATAAATCAAGCAGGTAAACCACTTAATATTTTTGACATTGTAGTTGCAAAAACATTCAAACCTGCAACACAACAGACAGCAACCACAACAGCCGACAATGGATTTTATCTTCGTGACTTGATTGATGATTTTAGAAGTCACAACAACAGCGAGTTTTTAAAAATTAGCGACCTTGATTATCTGCAAATTTTAGCAGTCATTATCAATCATAATATTCCAAATAGCGGAGTTAGAAATATTACAGACCGTTACCTAAACGAAATTAAAACTGAACATATATTGGCGGTTTGGGAAGAAACAAAAAAGGCAATGCTTAAAACATTCGACTTTTTTGAAAATCATTTACACATAAAAACTCCTTACCTAATTCCCTTCCGCTATTTTTATTTCACGATTACCGCATACTTTTATAAAAACAGTTCGCCTGACTATGACTTACTCAAAAAGTATTTCTGGTTTAACAGCTTTCACAATGATGACTTGTTAAGCAATACAACTCAATTAGGACAACACATTGAGTTTTTGAATAAAGGAAAAGCTAACGAGCCAGTTGTGTTTGACAGGTTCTTAATTGACAAGCAAAAACTTCGCACAGCAACTTACAGCTCAAAAGGGCGAATGAGTAGAGCAGTTTTGGCTTTATATTCAAGTGCTCAACCAAAAGATTGGGAACATTGCGACAGAGAAGTATTAGTTCAAAACTTCTTCTTCTCGACAGACAAACCAAACTTGCACCACATTTTTCCGACCAATTCAGAGTATGTGCTGAATAATCAGCATAAAAACAAAATTACAAGCGACAGTTTGATGAACATTGCTTATCTAACTCAGATAACAAACCTTGACATTACAAACAGAAATCCACTTGAGTATATGAAGGACTATGACAAACCGGAATTTGAAGCAATAATGCCTTCACACTTACTTTCAAGCGACATTTTAGATTGGGCAAGAAATGGAACATTGCCCGACAATGCAATTGACCAGTTTATAGAAAGTAGAGTAAACAACATTTTAACTGACTTAAAAACAAAATTAAACGGACTGACATTTGACGAAATGGACACAATGGAAATTAAAGAAGCTGTGACGACAGAACAAGAATAACGGCTGGTAACAGCGGTTTGGCGTAATGGCGGGTTCAGTGCTTCGTATGACAGTTTTGTGGTAGGTTCAAGTGCAGTTCTTCGATTTAACTTTTGTGATAAAAATCCGCCACTACGCAAAGCCGCGAAACGTTAGAATTCAGTGGAGAAAACCATGCAACAGACAGAAACAGATAAATAAAAAAGAATATTCACAATTAAAAAGGAGGTCAGAAATGCGACACAAAAAGTTAAAATTAAGTGCTGTACTCTTGTTAGGACTTGGACTGTCAAGTATACAGGCACAAACGATGTATGTAAAAGAAAGTAACGGCACACAAACCGCTTACCCTCTGAACAGCATACGAAAAATGACATTTTCGGGGGGAGATGCAACAATTTACAAAACCGACAATTCCACAGGGGGATATGCCCTGAACGAGTTACGGTATTTGATTTTTACCGATATAACAGGTATAGGCGAACAGCCAATGCGTCCGGGCTATGCCAACCTGATTGCATACCCCAATCCGGTAGCCGATGAACTGAACATTGATTTAACAGACGCAACAGGCAATGGCACGGTAAGTATCCTGTCGCTCGACGGGAGGCTGAAGCATAAGCAAAAAACGAAAGGTACAGGCATTGCAACCATCAACCTTAGCCACTTACCACAAGGCGTTTACATCTGCAGGTATAGCAATGCGAGTGAAATAAAAACAGTAAAAATCATTAAAAAATAAAAAAAGGAGACCTAATAATGAACACATTAAATACAATCAAAAAATCAGCCTTTGCAGCACTTGTAACTTTTATCTTTTCACTTTCAACTGTTAATGCACAAAACGATACCATGTATATAATGAAAGCAGGTGCTATAGTAGGGCAGTACAATGTAAATACAGAGGTTGACAGTGTAATATTTTATAATCCTGCAATATCAAACCCAACCAGTGGAAGTTTTACCGACACTCGCGATGGCAACACATATAAAACTGTAACCATTGGCAACCAGGTATGGATGGCAGAAAACCTTGCCTACTTGCCTAGTGTAAACATGGTTGCCGATGGTTCTGAAGATGCAGCAGGCTCTTATTATTATGTTTACGGTTACGACGGTACAAATGTAGCAGATGCCAAAGCAACAGACAATTACGCC
>JARKSE010000175.1 GCA_029974315.1 Paludibacteraceae bacterium | reverse complement strand
GCTTGCCATCATATAAGGATCAAGCGCAGTAACTTCTACTACTTTGGCACGCTGTTTTCCTTGCAAAATCACCGTAGTCGAGCCATCGGGCATTTCCAAAATACGAATAATACGAGCAATCGTACCAATAGGATATAAATCATTTAAAGTTGGCTCTTCTACACGTGCGTCACGTTGTGTCGTCACAAAAAGCTCACCGCTATTATTGTAAACTTCGCGAATCAATTTTAGCGATTTTTTGCGACCAACGGACACCGGCATCACCACCTGAGGATACAATACCATGTTACGCAATGGCAACACAGGCATCACATCGCCCGATTGACAAGCCAAAGGGGTACTATCTTCATCGGACATCAACGGGATGAAATCACTTTGAACATCACCCGTTTCTTCTCCAAACATATTGTCAAACATTACTTTCATATAAATTTTGATCTTTGCATCTGACAAAATAACACTTTACTGACAAATTAACAGCCATGATATTATCTAGCCTAGCAAGTATTAATATTAAAACTCACTCAAAATAAATCATTTAACCTCAAAAAAGTTAAATAGTAACTAATTAAGTCAATTGTTATGCCAAATAGATTAAGGGAAAAATAAAAACAGCGTTACATACCACGCCCTTTTATGATGACTTCAAGACTATAAATCATAATCTTTAAATCGTTGAGTAGGGTCATATTATCCATGTAAATAATATCATAGTTAAGCCGTTCAACCATCTTTTCAACCGTATCGGAATAACCAATTTTAATAGGTCCCCAAGAGAGTAAACCCGGTTGAATTTTGTAAATTAAACAGTAATAAGGAGCCTTTTCTTCTATCTGATTGATAAAATAACGTCGTTCTGGACGTGGTCCCACCACCGACATATCACCCTTCAAAATATTCCAAAACTGAGGGAGTTCATCGAGTCGATACTTACGCATGATAGCCCCAAAAGGCGTAATACGCTCATCGTGTTGCGACGATAGTTGTGGTCCATTTTGCTCAGCACCTACATACATGGTTCTGAATTTGTACATATAAAAAGGACGACCATCTTTACCTATACGCTCTTGTTTATAAAAAATGGGGCCAGACGAATCTCGTTTAACGCGTACAGCCACATACACCATGATGGGAAAAAATAAAACTAACGCAAAAAGGCTCATCAAAATATCAAACACGCGTTTAACGGATTGTTGCCAAGCTGCCATGGACGGCTGAGTTAATGTAACAACAGGCGTAGAATCGATATCGTGTAAACGAACACGACCAGTCAAAATTTCAAATGAACGAGGTGGAAACTGAATATCCACATCGTATTTCATCAAACGATTAATAATAGCATAGAGATCAGGCTCTTCCAACGTATCGGCTGCAATAATGACTGAATGAATAGGTTGGCGCTGCATAATTTCATCCAACTGAGTCATCGAGCCAAGCACTAAAAAATCATTTGTAACCTCTTCATCATCCATTTTCACATAACCCACAATTGAACGTCCATATTTGCGCAGTTTGTGTTCCAAATCATAAGTTACTTTTTGAGCCATGCGCCCCGCACCTATGACCAAAACGGGAATAATTGTTTTGCCATTACGCAAATGGGTATAACTACGGCTCGTCAAAATTAATCGGAACAGATAGGTAACACTAAATTGTAAAACCAACAGTACAAGAAATGATTTGTAGTAAAATGTATATGAAGTTACCACATCATCAATCATCACCGAGAAGTAAGCCAAAAGCGAAATAAATACAGCAGTTATTAATGTTGTAAGTAATTCCAACAAGCGTGAACGACTACGTGAACGATTATAAAATCCAGACAGATAGTGCACCGCTAAAGCCATCACGGGATATAGAGCCATGCTTAGGTAAAAATTAAATGATGGCGAAAAAATTGGCATATCACCAAATAACGCCATATCATTTACCACACGACGAAACACATAAAATAGCAACCAAACAATCATGGCTGCTATCCAATCAAAAACAATATAATTGACAATATTTTTACGAGAAATCATATCTTTATGGTCGAATTATTTTTATCTCTCCACCAATGCCCAATTTTATAATACTCGAAGGAACAGCAGGCACAACATCATCTTGTCG
>JARKSE010000109.1 GCA_029974315.1 Paludibacteraceae bacterium | reverse complement strand
GGCAAAATTAGAGCGCACACATCCACATGCACCCGATTATTCAGTTCAACTGAATTATGTAGAAACCTTAGTTAATTTACCTTGGAACGAGTACACCAAAGATAATTTTGATTTGAAAAAAGCACAAAAAGTGCTCGATCGCGACCATTTTGGTTTGGATAAGGTAAAAGAACGGATTATTGAACATTTGGCTGTACTTAAACTAAAAGGTGATTTGAAAGCGCCAATTATTTGCCTGTATGGACCTCCGGGTGTGGGTAAAACATCGCTTGGTAAATCAATAGCTGAAACACTTGGACGAAAATATATTCGTATGTCGCTTGGCGGTTTGCACGATGAGTCCGAAATTCGTGGCCATCGTCGTACCTATATTGGTGCTATGCCTGGACGTATCATTCAAAATTTGAATAAAGCGGGCTCGTCAAATCCGGTGTTTGTTTTGGATGAAATAGATAAAGTGAGTTCTGATTTTAAAGGCGATCCAGCTTCGGCATTACTTGAAGTACTTGACCCTGAACAAAATAATGCTTTTCATGATAATTTTTTGGATGTAGATTACGATTTATCAAAAGTGTTGTTTATTGCCACTGCTAATACGTTAAGTTCCGTTTCGCAACCATTGCTCGACCGTATGGAGCTCATCGAAGTAACTGGTTATATTGCTGAAGAAAAAGTGGAAATTGCCATGCGCCATTTGATTCCAAAACAATTAGCTGCCCATGGTATCGACAAGTCACGTATTAAATTCTCTAAATCATTAGTTCGTCATTTGGTGGATAATTATACACGCGAATCTGGTGTGCGTGAGTTGGATCGTGTGATTGCTAAACTAATGCGTAAAGTGGCGCGTAAAATTGCTTCTGACGAAGTGTTTGAACCAGCTTTAACCATCGAAGATTTAAAGGCGTATTTAGGAGCGCCACGTTATATGCACGATTTTTATCAAGGCAATGATTATTATGGTGTGGTCACAGGCTTGGCTTGGACTAGCGTTGGTGGCGAAATTTTGTATATTGAGTCGAGCCTGAGCAAAGGAAAGGGTGGTAAATTGACTCTCACCGGTAATTTGGGCGATGTGATGAAAGAATCGGCTATGTTGGCACTTGAATACCTCAAAGCACACGCCGATTTATTTGGAATTGATGATGCCATGTTCGAGGATTACAATGTACATATTCATGTGCCAGAAGGTGCTATTCCCAAAGATGGTCCGTCAGCAGGAATTACTATGCTTACGGCGTTAGCATCGGCTTTTACTAAGCGTAAAGTGCGTAAAAATTTGGCTATGACGGGCGAAATTACATTACGTGGCAAATTGTTGCCTGTTGGAGGAATTAAAGAGAAAATTTTAGCAGCA
>JARKSE010000104.1 GCA_029974315.1 Paludibacteraceae bacterium | reverse complement strand
GTGTATCCTACGGATGGTAAAGTAAATAATCAACGTAGTAATTACCAGTTTGGCGAATGTGCTAGCGGGAAAACTCTTAGTAGTCAAGCATTAGGGAGATTAGGGAAAAGCACTTTTCCTGGATATTCTTCTACGGTATTTGAACCTGTAGATGAATATAAGGGTGATTTTGCACGCACCTATTTTTATATGGCTACGCGTTATGCTGACAAGTGTACGAGTTGGGAAAATTCTTTTGGTTCTGTTTCAGGTTTAACTTCTTACTCTGTTGCTCTATTTTTAAAATGGCATCGTCAAGATCCTGTTTCACAGAAAGAGATTAATCGTAATGATGCAGTTTATACAAGACAGCAAAACCGTAATCCTTTTATAGATCATCCAGAATTGGCAGAATATATTTGGGGTACTAAAAAAGGACAAGTTTGGTATAAAAGCTCAACACCAATTGACCAAGTTGAAGTGCAATGGTTATCAGTATCACCAAATCCAGCAGTTGATTATTTAGTCGTTAATGCTGAAGTTGTTGATCAAATGAGTTATCAAATAGTTGATTTATCTGGTAAAATGCTTCAATCAGGTTCTATTGATAGAGGTAACCAAATTTCTGTCACTAATTTGAGTAATGGTATATATCTCTTGAAAGTAGAAGCTGCTTCAAAAACAGCTATTCAAAAAGTTATTGTAAACCGTTAATAGATATCACATAGTTTCATAAAAAAACATCGTAAGAATTCTTACGATGTTTTTTTATGATTTGTTTTGCTTAATTCATTTAGTCCATAAACTCTTCACTACCGTCTAAATTGCTATTATTTCCATTTTCAGGTTTCAATTTAGATTTCTTTTTATCTTTCATATTACCAAAGTTGTAAGTGGCTGTGAGCGAAAAGCGTGGTCCGTTTGGTGCACGTTCAAAATCTTGATAGAATGTATCGCCCCAAGTGAGATTTCTCCAGCCACGTGAATTAAGTACGTCGCGAACTGTGAAACTAAGGTTAAGAGCTTTGTTCAAGAATGATTTTTTCAATCCTAAATCAATCATATAAAATGATTTGGTTTTACCTTGTGCTATGACGTGTGGTGAGAAGTATGCCCCTGTCAATTGTCCTGAGAAAGTTTTGGTCATTAAGAAGTTTGCAATTAAGCGTGCGTTCCATGAAAAGCCTTCACTTTTATCTTGAAGTACAACATTATTGTAAATAATTGGACTCATCTGTTCATAATGGGTATTTAACGTAGTGGTTAAATTTAGCCATTTACCAATGTGATTTTTTCCTACAACTTCAACACCAACTGATTGTGCGTTAGTAATGTTTTCATAAGTGGTTTCCATAATATCGCTATTCAACGGTGATTCGAAGCGAATGCGTTGTATTACGTCAGTTGTATAGCGGTAGTAGATTGATGCGGAAAGTACATGTTCATCCCAGTTTTTGATGTAGTTAAACTCAAGGGCGTTAGCAAATTCAGGATTCAATCGTGGATTACCGTACGAGATATTTGTAGAGTCTGACACGTTGCGATATGCGCTTAACTCACGTCCTCGTGGGCGATTAACACGGCGTGTATAATTTAATTGTAGCTCGTTACCTTGAGGTAAAGCATAAGATAAATAAGCGGTTGGGAAAAGTTGTAAATAACTTTTTGTGGTAGTTAAATAGTTGTCTGTTTCTGCATCGCGGGTACTAACAACGGTATATGTGTGTTCTCCACGCAAACCACCTTGAAAACTAAATTTTCCAATTTTAGCTCCATAGGTAGCATAAGCTGCGCTAATCCACTCTTTGTATTCAAAATCGTTGTAAGCTGTAAGTAACGTGTCAGTAGGAGTAGGATAGTCCCATGTTTTAGCGTTTGAAAAACGGTTTTGCCACTTCACAGACACCCCCGTTTCTAATTTCATATTATCACTAAATTTTTGAACATAATCAGCTTTGGCATTAGCAGTTTTATTGTCGTAACCGCTGTACTGTTTTTGGGTATAAGCTGAAGCTTTTCCGTATTCTACGGTTTGATCGTAATCTGAGTTTTGATCGCGTTGATTGCCACTATAGGTAATAGCAGAGCGAAATTCAGACCCTTTGTCGTCAATTTCATAGCGGTAATCCAGTGTAAGGTTATACGATAAACGCAAGGCATCTGAATTGGTGATATGTGTATAGCGTGCTGTATCTAGAGTGGTAAAGCGTATAACATCGTAGTTGATTCCAGCGTAGTTGTCGTTATCTTGCGTGTTGATCATTCCAGAAATACCAACTGTATTTTTAGGGTTAATATGCCAGTTTAAACCTGTACGTCCGAATATGCCCCACGAACTTCGATTCATTGTGTTATCTTGATGCATAAACGAAAGTGTGTCGCCCCAGTTTGTATTTGGTTTGAATGAGTAACGATCGGTTATACCAGTTCCCACCATATCGCGCTGACGGAAACCAAGACTAGCATAGAAATCAAATTTAGAATTATTGTAGACAAAATTGGCACTTGCGTCACCAGTTACTTTCCCTTTCATTTGGTAAGTAGCACCTGCAGCAATGCTGCCAAGATAACCACCTTTACGGTCTTTTTTCAGCACCAAGTTGATAATACCTGCTGTACCTTCCGGGCTAAATTTAGCCGAAGGATTGGTAATAACTTCAACAACTTCAATAGTTCCTGCGGGTAGTTGTTCCAAGATTTGTGCACGATTTTCGCTATCTAATCCCGCCGGCTTTCCGTTGATCCAAATTTCAACATTGCTGTTATTTCTTAGTGAAATATTACCGTCATTATCTACTTGTACCGATGGAATATTTTCTAACACTTCACTTGCTGAAGCTCCTGCTGCAGCAATGTTTTGGTCAACATGAAACACTTTTTTA
>JARKSE010000068.1 GCA_029974315.1 Paludibacteraceae bacterium | reverse complement strand
GCTTTTGTTATCGTAGCTCCAAGGTGGGTCTGCGTAAATAATGTTATATTTTTTCATTTCGTTTTCAATTTAAGTTTCTACTAAATTCACCGCAGCAGCAGCTAACAGCGGTTTTGTGCTATTTGCCCCATCAACATTTGTCGTAAATTGAAACTTTGTGCAAGGGGCAAACAGACACAAAGCCGCAAAACGTTATGTGCCATGCTACCAGACATCAAAACAATGAAGTTTGTGCCAAGTAAGGGGCAATTCGTTTTTCTGAAATTTGGACATATTCGCTGCTTATTTCTGACAATATCCAATTTCGTTTTAGTTTGTGTGCCATTTTAGCCGTTGTGCCACTTCCTCCAAAGCAATCATAAACCAAATCTCCTTCATTGCTCCAGCTATAAATATGGTCTGCTGCTAATTGTTCAGGAAATGGTGCAGGATGCTTTGTTGTATCTTCATTATTTCCAACAGTGTAATACCACATATTTATTCTAAACTTATCAGCTTTTACATAGGTTTTTTCATCTCTATTTCTTGTTGCTGCTTCTGCAACTCTGCCTGTATTTCTTCTATGGTTGTAACTTCCATTTGTTACACATTTATCTTTTAAAGGATTAAATGTTTTTGGCTTTCCTTTACTTAACACAAACATATATTCAAAAGACTGTTCGTATCTATTATGCGTTAATGGTATTGGGTTTTCCTTTGCATAAATCATTGTATCGTGCAGGTTAAATCCAATTTCTTTAAAGTATAAAGCCTGTCTAAAACTTGTTCCACTTTCGCTTCCATTAATAGTTGCATCACCCACAACCCATACAACTACACCGCCTTGTTTTGTAATTCTGTAAAGTTCCTTTGCTATATCTTCAAACGGAAATGAATATCCATTGTAGGTTCTTAATCCATCGTAAGGCGGTGAAGTAACCGTTAAGTCAATGAAATTATCAGGCATTTTAGCCATTGTTTCAAGGCAATTTTCGTTGTATATTTTATTTATTTCCATCGCTTCTTTTTTTAATTCTTTTGTTTAGTGCTTCGTATTGAGTTTTTCGTTAATAATCCGCAGCCAGCTTATAACACGGGTTTGGCAAAATGGCTTTCCGACACACAAGCCCACGCTTCGCAGCCTGACACAAAGCCGCAAAACGTTAGTAGCAAGCGGGCGGACGTGCTTCGATTGAAGTTCAGGATAGAAAAAAGTATTAAAAATTTTCCCTCCCTCTTTGTCTGCTCCGCAGCCATTAGATTTTTGATAA
>JARKSE010000098.1 GCA_029974315.1 Paludibacteraceae bacterium | reverse complement strand
TTGTATCTTAATCGTATACGTAAAGGAATGCCTTTGCAAGCGTGTCCTACGGTGAAATTTGCATTAGGTGATTTTACGTTGACACGTATATTGACTGAACACACACGTATAAATTCGCCTTACAACACATATAAATATCGTGGTTTGCCACCAGGACCTATTCGCATGGCGAGTATTGCAGGCATTGACGCAGTACTTAATCATACGAAAAGCAATTATATCTACATGTGTGCTAAAGAGACACTTAACGGCGAACACAGTTTTGCTACAACATTGGCAGAGCATAATAAAAACACACAACGTTATCACCGGGCTTATCGCCAGTGGGAGCGTGACAGAAAAAATAAAAACTAATTGAATTATTTATATATTTTAGAAGATTATGGAAAGGAAATTAACCATAGCGTTGGTAGCACATGACCAACGAAAAGCTGATATGGTGGAGTGGGCAGTTTTTAATGCCGACTTTTTAGCTCAGCATAAAATAGTTTGTACAGGAACTACAGGTAGTTTGATAGAAAAAGCTTTTACGGAAAAAGGCGTAGAAGCAGATATCAAACGTATGAATTCAGGTCCTTATGGTGGTGATGCTGAAATTGCTGCTATGGTAGTTCGTAAAGAGATTGATTTGGCTGTCTTTTTGATTGACGACTTAAATCCTCAACCACATGAGGCTGATATTCAGATGCTTTTGCGCCAATGTAGAATTCACAATGTGCCAATTGCTTGTAATCGTTACAGTGCTGATTTGATGATAACCAGTACTTTGTGGGATGATGAAACTTACCGACCCACTGCTCCTCAATATGTACATTATAAACGTGATTAATAGAAGACGAGATGAAGATTTTAGTTGCAACAGAAAAACCTTTTGCTAAAATAGCTATCGACGGTATTCGTCAAATTGTAGAAGAAGCGCATGGCGAGTTGGCCTTGTTGGAAGCATATACAGATGTGTCGCAGTTATACGAAGCCGTGGCAGATGCTGATGGTTTAATTGTACGCTCTGATAAAGTGACAGCAGAAGTTATTGATCACGCTTCGCATTTAAAGGTAGTTGTACGTGCAGGTGCTGGTTACGATAATTTAGATTTGGCAGCTTGTTCCGCTAAAGGTATTGTAGCAATGAATACACCCGGGCAAAATTCAAATGCTGTAGCAGAATTGGCATTGGGCATGATGCTGTTTATGGTGCGTAACAATTTTCAACAAGGTACAGGCACTGAATTGAAAGGAAAAACGCTTGGAATCCAGGCGTATGGACATGTGGGTTGTGTGGTAGCTCACTTGGCTAAAGGATTTGGCATGGAAGTGTTAGCTTTTGACCCATTTGTACCTGCTGACAAAATGATTTCCGAAGGTATTACACCGATTACTGATTTGAAGGAGTTATATCGTCGTTCCAACTATTTATCACTACACATTCCAGCTAATGAAAAAACTAAAAAATCAGTCAATTACGATCTTTTAAGCCTTATGCCCGAAGGAGCTTGTTTGGTTAATACGGCTCGTAAAGAGATTATTGATGAAGACGATTTGATGCGTGTGATGGAGGAACGACCAGATTTTAAATATGTATCTGATATTGCACCAGATTCATTGGACGTGTTAAAAGAAAAATTCGGTGAACGTGTATTTGCTACTGCAAAAAAAATGGGGGCAGAAACTGCTGAAGCTAATGTCAATGCAGGTTTAGCAGCAGCTCATCAAGTGGTGGATTTTTTAAATGATGGCGTTGATCGTTTTCGTGTAAATTAATCTTGTTATGGTCGATGGCATTGCACACATACCAGTAGTAAAACGTTATCGTGCCTATTTACGACTCGAAAAATCGTTATCGGAAAATACTATTGAAGCGTATATGCGCGATTTGAGTTTGCTGTTCGATTTTTTTGATGCTCGAAAACTCGATTTTTTAGAAGCCTCTTTGTCCGATTTTCAACAATTTTTATTGGAATTAAATAATCTAGGTTTGCAGGCACGTTCACAAGCGCGTGTGGTGTCTGGTATTCGCTCGTTTTACCGTTTTTTACTCTACAATGATGAGTTGAATGTTGATCCCACTGAGTTGTTGGAGCAACCTCAATTGCCTTTATACTTACCCGAAGTGCTTTCGGTAGAAGAAATAGAAGCGATTGTGCAAGCTGTAGACTTATCGAAACCAGAAGGTCATCGCAATATGGCGATAATAGAAACGCTTTATGGTTCAGGTTTGCGTGTGTCAGAATTGGTTAATTTGAAGCTTTCGAATATGTGTAGCGAAAAAAGTTTTATGAAGGTCGAGGGTAAGGGTAGTAAACAACGATTAGTGCCATTGTCAGAGCCATCAAAACGTGCAATTCAGTTCTGGTTGCGTGATCGCAATTTGCTTACCGTTCAAAAAGGGAATGAGGATTTTGTCTTCCTAAATCGCCGTGGTACAAAATTAACACGTGAGATGATTTTTGTTATCGTCAAACAGTTGGCAGCTGCAGCTAGTATTACTAAAACGATTAGTCCACATACATTCCGCCATTCGTTTGCTACACATCTGCTCGAAGGTGGTGCCAACTTGCGTGCAATTCAGCAAATGCTGGGGCACGAAAGTATTTTAACAACTGAAATTTATACGCATATTGATATGGATTTTCTGCGTACAGAAGTATTGGATAAACATCCACGTAATCACACAAACTAATAAAAAAGGACTCAAATTTGAGTCCTTTTTTATTAGTTTAAGCTGTTTAGCCAAAGTTCTGGTGATGCGTCGCTAGGCATACGCCAATCACCGCGTGGTGATAGGTTTATATTGCCCACTTTGGGTCCATCGGGCATACAAGAACGCTTGAATTGTTGTGTAACAAAGCGTTTAAAAAAAACTTTTAGCCATTTTTTGATTGTTGTCTCATCATACGTTTGGATAAATGCTTTAGTCGCTAAATAGAAAATTTTAGTTGGTGCAAAACCGTAACGAAGCATATAGTAGAGAAAAAAATCGTGCAGTTCATAGGGGCCTACTAAATCTTCTGTTTTTTGAGAAATCATACCATTTTGATCAGCTGGTAATAATTCTGGACTTACTGGTGTATCGAGAATGTCGAGTAGTGTAGCTTGCGTCTGTTTGTTAGTTTCGTTGTGCGCTGCATAATGCACTAAATAACGCACTAATGTTTTTGGAATACTGCTGTTTACTGCATACATACTCATGTGATCGCCATTGTAGGTTGTCCAGCCAAGTGCAAGTTCTGATAAGTCTCCAGTGCCAATAACTAAACCGTTACATTGATTAGCCACGTCCATCAAAATTTGTGTACGTTCGCGGGCTTGAGTGTTCTCGTAGGTGGCATTGTGTAGCGTGGGATCGTGTTCTATATCTTTGAAATGTTGATCACAAGCTTCTTTTATACTGATCTCGCGTAACGTAGCACCTAAACTGCTCATTAATTGTTTTGCATTGTGATAAGTTCTGTCCGTGGTTCCAAATCCTGGCATTGTAATTCCGATGATGTTTTTACGTGGCAGACCAAGTTTGTCGCACGTGCGAGCACAAACCAAGAGCGCAAGCGTAGAGTCTAATCCACCCGAAATTCCTAACACCATATTTGTGATTTTTGTATGATGTAGTCTGGTTGCTAATGCATTAACTTGTATATTGAGAATTTCTTCACACGATTCCGACATACGTTCATCAGTTGGTATAAATGGTGTAGCGTAAATAAAACGTGTTAAATCCAAGGTGTTTTGTGGCAGTTCAAAAGGAATCGAAGTGACATCAGTAATTACTTCAGTTTGGGCTAAACCTCGAGTAAAGGCACTGTTTTTAAGCCGATCGTGTTGTAAACGTTCTACGTCTATTTCACTTATAATAAGTTGCTCTTGTAGTGAAAAGCGTTCGTTTTTAGCTAAAATCACCCCATTTTCAGCGATTATAGCATTGCCTGCAAATAGTAGGTCAGTGCTTGATTCGCCAAATCCAGCAGAGGCATAAACATAACCCGCTAAACAACGCGCTGATTGTTGTTTTATTAAATCGTGGAGATAGCTATTTTTTCCTACCAATTCATTGGACGCTGATAAGTTGAATATGATGTGTGAACCGGATAGTGCATCAACACTGCTTGGTGGAACAGGTCCCCATAAATCTTCACAGATTTCAATAGAGAATGTAACATCTTCAGATTTAAAGAGAAGATGTTCACCAAATGGTACTTTTTGTCCGCACAGTAATAATTCGTTTGTAGTTATGTTCGAAGCTGAAGTAAACCAGCGTTTTTCGTAAAATTCATTAGAGTTGGGTAAATATTTTTTTGGTACTACGCCTAAAATTTTTCCTTTTTGAAAGATTACAGCGCAATTAAAGAGTTGATTTTCTGTGCGTATTGGTAATCCTACAATGGCTATAATGTCAAGATGTGAGGTGTTTTTGATGAGCTTTGCTAAGGAGTTTTCGGCTTGTTCTATAAGTAGCTGATTGTAAAAAAGATCGGCGCACGTATATCCTGTCATAGAGAGTTCTGGAAAACCTACGATCTGTACGCCTTTTTTATTAGCTTGTTTTATCTGCTGTTCAGCAGCCAGCGCATTAGCCGTGCAGTTGGCTATCTTTACTAAGGGAACAGAAGCAGCTACTTTTATAAAACCAAAATTTTTCATATCACGTATCTATTTAGGAGACGATTGAACGGTGTTTTATAATGAAAAACCTAATAGGGCCATTACAATTCCACCAACGCCTAACAACATTAAAATTGTACCTGTTATTTTATTTAAAATCCACAACCCACGAACATTGAATTGATTGCGTAGCTTTCCTACAATCAATGTTAATAAAAGCCACCACGAAAAAGCACCTAACAAAATAGCCAATAGCCCAACAATGTGTTCAAAGAGGGTTTGAGTTGGTGTAAAAAACTGAAAACGAGCAAATAGCCCGATGAGTAAAAATATAATGAGCGGGTTACTAAAACAGAGCCCAAATGCCGAAAAAAAATCGCTAGCATAAGTGCCTTTAGAAGGTTTGCGTACTGACGATAGTTGTCTTACAGGATTTGTACGGAATATATGTAAACCAAAACCAAAAATAATAAGACTACCTACAATTTGAATCATCATTTGGTGAGTTTCAATAAAATCAATGATGAAACTCATGCTGAATCCGACTAAAACGGCATAAAATAAATCGGAAGTAGTTGCTCCTAACCCTGTAATAATACCATGTATTCGTCCTCGGTTCAATGTGCGTTGAATGCACAAAATCCCTATCGGTCCCACAGGAACAGATATGAATAAACCGATAATTATGCCAGTTACAAAGGTGTGAAACATAGTGATAATAGTAGCTTACAAATGCTCTTTTACAAAAGTTATGATTTCGTCTGTTTGTTGTGGATGAAACCAATGTATCTCTTTATCGCGTTTGAACCAAGTTAATTGTTTTTTTGCATAGCGGCGTGAATTTTGTTGAATCATATTTACTGCAAAATCTTTAGTCCAAACTCTGTCAAAATAGTTAAAAAATTCTTTATAACCTACCGTGTTTAATGAATTTAACGCTTTATGTGGATAAAATTGACGGGCTTCATCTTCTAATCCGTCTTCCATCATCTGTAAAACACGTTGATTGATACGATTGTATAGCTCTTCGCGTGGACGTACTAACCCAATTTTTACGATATTAAATGATCGTTTTTTTGTAGATTGTGTGCGTAAATTTGAAAATGGTTGTCCAGTCATAATGCACACTTCCAGAGCATGCAGCATTCGTTTTACATTCTTCAAATCAACCTCATCATAATGTAAAGGATCTAGCAATTTTAACTTCCTGCGTACACCTTCAATGCCTTCTTTTTTGTAAAATTCGAGCACACCTTGTCGCACTTGCGGATCGATGGTTGGAATGTCGTCGATGCCTTTACAAATGGCGTCCACGTAAAGCATAGAACCGCCTACGAGCAACGTGTTTTTTGTACGTTTCAACTCTGATTCAATCATGGGAATGGCATCAAGTTCGAATTGTCCGGCACTATATGTCTCAAAAATCGATTTGTTACCGATAAAAAAATGCGGAACTTCTTGTAATTGCTTTTCCGAAGGCGCAGCTGTACCTATTTTCAGCTCGCGAAACATTTGGCGCGAGTCGCATGAAAAAATGGCACAACCCAACAACTTGGCAAGTTGAAGACTGATGTCGGTTTTGCCAACTCCTGTAGGGCCTACAATAACAAAAAGTGTATTCAAAAGATGCGTATTTAAACTCGTTCGTTAACGATTTAGAAAACAAATGCCCGATAAATCGAGCATTTGTATGATAATTAAACTTAAATTTCTCGACCGTTTTCGTCAAAATTGACATCGCCGAAACTATCTTCGCCAAGTTCGTCTAAGTCAAATTCTTCGTCGCCATAAAACTCGGTATCGAAGTCAATTTTTTGATTTACAGCAAAATCATCAATATCAAGGAGTTGTACGGGTGCTTTACCTTTGCTGAAAGTACATACGGGCTCTGATAATCGTTTGCTTGGAATTATCTCTTTGAGTTCAATAAAAAATGCACGTTCCGTTAAATTATCGAACACATATAATAAACGCTGACCTTCATCTTCTATAAACTCGTCTAAATGAGTGGAATCCATGACGAAATTATCATATTCTGAGCCTGTGTCCATAGCTATGAGTGTGATTTCTTCGTGTTTTTCCCAATTCTCACTACAGATGAAAAATGAGGTAATTTGATCTTTGTTGTAGCCAACTGATTCTAAAATGGCGTTGTGAAATTGAAAAAAAGTCGAGTCTGAATTAATCTCAATTGCACGGCTAAAGTTATCCACTTCGTCCGATAAAAGTAAAAATTTATAAACCATGAGTATTATGAGTTTTTATGGGTTCAAAAATAACGATTTTTTTCCGTGTGTCAAAGTATTGTATCAAAAAAGGTGCAGTTTAGGTGTGCTTTTAAATTTCTGGTATTTTTTTTAAAAAATCAAAGTTGGATATCGTTTTGTAAACTCTTTTAAAACTAGCTCTTTATGTGTTATGAAGTTTTGGTGTTCTGTGCTATCTGTGTGTAGCGGTTTGTGATCTATGAGTTTGTTGATTTTTTTGATTTCAGGTAGTAGTTCTTGTGTCTCTTGGTCGAAAAACATGTCGACAAATCGTTCCCAAATATAAGCTATTGCGACTTGGGATGGATGAATCATATCGTCGGCAAAAAAACGGTAGTCGCGTAATTCATCTAATACAATTTCGTAGGCAGGGAAGTAGGTAACATTTTCAAATTGTGCAGTGAGTTGTTCTACGGCGAGCAACAAGATCGCTTTGCTAGTTTGGTTTTCGTTTGCTCCGTGGCGCATGTAACGTATGGGACTAACTGACAAAATTACACGCAATTTGGGATTTTTTATGGTTAATTGTGTTATTAGCTCCGCATACATTTTCACAATTTCTTCTACCGATAAGCGTAGTCTCAAGAATTCTGTTTCGGCAACTTTGTGGCAATTTGCAACTACAGTTCCGCGATGTTCATATATCCATGATGAACCGAATGTAATTAACAGCACATCACTTTGAGACAAATATTTGGTTGCTGCGTGGTAACGTTCATTTATTTTTGTCAATGTGTCTTGTCTTGAACTCGTGGAAAAACTTCCGTGATGTGCCCAACTATGATATAACCCATGGTGTTCAAACAGTTCTTCTTCGCTAAATGGTTGTTGAACCATTAATCGTTGTAAGGCTTGTGCTATTGATGATGGGTTGTAAAGAATGCCAAACGGATTGCTCAAACATGGTAGATGATATTCAATTAACTTTTGGCCGATGTTTTCGCTAAAACAGGAGCCTAACAACAGTATTCGTTGCTTGTAATTTATCGATTGGTGATTAGGTAAGGATATGACTATTCTGAAATTCATACTCAACTGTTTTTTAATAGGGTGATGGCGTATTCAATCATTGTATCTTTGCCTGTTGTAACGTCCTCTTCGGTGGTATTAACTTGAATATCAGGATTGACGCCAAATTCAATTTCTGTGCCATTTTGATCGTACATGGGTACCGCTGAAAAACGAATCATCCAACCATTAGGAAGTTCACTCGAAAGTGGTAAACCTCCACCTCCGCCTGTTTTTCCACCAATGACGGTAACGTTTGGTGCTTGTAGCATTTTTACAATAAAATCATTGGTAGCACTGTAACAGCGACGGTTACAAAGGACTACTACCTTTCGTTCACTCCAGTCGATAGGAGCTAAAGCGGGATCAACGTACATTGGTTGAATATCTGAAAAATCAGCATGTCCAAAACCGGTTTTGTGCCGCATGTATCCTGTAATGGTTTTTTCTGTAAAGAAACACGATGCAAATTTTTTACTATAATCGAGCTGACCACCTCCATTATTGCGTACATCGATAATAATGCCTTTACAATTTTTGAAATAGTAATTCATGTACGAGAAATTTGCACTTGTAAAGCCGTTCGAAAAATCACGATAACGTATATAGCCAATTTCTCCATTATTGATAGTTTCATAGTGAAAACCTCCTGCAATACGGTAATTAGAACCTAAATAATTTTTACCATACACGATATTATCGTTGTAGTTGGCTGGATAGTTATCAAACCAACCTGTACAACGTGAAATATCGAAAGAAGAGTAGAGGTTAACGTGTCCGTCCTGCAAAGTGTCGAGCATTTGGGAGTATACATCGAACAGATCAAAAGCGGTTTTTACATATTTTAATTGGGCACGATAGATTGTTTTAACACCATTCCAATTGATGTTTTTGGTTTCGAAGTAACAATATTTTTGATCGAGTATCTCCCATAGAGCATCAAAATTGGTATATGGGTTAGCATCAAAGGTTTTATAGCTGTCATCTTTGCAACTGACCAATAATAAAATAGTGCTTATGGCAATAATTAGAGTTCGTTTCATCTATTTCAAAAGAAAAAAGTAATTTATTTCTCGGAGTTTTTACCACC
>JARKSE010000086.1 GCA_029974315.1 Paludibacteraceae bacterium | reverse complement strand
CGTTACGATCGTAGCGAAGAAGAAGAGTTTGTGAATTTTGAAGACGCTGTGAAAGAATATCCTCTTCCAAAATTCTTAAAAACTAACCAAGATACAACTATCGACTTACGCCCTCTTGTAAGAAAAGGTGACCGCGTAACGTTAAACCAAATTTTAACCGAAGGTTATTCTACGCAAAATGGCGAATTAGCTTTAGGCTGTAACCTAAAAGTGGCTTATATGCCTTGGAAAGGTTACAACTATGAAGACGCTATCGTTATTAATGAACGTGTAGTACGCGAAGATATTTACACCTCTGTTCATGTGAGCGAATATACCCTCGAAGTGCGTGAAACCAAACGCGGTATGGAGGAACTAACCGCTGATATTCCAAACGTTAGCGAAGAAGCTACTAAAGATTTAGATGAAAACGGTATCATTCGCATTGGTGCACATGTAATACCTGGCGACATTTTAATTGGTAAAATTACACCAAAAGGTGAAACCGATCCAACGCCTGAAGAAAAATTATTACGTGCTATCTTCGGTGACAAAGCTGGTGATGTGAAAGACGCTTCATTGAAAGCTTCACCTTCATTAAATGGTGTTGTTATAGGTAAAGAACTTTATTCAAAAGCACAACGTAATCGTAAATCACGTAGTACAGATAAAGAAATCTTAGCCAAATTGGATGCTGAGTTCGACAAAGAAGTTGCAGTATTAAAATCGCAATTGATCGAAAAATTAATTACCATCACTAACGGTAAAACATCTCAAGGAGTTAAAGATTTCTTAGGTGTAGATCTTATCCCTAAGGGCGTAAAATTTACACAAAAACTACTTAACGAAATTGATTACAACGTGGTTCAATTAACCAAATGGACAACTGATCCACATAAAAACGATATGATTAGAGATATCGTAATCAATTACTTGAAAAAATACAAAGAATTTGACTCTAAACTAAAACGTCAAAAATTCAATGTGACCATTGGTGATGAATTGCCTTCAGGTATCGTTCAATTAGCTAAAGTGTATATCGCCAAAAAACGTAAAATTCGTGTTGGGGATAAAATGGCAGGTCGTCACGGTAACAAAGGTATTGTTTCAAAAATTGTTCGTCAAGAAGATATGCCTTTCCTCGAAGATGGAACTTCAGTGGATATCGTATTAAATCCACTTGGCGTACCTTCTCGTATGAACCTTGGACAAATTTTCGAAGCTGTACTTGGTTGGGCTGGTAAAGAGTTAGGAGTCCAATTTGCGACACCTATTTTCGACGGTGCAAACCTTGACGACTTGAACGAATGGTGTGATAAAGCCGGTGTTCCACGTTATGGTAAAACTTACCTTTACGATGGTGGTACTGGTGAACGTTTTGACCAACCAGCAACTGTTGGTGTGACTTACTTCTTAAAATTAGGGCACATGGTTGAAGACAAAATGCACGCACGTTCTATCGGACCTTAGTCACTTATTACACAACAACCATTGGGTGGTAAAGCTCAATTTGGTGGTCAACGTTTTGGTGAGATGGAAGTTTGGGCACTCGAAGCATTCGGTGCGTCATACATTTTACAGGAAATTTTGACTATAAAATCAGATGACGTTATGGGACGTGCTCGTGCTTACGAAGCTATTGTGAAAGGTAAACCAATGCCACAACCTGGCATTCCAGAATCACTAAACGTATTATTACACGAGTTGAAAGGTTTAGGTTTAAGCGTTAATTTGGAATAAATTTATTATTTCTACATTAAACCAAATTTTTTACATCTTATAAATTTCAATAAGAATATGGCTTTTAAAAGAGAAACTAAGATCAAAAATAATTTCACCAAAATTTCTATCGGGCTTGCATCGCCTGAAGAGATTTTAGAATCGTCCTATGGCGAGGTGTTAAAACCTGAAACCATCAACTATCGTACATACAAACCTGAACGTGATGGTTTGTTCTGTGAACGTATTTTTGGACCCGTAAAAGACTACGAATGTCACTGCGGTAAATATAAACGTATTCGCTACAAAGGAATCGTTTGCGACCGCTGTGGTGTTGAAGTTACCGAGAAAAAAGTACGTCGTGAACGTACAGGACACATCCAACTGGTTGTACCAATAGCGCATATCTGGTATTTCCGTTCATTACCAAACAAAATTGGTTACCTCCTGGGAATGCCGAGTAAAAAACTTGATTCAATTATCTACTATGAAAAATATGTGGTAATTCAAGCTGGTGCTGCGGTAGAATTAGATGAAGAACCATTAGTAGAAGGTGATTTGATCGATGAAGACAAATATTTAGATTTGATGGAGAAACTTCCACGCGAAAAC
>JARKSE010000083.1 GCA_029974315.1 Paludibacteraceae bacterium | reverse complement strand
GCTTGGCGTTGTAATGCCGGTTAGAGTCTAAGATTTGGGCTGCATTCGGGAAAACCGAAGGCAGCCCTTTTTTTGCCTTGGTTAAGCGCAAGAGCAGGGTGGGGCAACCACGTCAGCAGCTTGAGGGATATATACCGTGATCGTTGTCCCCTTTTGCTCTGCGCTTTCCACTGTTACAAACCCGGACAGTTCTTTTGCAATAGTGAAAACTATGTGCAGACCTATGCCGTTGCCGTTCTTTTTTGTGGTGAATGTTGGTTTATGGATTAAGGACATTATGTTTTTTGCAATACCGCATCCGGTGTCTTTTACCTTGATGTAACAGTAACGTCCGGCGTTGACCGTTCCGAATACTGAAACTGTCGGCGCTGTTTCATAATTTACCACCGCAGTTGATATTGTTATTATGCCTTCTGTACTGATTGCGTCTTTGGAATTGATTGTTAGATTAAACAGTATTTCCTCGATGTACAATTCCGTTGCAATAACATTCAGGGGACCGCTGTACAATTCGTAGTATATAGTTGCCCGGCTTCCGCATATTTTGTCAAGTATATCCTGCATATTTTCGACACACAGGTTGATGTCAAGCTTTCGCTTGTCAAAGCCTCTTTTGTAGTTGAGGTCGAGGATATAGTTCATCAATTTTATTGCCGATAAAGATGCGGTTTTGATTGTTTTTGCCCTCGCATTTATAAGCGCGTCGGTGTTCTTTGCCATAAGCAGCATTTCAGCGCTTCCTATTATTGTCTGAAGCACATTGTTAATATCGTGTACGAGATACGATGTGATTTTGTTGACTGTGAGCAGGTGCGGTTTTTTGAATGTAACAACGTCTGTGGTGCTTAGTTCTGTATTCAATTTCACCTCGTGCTTGATAATTTTACTTGAGTAACGTGTCCGGTATATTTGCTTACTCCCAAAATCCTCTCCTGTTTTCCCTCGCCTCTTTGTAAGCTTTGATAAATCGATGTTGATACATGACATTAGGGGGGACGGTCATTACGCTTGCGTAGCCGCCCCTGATGATTTCTTCGTTCAGCATTTGCCCGCCGGCAAGGTAGACATAAGCAAGCAGTCGGCCGTACCTGTCCTGTTTTTGAACGTCAAATTCGATAAAAACATTATCTCCAGGCGCGACAATACTTTTAACGTATGCTGTTGCTTTTTTCCCCATTGCGGTTATTTTTTTTACGTCCTGTCCGGAGCGCATTGCATCCTTATTTGCCTTTTTGTTCGCGCGGCTCTCCGGGGTGTCTATCCCGATCAGCCTGACTGATGCATCCTGTCCTTGATAGCGGACCTTGATTGTGTCGCCGTCAACGATCCTTACCACTGTCGCATTTTCTAATGCACATAATAATAGAGGAATAGGGCAGGTGAGCAGCAAGACCATGACAACTTGAATCAATATGAGCACAATCTTCCTGACTGTCATGCATGTATATTACTTTTTTTATTACCGCTTATCATTAGTGAAATCGACTTTTGTAACCCATTTATATTACTATTGAAATTAGAGGCAGCTTTTGTCAGCAGTGCGGTGTTGCTCAATGTTATACCTATGTTAAGATACCAGTTGCCCCTCCAGCAATTTCAACGGTCGAGTGTATGTGCCGTAAGGGATTGCGGGGCAGTATGCTGTCTACCGACACGAAAGTTTGAGCGGGCGACAACGCTTGAATACCCACTGAAACCCTTATGGCATATACACTTTGTTGGCGTTTCGTTGTTTATTTTTCCAGTCAATTTATCCGACATTTTTGCTGCATTGTCTTTCTTTCCGTGCGTTGGGGTAGGCAAGCTCTTTTGCAAGTTTTGGTTTTAGCGTGAGCTTGTGCGACCTGCAAATGTGCTTGACTACGAAGCGTTGGCTATGTTGTTTTATAATTTTCCACAAATGTTTCAAATAAGCTTTTCATGGCTTCATAGTTTTTTCTTTTCGATAGAGTTGTAATGTCAAAAGTCAATAAATGCTCAATGTCTTTTTGTGATAGATAATTTCCATGTATCAGGATTTCTCTAATCTGGTCTAAGTCACCATAATATTGCCGTTTGTCTGGGTCGTGGTTTTCAATTAAAAATTTCGCAAGGCATTCTTCAATAATTGGTTTTGAATGATTTTGAATATCATCAACTGCACGTAAAACATCATCAATCTTTCTGTCGATAATACTTTTATCATTGAACAATATTTTGCCATTGCTATGAGACGAATTGTTGCGGTCGTCAACACTTTTCTTGTAAGTACCAATTTTTGAATTATCGCAACCAAGTAACTTAAAGAACTTAAAAAATGGTGCTTCGTTTGATTTTACAAATGCAAATGGTGTTACAGCGTTCATAAAATCGTTTTCCATATCGTTGCTCAAACCAACCATTGCTTTTTCAAAATCAATTTTGCGGTTTTCTTTGATTTGCCAGACCTCGAAATATACAAAACTCATGTAAAGCATGTGGTAAGCAATAAAGGCAAAAGGATATTTCGCATTATTGTAATTACTCTCAAAACTTTCCCAAATGAAATTTATATAATCTTGCTCGTCTCTGGTTTTATAAGAGTTCGGCAAATATTCCATTATGTCGATTGCATTTGCCATTATGCTTCCCAAAGTTTATTGATTTCGTCTTTTATTTTTTGCTCGTATATATCAACAAGTTCTTTGCATGCATTTACCAGTTGTTCTTCTTTTTCAATTTGAGCAACGATTTGTCGTTGTATAGTAACTTCAGGTAAAGGGATTTTTTGTTCACGAATAAAACTTAAAGTTGCCATACGGAATTTTCCATCACCGAGCCGCATAAAATTGTCGTAAATAGATTGGCAAGCAAAGAATAGATATTTTTTATCCAAACAATTCTCATCCTTTGGAACTAAACCAGCTATATTTTGGTTTGTAGTACAATCAAAAGTCAAAAATCCTGTTTTGCCAATTGTTGCACCAACTAAAGCAATTAGAGTTGTACCAACTGCAAAAAGCTTGGCAGAAGAGTTAGCTAATCCCTCTTCTGTAATAAATTCCTCTGCTGAATTAACGTAAGTGTCCTTACATACTGTTGAACCAACCCATGGAATAGACCCACCCCAGTAAGATTCAACTTGCCGGCTTGGAGTACCACCAGATTTAATTTCACAGATATCTCCCAATTCCACCATTTCCCATTCGGGTTTTATATCAATTTGAGGCTTGTAATTTTCAACTACTTGCTTGGCTCCGGCTATGATTTTTTCGTATTGCTCGATTTTAGTTTCGATTTCAAATTGAACCGTAACCGGTGGTAGCGGAATTTTAAAAGGAGACAATGAAGCTCTTGTAATTTGGGGTTGTGCTGCACCAGTAATTACTGAACTCAAATCTGAAACCTTTAATAAATGGAATAGAAATCTCTTATTTATTCTATTATCAATTGGTTTAGCAACCATTGCATTTCCTGTAATCCACGACTTAGGTTCAGAAAAATTTATAGTTCCACATGTAGCCCCTCTACATGTTATTAGTACTTCTGAATCTTCATGATTGTATTTATCGTAATAACCAATTACACCATTTGCACCAAAAACTTTGTATTCCCCATTCTCTTTGAAATCACTTGCGCTGATAGTTTGAGGTTGATAAAGGTCACAAACTTCGCTTAATTCAACTAAATCGAATTTAGAATGCTTTTTTGTAATACTGTCTTTATATCTATCTCCGCTTAAATTATAATCCCCATTTTCAGATATTTTGCTTCTTTCAACTGCAATCGAGTTTAATGGCAAATGGTCAAAATCAATTAGCGAAAAGTCATTGTTACGAATAGCTGTAATGTATTGCTTAATTAAATTTGCAGCGTCGGGCAAATCACTTGTACTAAGTTCTTTTCTTTGTGCTCCTAAACTGTAACCATCGTTTTCAATTTTTACGAAAAGCATTTTGTCGGTTTTTTTCGCAAGTGTTTTATCTAATAAGAGAATTGAGGTTTTCACACCGCTATATGGTTGAAAAATACCGGCTGGCAAACTTACAACTCCGTAAAGAAAGTTTTTTTCAACAAGCAATTTACGTAAAGCTTTGTAAGCTGTGGCACTTTGAAAAATAATACCTTCGGGAACAATCACGGCTGCACGTCCTGTTGTCGGGTTAATATGTTCCATAATGTAATCCACAAATAGCACCTCGCTTCGATTTGCCTGCATTGCAAATTTCTTATGAGGACGAATACCTCCTTTTGGTGACATAAAAGGCGGATTTGCCATAATAATGTCAAATGTATCGCCCCAACGGTCAGTGTAAGTCAGAGAATCATATTCAAATATTTTAGGAGTGGTAAAACCATGCAGATACATATTTACCAAACTTAAACGCACCATTTCGGAAGAAATATCATAACCAACGAAATTGTTTATAAGCTTTTTCCGGTCATCGGGTGTAAGTAAATCACCTTTGTTCTTTTTAGTGTTCTCGTTTAATATGTGTTTATATGAAGAAATTAAAAAGCCGGCAGTTCCACAGGCAGGGTCACAAATGCTTTCATCTTTTTTTGGTTGCATAATGGCAACCATAAAATCAATAATGTGGCGTGGAGTACGGAACTGACCTGCATCTCCCTGACTGCCTAAAACGGATAAAAGATATTCAAAAGCATCACCCAATTTTTCGCTGTGGTCGTAATGAAATTCATTGATAACTTTCAAAAACATTTTCAAAGTTTCGGGGTCTCTGTAAGGCAGATAAGCATTTTTAAAAATATCCCTGAAAAGTTGCGGTATGTTTGGATTTTGGTTGAGCTTTACAATTGCTTCTCCATAAAGTGCCAACATCTCATATCCGCCCAATTTTGGGTCAAATATTTTCGTCCAACTGTATTTTTCGTAATCACCTGTAAAAAAAGTAGCATCTCCGCCAAATTCCATTGCTTCTTTATCCATGTCGTCCATGAATTTGTAAATCATGGCAATGGTAATTTGCTCAACTTGGCTTTGTGGATTAGGTAGTTTTCCTACTAAAATATCTCTTGCAGTATCAATCCTGCGTTTTGTTTCTTGGTCTAACATTTATGCAACAAATTTATTAAGTGATACATTATCTTTTATGTACTCAGGTATAGCAAAACGCAATTCTGGCGGAAGCTTCCTGAATACATCACCATTGGGATTAGTGTTCAATAATGCATATTTTCTATTTTCAATTATATCTCTGAACTCAAAGTCTGTAATGTAACTTTTAAAATAATCCCTTGCGAAAGTGAAGTATTCCTCAGGGGGCAAATAACGGCTATCAAACTTTTCAAATTCCTCGTCAAGCAGTTCGTCCTTAGATTTAAAATAAGGAATAAAACCAAAGATTTTTTCAATGATTTCTCGCAATGATAAACGCCTATCAATTTTTATGGCATTCCTTAGTTTGCTTATGTTGTAATACTCCTCTGGTTTATCAAAGATTTGACTGATAATATATTGTTCTATTGCATCAAAATCCTTTTGCTGAACTAATTCCTTGATTTTGTCATCCTCTTTTACTTTATCTTCAAATTTCTCAAAATACATTCGGTCAATCTTCATTCCTTCAAGCCCAATTTCATTGACTGTAAAGGTTTTTAAAGGGTCGTGTCTTGTGCTGTCGTATTCGTCAACAACATAACCGCCTCCGCCACCGCCTTCGGTTGAAGTTCCTTTTGGAGGTAACTTTAGAACTTCATCATAATTGAATTTTTCCTCAAAATACTCGCAGTTTGCAAAGAAGTCAAAAAGTTTAAACCTCGACTTCTGTAGGTTTTCTTCCGATATATTTTCGATTAAACTTTTATCCTTCAAAACTTCTTTGTTCGCAAAATTGAATTTTCTTGTTCCTCTTCCTTTTATTTGAATAAAGTCGGTTGGTGAGAAAATTGGTCGCATCAAACAAACATTCAAAATATCAGGGCAATCATAACCTGTTGTCATCATTCCAACTGTAACACATACACGGGTTTTGCTTGTCTGATATAAATCGTGAAAGTTACCTTTGCCACCTAAACGATTGTTAGTGAAATTAATCGTTAATTGCTGTGCATCTGGTATCCAAGAGGTAACTTGCATTGCAAAATCAGATTGATATTTATCCGGAAACATCTTATCGGCAAATTCATTCAAAATTTGTGTGATTTTAGCAGCGTGGTTTTGACTAACACAGAATAGAATTGATTTACCAATTTCACCAGAAATCGGGTCTTTATAGGCGTTCTACAAAAATGTATTGCAAAAAATACGGTTGGTATTTTCGGAAAACAATTTCTTTTCAAAGTCACGTTGCGAAAAAGTGCTTGTGGTTTCTTCTCCATCATCATCTGTTATTTCAACGGTGTAACCTTCATCACTTAAAAGCTGTGTGGTAATTTCTGTTCGAGCATCCACAACGGAAGGATTTACAAGAAATCCATCTTTTACTCCATCTAAAAGACCGTATTGGTAAGTCGGTTGTAAATTTTCACAACCAAAAATGATATATGTGTCTAATAGCATTCTCCTTTCCAATTCTCTTGGGTCTTTCTTGCTTAAATCTGCT
>JARKSE010000077.1 GCA_029974315.1 Paludibacteraceae bacterium | reverse complement strand
TGTGCTTTTCTCATAAACGGCGTCTACTTCATCTTCTGTCATGGCTTCTTCTTTGTAAAAATCGAATGCCAACTGAAGCTCTTCCACACACGATTTTACATCGTTGTAGCCCGAAATCCAGTATTTAATGCCTTTTACCTTTTTCATTTGTTCTTCAGCACGTTTCTGATCGAGCCAAAATTCAGGAGCCTGCGTTTTTAGTTCTTCTTCTTGTAATTGTACTATTTTTGTTTCGATGTCCAGGTATTTACGTAAGGCATCTACACGATCGAATAATGATTTAATTTGTTCTGCTGTTACCATATAATGAATTAATAATTAGATTTTTTGAGTGTTAAAAAGCAAATATAAGAACGCTAAAAAGTGGTAAATATCAATTGAATATTTACCACTTTTTAGCTATTTAGGAGCACTTCAGTGCTGTTTTTTTTGAGGATAGGTACGGAACCAGCTATTTAGTTTTAGTTTAATCACACCAAACAAGGCTTCACTAAAGATGCCACCACTCATTTTGGAAGTGCCTTCTACACGGTTAATAAATACGATAGGCACTTCGCGCAGTGTGAATCCGCATTTATACGCCGTAAATTTCATTTCTATTTGGAATGCATAGCCTTTGAAGCGAATTTTATCAAACTCGATAGTTTCCAAAACTTCGCGGCGATAGCAAGCAAAACCAGCCGTTGTATCAGCCACGTTTAAACCTGTAATGAATTGTACGTATTTAGAGGCATAATAAGACATTAGAACGCGTCCAATCGGCCAATTGACTACATTTACCACATTGCCAACATAACGCGAACCAATAGCCATATCTACACCTTGATGGGCGCAAACTTCGTACATATCCAATAATTTATCCACAGGATGCGAAAAATCGGCATCCATCTCGAACACAAATTGATAATCACGTTCTAAAACCCATTTAAAGCCCGCAATATAAGCTGTGCCTAATCCTAATTTGCCAGTACGTTCCACCAAATGCAATTTGTCTGGGAATTCAGTTTGCAATTGTTTAACAATCAAAGCCGTACCGTCTGGCGAACCATCATCTATAATGAGGATATCGAATACTTTAGGTAGTGCAAATACGGTTCGAATCATCTTTTCGATGTTCTCTTTCTCGTTGTAGGTCGGAATGATGACAATGGAATCTGACATGTTGCCTATTTATTAGGTTTAATACTTTTGAACTCGCAAATTTAATGCAATATTGCGAGAGTAAAAAATCTTTAAAACATTATTTTACGTATTCCTATCTGAAAATAAATTAGGTATCACTAACCTGATAAAAAAGTAGTATTAGTTACCTCAAAATTCCTAATAAAGTCTTATCTTTGTTCAAAAATTAGGCTTAATGGCTCACACACCTCATAATCAAACTATTCAACTGTATAAAGCATCGGCAGGTTCGGGTAAAACCTACCGTTTGTCGTATGCTTATATTGCACTGTTATTTCAACATGCGGCAGAGAAACACCCACATCGTAACACGTTGGCGGTAACTTTTACCAATAAGGCAACCGACGAAATGAAACGTCGTATTGTGAGTGAACTATTCCAATTATCGACTACCGACACGTCGCCGTTTTTGAGCGATTTACAGCGCGATTTCCCTCATTTAACCAAACAAGCGATACAACTTCAGGCCACCGAATTTTTAGCCGATTTATTGCACGATTATAGTGGCTTCAATGTAAGTACCATTGATAAATTCTTCCAACAAATAGTACGTGCCTTTACTCGTGAAATAGGGTTACAAGGTAATTTTGCGGTAGAACTCGATAAAGATAAGGTGCTACAATATGCTATTGATATGATGCTTTTTGAGCTTGATAAGTCCGAAAATAAATCGTTATTAAATTGGCTTACCGAATATGCAGAAGAGCAGCTCAAAGAGGGTAA
>JARKSE010000069.1 GCA_029974315.1 Paludibacteraceae bacterium | reverse complement strand
AGCTGATGGTGTATCGACAGGTGGTGATGCTGGCGACACCTATCCTGGTACTTCTAATAGAACCAGTTATACACCAACCGGTGCGTATACTTTGACTTCAATAGCTGAAGATTTAGATGTTATTACGTTCAAATTTATGGGCGGCATTTCACAATGTACTGTTATATTTAATGCTGGAACAAATGGAACGTGTGCTACGACTAGCTTAACTGAATCGGCTTCTGGCGCAGGAGTTGTTTTACCAACGGCTGTGGGAAAAACAAATTATACATTTGTTGGTTGGTCTACTTCTTCGTCAGCTCTTACTGCTGATGCAGGTGTGGCTGGTGCTATATATCACCCAACGGCAAATTGTACTTTATATGCTGTCTATAAAAATAATACCGAAGCCAATTTAACGTATACGTTGGAAGGTGTTACCAAAGTGACTGGTGCTAATGCAGGCGTGATTACTAAAAACCAGACTTATACAGCCACATTTACTGCTGCTAGTTGTTATGAAACATTGACAGGCGCTAGTGTTGCTGTGGAAGTGCTTGTTGGCTCAACAGAATTGACGAATGTGTATACTTACAATGCTGGCACATTGACTATTTCAATTCCTGCTGCAAGTGTCACAGATAATGTGTCGGTTACTATTTATGCGAGTCAAAAACCTACAGTTACGTTTGATTTAGATAATTGTACAACTACGGGCGCAGCGTGCATTAGCAGTGGTGCTACGTATACGGCAACGGTGACTCCTAATACCAATTATTTATTATCACAAAATGATTTTTTAATCACGATGAATGGTGTAGATTTGACCGCTTCTACTAATTTTACTTATGTGGGAACCACTTTGACGATACCAAATGTAACTGGTAATTTAGTGATTGTGGCTATTGCAGCTAAAGATCCTTCGAAGGTAGACTGTTCCAATTATTCGTATGCGTTTACAAAAGCATTGTCTACCGGAGCATTGACATTAGGTGCTTATAGTTGGAACGCCACTATTACCAATTCGGCTTTCTTGGGTTATGATGCTACAAAAGGGGCGCAAATCGGTTCAAGTACTAATCCTGCTAAATTAGTAAGTTTAACAACTGCTTATACGAATGATTGCTGTGTTTCGAAAGTTTTGGTAAATGCCGCTATCGGTACAGGTGGTGATGCTCAGTTGGCTGTTTATTTAAACGGTACTCAGGTTGGTACAACGAGCACCTTAGCAACAACTAATGCTACTTATACATTTACATTAACACAACCAACAAAAGGGAATCTCGAAGTTCGCTTAACCAATACTGAGAAAGCGATGTATATTAAGTCTATTGCAATAGAATATGGTTCTTGCACCACAACTGCTTTAGAAGAAACTTTACAGAGTGATGTCATGGTGGTGTCTGAATTAAACGGATTCCGTTTGATAAATGTACCTTCAAACTCACAAATTCGTATTTTTGATATGATGGGACGTTTGCTGTTGACGGATAATAAGGCTGATCAATTATATCAATTATCTTCGGGTGTATATGCTATTCATGTGACTGCTGAAGGTAAAACATATACATTGAAAGCTATATGTAACTAATCGATTTTTGAAATTTTATTAGGTATTTTTATGGGAAAAGAAACAGTAAAAATACCTCTCAACAATAAAGGACTGTCACTCTATAAAGAGGCAGTCCTTTGTTTAAGCGATGTTTATTCGCGAGAGGGATGGCGACTACTAAAACAAGATGTGGTAGATGCCCTTCGAACAAACCAATTAGAATTGAGTCGTGTAGAGCGTGCGTTGGAAACAGCCATATTGGCTCATAAAGAAATTTCATTAGGTCGTCATGGTCTTAATGCTATTATGCTTTATGATTTGGTTGTGGCAGATATTTTGTCAATAGCTGAAATTGAAATTAAATATGATAAATCAACTGCTGCGATTGTATCAGGTTTAGTTAAAGCGTATGGTTTATATCTGCGTAATGTTGCTATTGAAACGGAAAATTTTAGAAAACTACTCATTTCTTTTGCAGAAGATGCTCGTGTTATCCTAATTATGATTGTGGAGCGTCTGCATGTGATGCGTTCTCTTGATCAATACAGTGAGGAGGAACAACAGAAAATTGCACGCGAAGTCTCCTCTTTGTATGCACCGTTGGCGCATCGCATGGGGTTGTATGTCATAAAAACCGAATTAGAAGATTTATCTCTCAAATATACAGATCGTGACACTTATAAGGAAATTGCTCGGAAATTAAACGAAACTAAACGGTCACGTGATATTTATATTGATCGATTTATTGAACCTGTTAAAGAACAATTGTTATCTCAAGGTTTAAGTTTTAGTATTAAAGGGCGCACTAAATCAATACACTCTATTTGGACTAAAATTCGCAGGCAGCAAGTGCCGTTTGAGAAAGTGTATGACTTGTTTGCCATTCGTATTATTCTTGATGTTCCCGAAGAGCAAGAGAAAGCGGCTTGTTGGCAAGCATTTTCGGTGGTTACCAATATGTACTCTTACAATACTAATCGATTACGTGATTGGATTTCGGCACCCAAAGCTAATGGTTATGAAAGTTTGCACGTTACTGTTATGGGACCAGAAGGGAAGTGGGTAGAGGTGCAAATTCGCACTAAACGCATGGATGAAGTAGCGGAAAAAGGTGTTGCAGCTCATTGGAAATACAAAGGTGGTAAGAGCGATTCTGAAAAGATGGATGAATGGCTCAAAAATCTACGTGAAATTCTTGAAACATCGTCTGACGCTTCCGATAAAGAGGTGATTAACGAGTTTAAAATGCAACTTTATGACGACGATGTCTTTGTGTTCACACCCAAAGGTGATTTACACCGCTTGCGTAAAGGTGCCACAGTGCTAGATTTTGCTTTTTCTATTCACACAAATATTGGTGCGCACTGCATGGGTGCAATTGTCAACGATAAACATGTATCGTTTAAATATGTGTTGCAAAATGGTGATCAAATTACAGTGTTGACATCACCTAATCAAACGCCCAAAATTGACTGGTTACAATTTTTAGTAACGCCTAAAGCGCGCTCAAAGGTAAAACAACGTATTAAAGAGATGGAGCATAAAGAAGCCGATGATGGGCGCGATATGCTTTGGCGTCGGTTGAAAAATTGGAAATTGGAAGTAACAGATGGTGATGTTACGCGCGTGGCAAAAAAAATGGGCTACAAAACACTTACCGACTTTTATGTATCCATCTACAAGGAAAAAATTAACATTCTTTCGTTGCGTGAAAAGTTGTTGGAAGAAGACCTTCCTGCTGATCAAGTGACGTTGCGTACTGCTGACGGTTTTTCGACAGAAACAGAGCTTCAAAAAATCTCATCTCAGGACGATGCTTTGGTAATTGACCGTAATTTGAAAAATATTGATTATACGCTTGCGAAGTGTTGTAATCCTATTTTTGGCGATGACATTTTTGGATTTGTTACCATCAATAGTGGCATTAAAATTCATCGTAAGGATTGTCCAAATGCGCCACAGATGATTGAAAAGTTTGGTTATCGTATTGTGAGTGCACGCTGGTCTGGCGAAAGTAGAAATAACGAATATCCAATTACACTGCGTGTCATAGGGCATGATGACATTGGTATTGTGACTAATATAACATCGGTTATTACCAAAGAAAGTGGTATGAATATGCGCTCTATTTCAGTCGATTCTAATGATGGATTGTTCGAAGGTAACATCACAGTTATGGTTAAAGAGGCTCATCAGTTGGAGCAGTTGATAAAAAAAATTCGTGCCATAAAAGGCGTTAAACAAGTTTATCGCAGTTAATTTTTAGTTGAATGAATGCTTGTTTGATAAATATTGGCGATGAGTTACTTATAGGTCAAGTGGTGAATACTAACGCCTCATGGATTGCAGCAGAGCTAGAAAAAAACAATATACACGTAGCGCATATTGTCACGATTTCTGATGATTTCAACGACATTACACAAACGCTAACAGAGGCTTTAGCCCGTGCGGAAATTGTCATAATAACAGGCGGTTTAGGTCCAACAAAAGACGATATTACGAAAACAGCGTTGTGCGATTATTTCGGTATGCAGTTAGTCATGCACGAACCATCTTTGACTAATGTAGTTGACTACTTTACCGCACGTGGATTACAAGTCTCTGCTGTT
>JARKSE010000067.1 GCA_029974315.1 Paludibacteraceae bacterium | reverse complement strand
CTTTTCGTCTTTTGGAGCTGGTTTTGCATGGGGCTCTGTGTGGTTGAAATGGTCGATTTAAAAAGATAGTATGACAAAAGTGCAGTAACTTTGTCAGTTTGGCTATCATAACTCCGTAAATCCTTGTTGGCAAGCTTTTTGATGAAAAGAGTTTGCCAACTTTATTTTAAATATATTATGAAAAAGAATACTAATAAAATTCATTCTGAAAAATCTGAAAAACAGCACGTTGATAAAAAAGTTGTAGAGGACACTGTTTCTACTCAAGTTGATACAGAACAAACTGCTGAACCAGCAGCAGACGTGGTAGATTATGAAGCTAAATTCAATACGTTAAATGATCAACATTTACGTTTGATGGCTGAATTTGATAATTATCGTAAACGTATGATGCGTGAACGTGCTGATTTAATTAAAAATGCTTCAGAGCGTCTTGTATTAGATTTATTGCCTATCATTGATAATTTTGAACGGAGTTTAAAATCGATGGAGACTTCGGAGTCTGTTGAGCCTATTGTGGAAGGTGTAAACCTTATCTATCAACAGATGATGACAGTTTTAAAGCAACAAGGTGTTTCGGTTATAGAGACAGAGAATCAAGTGTTTAATGACGATTTTCATGAAGCTGTTACAACTGCACCTGCTCCGTCGGACGACATGAAAGGTAAAATTATCGATTGCATACAAAAAGGCTATGTGATGAATGAAAAAGTGATTCGTTTTCCTAAAGTAGTTGTAGGACAATAAAACAAATCAACATGGAAAAGAGAGACTATTATGAAGTGCTTGATGTATCCAAATCCGCTTCAGCTGACGAAATAAAAAAAGCTTATCGTAAGAAAGCTATTGAATATCACCCCGATAAAAATCCAGGTGATAAAGCCGCTGAGGAGAAATTCAAAGAAGCTGCCGAAGCCTACGAAGTGTTGAGTGACCCGCAAAAGCGCCAACGTTATGACCAATTTGGACACGCTGGCATGGGTAATGCGGGAGGTTTTAGTGGTGGCGGCATGAATATGGAAGATATATTCGCACATTTTGGAGATATTTTTGGTGGACATTTTGGTGGTTCCTTTGGTGGATTTGGTGGCTTTGGAGGTTCGCGCGGACAACGTGTAAATAGAGGATCAGATTTGCGTGTTAAAGTAAAATTGACACTTGCAGAGATTGCAACAGGTGTAGAGAAAAAAATTAAGGTAAACAAATATGTCTCCTGTTCTCATTGTGGCGGAAATGGTGCACGCGATAGTCACAGTACAAAAACGTGTGATACCTGTCATGGTTCAGGGCATGTAACCCAAGTGCAACGTACATTTTTAGGACAAATGCAAACACAGTCGGTGTGTCCTACGTGCGGTGGCGAAGGTAAAATTATAACCGAGAAATGTACTCATTGTAGCGGTGAGGGCGTGGTACGTGCCGAAGAGGTGATTACCATTAAAATCCCTGCGGGTGTGGCTGAAGGCATGCAATTGTCGATGCAAGGTAAAGGCAATGCTGCACGTCGTGGTGGAATTAATGGCGATTTGCTTATCGTGATCGAAGAGGAAAAACATCCTGAATTGATTCGTGATGAAAACGACCTGATATACAATTTATTACTCAGTTTACCAATGGCTATTTTGGGTGGAACTGTAGAAATTCCCACTGTGGATGGTAAGGTAAAAGTAAAAATTGATAAAGGTACACAACCGGGCAAGGTATTACGTTTGCGTAATAAAGGTTTACCTGATGTGAATCGTTATGGAACAGGCGATTTGTTGGTTAATATTGGCGTTTATATCCCAGAAACACTTTCTTCTGAAGAGAAAAAGGTAATTGAAAAGTTGGATGAATCGTCGAACTTTAAACCTACATCAAGTGCTATTAAACGCTTTTTTAGCCAGTTCAAACGAATTTATGGATAACAAACAATACAAAAAGAGCTCCTAAGTAGGAGCTCTTTTTAATTATATTAAGATATACTAAAAATTCAAATCATTAATTTTAATGAGTATTGTGCCTTGTGCGTTGGCATTGAGTCGCACAGCACCCGGTACTAAATTCAAACCTGTAACCGTAATTGTCGATATTGAACCATTTAAAAAGATATCGCCATAGATTTGGTAGTCGGTTAGCATGGTGTTGGCTTCGGCTCGCATCGACTCAATATCGCTTTGTACAGGATAGCTTAAAAAGGGTTTTATTTTACTTAAAATTACACCGTGTAGCAACCACGAGGCTGATTTGAGTAACATATTTTGGGTTTTTACTTCAAATTGTGGATTTTCCACTTCGACAGCGATTTTTTCAGTGTTATATACTAAATTTCCAGTGAAATAGATACGGCCTTTGATAGAACCAATCACATCGGCTACAAAAATAACTCTACCAGCGCTACCGTAGATTGAGATGTCGGTTATGGTAATTGATTTATTGCCATCGGCAAAAGTTTTATTTACTAATTGCTGGCGTGTTAGTTCAGTAATTTTATCAAACGTAATATCAGTAGCCACATTCAAGTTGAAATTTTTCGAGATAGAGGGTACGTTTTTGAGTGGTGCTAACGGTACAGGAGCATTAGATACGGGTTCAACACCCATAAATGATTCAATTTGTGCATTCATTGACATACCAATGGATAGCTTCTGACCTGATGTAGTAAATGGTGCTACGCTCATCTCTTGAGGAGTAATGCGCAACCATAAATTATTGTCTGCATTTACCTGTATTGGTTTTTGTATTTCTGCCCAAGCCATTTGAACATATTTTTTCAGTTCTACCATCTCAGTCAATGTTTGGTCTATTTGGTCGGTAATGAGCGTAGTGCTTTTCTCTAATGCAAAATTGGCAATGGGCGTAACAGGAACAGTTACACCTACCACGTTCAATTTGGGAGCTTCAATCCATTGATAACCCGTTGATGTGGTGTTAGCAACTAAATTCCAATTTTTGTCAATAGTAATGGTGGTTTTATACCCAAGTGCAATCGTGCCCGTGGCTTCGTAATGGTCGCCAATGGTAAAACCAAATTTTTCGATATTCCACGCAAAGCGCGTCCATACTTTGAGTGGCACTTGGTATTCAATTACATTATTTTTAATTGAAAAAGCAAAGTTTTGGGCTTTCCACACTTTGATGCTTAAATCTTGATTATTGATATTTTTACCCTCGTACAAAAGTCCTGTGAGTTTCTTATTAAGTGTAGTTTCTAGCTGTTTTACATCAATTTCGGCTTGTATAGGAAATTCCGAATTGGCGGGTGATAAACTCGTTGGTAGATATGACTCCTTAGGCGCTTCTATTTGTAAAGTTTTACAACTGCTGAGGGAAGTCATCACTAAGGTAATGATAATGAATAAGTTGTTTTTTTTCATGGGTAATATTAGTTTAAATGGCGACCGTAGGGAATTTATATCGATTTACACAAAAAAAAGAGAGCATTTGCTCTCTTTGTTTATGCTTGGCGGAAGCTGGGGGATTCGAACCCCCGGTACAGTTACCCGTACGACAGTTTAGCAAACTGTTGGTTTCAGCCACTCACCCAAACTTCCCTTTTTAACGGGCAAACCGCAAAAGTGGTGCAAAGATAGGATAATTTTCTTATATTTGAAAATAAAAAAACTATTTCTTTTTCAAAAAACTTATTAGTAACTTTACGCGTTTAATTATTACTGACCAAATTATGACATTTAAAGAGTTACGTCATACTTTTTTGCGACATAAATGGCTGATTTGGGCTATTTTAATCGGATTTTTTATTTTATTGTTTCTAGCCTATCGTAGTTGGTCGATTGCTTTTTCACCCAATTTTTCGGTTCCAAATGACGAAAAAGTCTATTTGTATGTCTATCCTCATACCAATATAGATAGTGTGTCGGCACAGCTCGAACAGTTGAACGTAGTGTGCAATGCTTCTGGTTTTGTGCGTTATATGAAATCCAAAGATTATGAAAAACGCATCAAACCGGGCAAATATCGTATTGAAGATGGCATGACCAATCGTACTCTGGGGCAACATCTAATTTTAGGTATGCAGGAAGCGGTGCAGTTGAAGTTTAATAATATACGTTTGAAAGAGCAGTTGGCAGCGCGCTTATCACAGCAACTTATGGTCGACTCAGTACAATTTATTAATTTGATGAACGATGCTGAATTTCTCAAGCGTTATGATATGACGCCTGAAACAGTGATAGCGATGTTTATTCCAAACACTTACGAAGTGTATTGGACTTTAACTGCCGAAAAATTGTTTGATAGGATGTTCAAAGAGTATAAACGTTTTTGGACAGAAGAGCGTTTAGCTAAAGCTCAAGCAGCTAATTTGACACCAGTAGAAGTATCTATTTTGGCCTCCATTGTTGACGAAGAGACCAATATCGCTAAAGATAAACCGATAATTGCGGGATTGTATCTTAATCGTATACGTAAAGGAATGCCTTTGCAAGCGTGTCCTACGGTGAAATTTGCATTAGGTGATTTTACGTTGACACGTATATTGACTGAACACACACGTATAAATTCGCCTTACAACACATATAAATATCGT
>JARKSE010000065.1 GCA_029974315.1 Paludibacteraceae bacterium | reverse complement strand
TTGTATAGGCAAGAATTGGCTACTTCAAACAATATCAATTTGAAGCCAGTAATTCTATTCAAAGCCAAAAGAACTATTAAAGAATCGGAACAAAATAAAGAGAACTTTCACCAATTGATTGATGATTTTTCGGTGGCAATGGTAGAGAAAATTCAAAAGACTTCTACCGTTCCAATCGTTCAAAAGGCTTTTCGCTTTTTTGAATCCAAAGGAATTTCAGCCAACGAGATTGTTAAACGCATTCAATCCAATTTCAGATTTGAAAATTGCCTAAGTGCCAACAATGACGCAGAAGCCGAGAAAAACCAAATTTTACTCAACACATTGGAAGATGAAAACAATCCAATTCGTGCCGTTTTTGCCGTTCAGAAACTGAATGAAGGTTGGGACGTTTTGAATTTATTTGACATTGTTCGTCTTTATGAAGACCGAGACGGAAAAGATGGCAAACCAGGAAAGACAACACTTTCAGAAGCCCAGTTAATTGGTCGGGGTGCTAGATATTATCCTTTTGCCTTAGAAGAAGGACAAGACAAGTTTACCCGAAAATTTGATGATGATATTTCAAACGATTTAAAGGTATTAGAAGAATTGTATTACCACACCAAAGAAGATAGCCGTTACATTTCGGAATTGAAAAAAGCACTTGTAGATTCGGGTATTTATGAAGATGATGCAAATTTGGTTCAACTCAATTTGTTTTTAAAACCTGAATTTAAGAAAACAGATTTTTACAAAGACGGACACGTTTTCTTCAATAAGAAAATTCCAAAGAGTTTTGACAACATTAAATCGTTTGCCGATTTAGGAGTTACGAAAACCAACTATCGACACACATTATCTTCGGGAGTTGGCAGAATGTCAAGTGCCTTTTTTGAAATGGAGCCGACACAATCCAATGATGAAGTAATTAAAACCAAAGATGTTAAGCTGACTGAAATTCCAAAAAACACAATTCGTTTTGCATTAAGTCAAAATCCGTTTTTCTACTTTGACAGCTTATCGCATTACTTCCCAAGTGTTGGTTCACTTTCCAATTTCATTGACAGCAAAGACTTTTTAGCAGGTTTAGAAATCACTTTTAGCGGAACAACCAACCGACTGAAAGAAATTAGCCATTTCGACTATTTACAAGCCTTAAACGGACTTTTACAAAACATTGAAGCAGACATAAAAGGCAATTCGACAGAATATGAAGGTTCAGACTATATCAAAGAGCCAATTTATAAAGTATTCAAGGACAAAGAGATCAAGGTTCAGAAAGGTAGCCCTCGAGAAGACGGACAGGAAGCTTTGGTAGCCAACGAGCCTTGGTATGTTTACAATGCTAATTATGGAACAAGTGAAGAAAAGAAATTTGTAGAACTATTTTCAAGACGATTTGAAGGACTGAATCAGAAGTTTGAAAACATTTACCTAATCCGAAACGAAAGAGAAATTAAAATCTTCGACAAACTCGGACGAGCATTTGAACCAGACTTTTTATTGTTCTGCAAACAACGTGACGGAGAACAAATGACTTTTCAGGTTTTCATAGAACCTAAAGGGGAGCATTTAAAAGGACACGACAAATGGAAAGAAGACTTTTTAAATGAAATCCGGACTGAACAAAAGACTATCAAAATCCACACGGACACCTATTTGATAACAGCCGTTCCGTTCTACAATTACAACAACGAAAACGAATTTAAGACGACATTAGAAAACACGTTAAACGAATAGAAATGCCCACACTCAACAGCCACACACATTGCCAAGCCACACAAGCCAACGCTAAAGCCAATTTTTGCGATAAGCGAGAGCAAAGACAAACTCGTTTGAGCTTTGCCGAGCGGAGCAAAAATCAGCGAAGCTAAAGCTTGTCAAAGAGTGTGTCTGTCCCAACTCACGACAGACAGAAACGTTGTAGCAAATTGGAGAAAAATTTAAAGGAGAAAACCGAAAATCCTCTAAAGAGTAGGTGAAATTTAATTATAATACAAGTAAAATGGATGCAAACTTTAAAAAATTATTTACTGTGTATTTCTTATTTATAATACCAGTAGTTTTGATTGCTCAGAAAGATGTAACCCAATTTCTTGGTATCCCTGTTGACGGATCCAAAGCAGTAATGATTGAGAAATTAAAATCAAAAGGGTTTACAATGGTTCCAAATACAGATATATTAGTGGGTCAATTCAATGGCTCGAGTGTTTATGTCACTATTGCGACAAACAACAAAAAAGTTTGTCGAATTGCGATTTCAGATGTCCACAAATGTAACGCATCAGATATAAAGATTAGATTCAACAACCTCATACAGCAATTTGCGAAGAATGAAAAATACATGGCTTCCTCGCTAAATTATGAAGAATATTTAATATCTAAAGATGAAGATATCGCATATGAAATGTCAGTCAATAACAAACGATATCAAGCTGCTTTTTATCAGTTACCCTTGAAGATAGATAAAGTAGCTCTCGCAGAAACAGTTATTTCTAAACTCGCTTTAAAATATACCGAGGAACAAATATCCAATCCAACAGAAGAATTAACACTTGATTTAATATCGTTAGAATTCCAAGTGATGCTCGATATTTATTCAAAGAAATCTGTTTGGTTTATGATTAGTGAGACTTATGGTAAATATTATATTTCAATGTTCTATGACAATGAGTATAATAGGGCAGATGGGGAAGACCTTTAACAGATAAAAGAAATAAGATAGACGAACTTAAAAAATAAACAAAATGAAGAAATTATTACTTTCTGCTGTAATTCTTGTTTGTAGCTTAACAATGAAAGCTCAAACTGTAAATGACATTCCACTAAAAGACATTGATGTTGAATACGTACAAATTGTTGGAACTTCCAAACTTTTAAGTACCAAACTAACCATCGAAATTGACTTTGGACAAAAAACAAAATTCTTTTCTTCTGGTAAAGAAACAATTGTAAAAGATTTTGACGGAAAAGCTGTCGACTTTAACTCAATAATTGACGCTCTGAATTTTATGTCGAAAAATGGCTACGAATTTGTAAATGCTTATGCAATTTCGGTTGGAAATCAAAATGTTTATCATTACTTATTAAGGAACAAAAAACATAAGAACGAATAAAAAACTACAGCCAACAAGGGTTTGCCAAAAGCGGCGGTTCAGTGCTTCGTATGACAGTTTAGTGCAAGGTTCAAGTTCAGTTTTTCAAATGAACATGAGGTAATAGGTGCAGACCAAAAAATATATGATTTTGGTTCCTTGCGAGAAGGAGGACGATTTATAGCCGATTTTTTAAATGAAAATTTTCCCCGAGAAGAAGCCTATTTTGAATATATAGATTTTTATATGGGGACTGTTTTTATAAAAAACAGAGGTGATCTAACCCCTATTTATGAATATGTGTTTAAGAGATTAAAAGATATGCAATGCGATTGGAGATACTCATTCCCAAAAGTATTTTTAATCGAGCCTCCAGATGTTATTGACAATTCATCTGAAGATGAATTAAAAAATTACAAACCAGAAGTTGAGTTTGCCAAACAACTGGAGAAAAAAGCACGTGCTAAAACAAATAAAAAGGAATTTGAGGAGTTGAATAAGCAATCATACGAAGATGCTAAAAATGAGCCTCTAGATAAAAAAGTTCAGGCCTATAAAAATGTTTATGGGAACTTACCAGATGGACATCCACAAAAAGAATTTGAATGACTTGGTGGAGGAATGTTATTTGGGGTAAGTTAAAACAAACTTTAAACATGAATAAACAAAAAAAAGACGCTAAAGTTATTTAGCGTCTTTTTTGCGGTATGGACGGGACTCGAACCCGCGACCCCCTGCGTGACAGGCAGGTATTCTAACCAGCTGAACTACCACACCGGTAAGCTTTCCTTACGAAAGTGGTGCAAAGGTAATTGAATTTTTTGATATCAACAAAATTTTTGCGAAAAAAGTTGTTTTTTTTAGAATGTATATTTTGCACCAATAGTAGGACAAATTTTAAACCCTTCAGTAGCACCAAAATTTACACTCATCTCTACCTCTGTTCCTATGGATGCGTATGGTGTAATATTCCACCAAAGTTGAGGTTCGCTAATAAATACAAACTTCGTATTGGTAGGTGTTGCTAGTGGGTGTGCATGTGCATTTAAGAAGTTGGTGTTACGCTCGTACCAAAAGTCAGCAAAACCATTGAACGACATACGGTTTTTGAAGAAATTCATATTCCACACTCCAGTAATTTGAAATGATGCTGGCTCCTTTCCCATAATATATTTGTAAAGCGCTTTAATGTTATAGGTGCGTGAAAAATCTTTACTATGGATAAAGTAGTCTAATCCAGCCAAAAAAGCATTGTTTATTGCTAGCCCGTTGCCTGTATTGTTTAAAAAGAAACCGCCGTTGTACTCAATTTGTGCACTGAGGGGTACGTTTTTTGAGAGTGTAAAGCAGCGCGCAATTTCCATATACGCCAAGCTGGGGTTGTAGTAAGTCACATTGGAGGTGGTTTTGTTGGCAAAATTGAAATCAAAATCGACAAAAACAAACGTATTTCCTATGGCGTCCATTTTAAATGTTTCGAATGTTGTGGTGACATATTTACGTCCTACGCCAAAGTCGTAATGCACTTGAAAATTCTGTGCGGCGGCAAAAAAAGGCGAAAATAGAAAAATGTAAAAAATGTTTTTTTTGATAAAATGGTGTTTTTTCATGGTTTTGAGAAAATTAAAATGTGTAAAATATTCAAATTTTTATAGTTAGTTACGATTTAAAACCTCTTTTAAGTATTTGTTTTATAGGTGCTTGATTGCCTGTTTGTGGTGTCTATTTTGCTTGATGGGTGTAAACCCTTACAGTTTGATAAAAATATGTTGTAGAATATGTTTTTAAATTCGTCATCAATGGGAAAAAGGTTGTTACTTTGCAATAGTAAAGAAGGATAAGACCAAAATCTTTTTTACCTTAAAAACCTAATACTGAGAAATTATTGTAAAAAGACCTTTTGTGAAAAAGGTCTTTTTTTGTTGCAAAGATATCTTTTTTTACTTTATATGCCAAATATGCTCAAAATATTGTATATTTGCCAGAGCTAATAAGCATTATGTTTAACGATTTAAGTTATATTATGCGACTAAAAAAGATTGAAATAGAGCTGGAAGTGTATCGTTTTGACGAATTAAATGATTTGGATAAAGCGTTGGTAAACGAAGCTAAAGCAGCAACAGAGCGTTCGTATGCGCCTTACTCTAAATTTCATGTAGGTGCTGCTGTGCGTTTGGCTAATGGTGTGGTTTTACAAGGTAGTAACCAAGAAAATGCTGCGTATCCATCGGGTTTATGCGCTGAGCGTGTTACAATGTTTTATGCCAATTCGCAATATCCTGATGTAGCACCCGTGGCGTTGGCTATTGCTACACAAACAGAGGGCTCATTTTTGGCTCAGCCTATTACGCCTTGTGGCGGATGCCGTCAAGTGTTGTTAGAAACTGAAGAGCGTTTTCGTCGTCCTATTGAAGTGTTGCTTTATGGTACAGAATATGTTTATAAAGTGAAACAGGTGCGCGACTTGATGCCTTTGGCTTTTGATAAAGAAAGTTTAGTTTAATTCATTTTGCTCAGTAGGAGAGCGATGAAAAACATTTATTATTTAGTCGCGAGATTACAATAGTGAGTTATGGTACACAAAGAAAAATATAAAGTGGAATACCTTTTGGAAAAGGTGTCGAAAGCTATTTTGTGGAAGAGTGTGAGTACTGCCGATGGTTTGCAAGACTGGTTTGCCGATCAGGTGAGTAATATAGATGATGATTTTGTATTTACTTGGAAAGGGCACTCTGAGCACGCTACCCGTCTTTCGTGTAGAGATGGTGTGTCGATACGCTTTCATTGGTTGCACGAGCCTGCTGATACGTTTTTTGAGTTCAAAATTCAGGAGTTGGAACTTACGGGCGACGTGTCGTTAACTATTACCGATTTTGCCGATAAGGGTGACGTGGAAGACGCTGTTTTACTGTGGAATACACAGATAGATGAATTGCGTCGTGTTACGGGAATGTAACGGATTCTTAATAATTATCAAATATAAAGCAAACTGTTCACGGTTTGCTTTTTTTATGTTATCTTTGTAAATCAAAAAGATATCTATGTTTCGGATAAAACGTATTGATTCATACCTGTTTGCGCATTTTATTCAACTGTTTTTTGCCACATTCTTTATCTGTTTGTTTATTGTGGTAATGCAATTTTTGTGGTTGCATGTTGACGATTTAGTGGGCAAAGGTTTACCTATAGATGTTTTGCTCGAATTTTTCTTTTATGCTGCGTTGAGTTCTGTGCCGTTGGCATTACCGTTGGCCATTTTATTGGCTTCTATTATGACCTTTGGAAATATCGGCGAAAGTTTGGAGTTACTTGCTATGAAATCGGCGGGCATTTCGCTATTTCGTATTATGCGTTCGCTTATTTTTTTTATTGCGCTGGTGTCTGTTGGTGCTTTTTTCTTTTCCAACAACGTGATTCCTTTTGCTCAAAAACGCATGTGGACGTTGATGTTTTCTATTCGGCAAAAATCGCCAGAATTAGAAATCCCTGTGGGGGAATTTTATTCAGGTATCAAGGGCATGAATATCTATGTGCGTGAGCGTGACAAAAAAACAGGAGCGCTTAAAAACATCATGATTTATGATTTTACCAATGGATTTGATAACGCGTCGGTGACAACGGCTGATTCAGCATTTATAAAACTTACAGCTGATAAAATGAATCTTCAGCTGACTATGTATCGTGGTGAAGCCTTTGAAAATTTAAAACGACAAGAAGCCGCGGGATTAAGTGGAAATGTTCCGTATCGTCGTGAAACATTTGCTAAGAAAGAGATATTGCTCGATTTTGATGCAAATTTTAGTCGTATGGACGAGTCGCTCATGGAGGATCAGCACATTAGCAAAAACATTGTTAAACTGACACAAGATGTTGACTCTTCGAATTTGCTGCGTGATTCGCTGCGTACTCAGTTCTCTGAGGAGATGACTACAAAAAAATATTTTGGGCGTGTGTATGATGAGCGACCTTCTGATGAGTTGGCGGAGCGTTCTGATGTGCCTTTACGACTTGATGCTGATTCTCTGTTTTTAACGCTTCCGCAACCAGTTATGGTGCGTACGATGAATCAGGCGGTCAGTCGTGCTCAAATGGTGTTAAACGATGTTCAATATAATAGAGCTGTGATTGGCGAAGTTGACGATTATTTTACGCGCCATAACATTGAGTGGCATCGTAAGTTCACTTTGTCATTTGCTTGTTTGATCTTTTTCTTTATTGGTGCACCGTTAGGTGCTATCGTGCGTAAAGGTGGTTTGGGAATATCGGTAGTGGTTTCTGTAGTATTTTTTATTATATATTATATTATTGACACGACTGGGCAAAAAATGGCACGTGAAGGTTTGTGGTACGTGTGGCAGGGCATGTGGTTGAGTTCTGCAGTTTTGTTGCCGATAGGTATATTTTTGACCTATAAAGCTGCAACGGATTCAGCATTATTTGATTTGGATTCTTATAAGCTATTTTGGGAACGTGTTAAACTTTTATTTAGAAGAGGTAGATAGTATGGATAGCAAAATGAAAGCGATAGAGTCGGCTATTGACGATTTTCGCGAAGGAAAGTTTTTGATTGTAGTAGATGATGAAGATCGCGAAAATGAAGGTGATTTTATTATAGCCGCTGAAAAAATTACGCCTGAAAAAGTGAATTTTATGGTTACTCACGGGCGTGGAGTTTTGTGTGCGCCATTGACTGAAGAGCGTTGTGCTGAATTGGAATTAGATAAACAAGTATCAAATAATACTTCAATTTTAGGTACACCATTTACCGTGACGGTTGATAAATTGGAAGGTTGTAGTACGGGCGTTTCTGCTGCTGATAGAGCAGCTACAATTCGTGCTTTAGCTGACCCAAAATCAACCGCAGCTACATTTGGTCGTCCAGGGCATATCAGTCCATTATATGCGAAAAGTAAAGGCGTGTTGCGCCGTGCAGGACATACAGAAGCTGCTATTGACTTAGCCCGCTTGGCGGGTTTGTATCCAGCAGCTGCGCTTATTGAAATTATGAACGAAGACGGCTCTATGGCTCGTATGCCACAGCTGAAAGAACTGTCTGAAAAGCACGGTATTAAAATGATAACTATTCACGATTTAATAGCTTATCGTTTGAAGTTAGAATCTATTGTAGAGAAGGGTGCCGAAGTGGATATGCCTACAGAATATGGACATTTTCGCTTAATCCCGTTTCGTCAAAAATCTAACGGTTTAGAACATGTGGCTTTGATTAAGGGTAGTTGGAAACCCAATGAACCTATTTTGGTTCGTGTACATTCGTCATGCACTACTGGCGATATTTTTGGTTCACGTCGTTGTGAGTGCGGTGAGCAATTACATAAGGCTATGCGCGAAATAGAAAAAGAGGGGCGCGGTGTGATTGTGTATATGAATCAAGAAGGTCGCGGAATTGGACTTATGGCAAAAATGGAGGCTTATAAATTACAAGAGCAAGGTTTTGACACTGTTGATGCTAACTTACATCTTGGTTTTAAAGCTGATGAGCGCGATTATGGTGTCGGTGCTAGTATTTTGCGTGAATTGGGCGTTACGAAAATGCGCTTGATGACGAATAATCCCGTGAAACGTATTGGTTTAGAGGCGTATGGTTTGGATATTGTGGAAAATGTACCAATTGAGATAGAGCCCAATAAATACAACGCTTTTTATATGAAAACCAAAAAAGAGCGTATGGGACATAAATTGAAAAAAATATAATAGAACTCGTCTATAAATGGATAAATACAACGCTTTGAGGTTCACTTCGAAGCGTTGTATACGCATTATGTGATTAAATAGACATTAGTTTTTATACTTTTTAACTATGAAACAGAAAATTATTTTGATTACAGGGGCTTCTTCAGGTTTTGGTAAAAAAACAGCTACCTATTTAGCTGCTCATGGACATATTGTGTATGGCACCAGTCGTAAGGACGATACTTTAGAGCACGTAACTATGCTAGTTATGGATGTGACCAATCGTCAATCTGTAACGACGGCGGTGGAACAAGTAATAGCTAAACACGGACGCATTGATGTGTTAATAAACAATGCTGGTGTTGGAATAGCCGGAGCAGTAGAATTAGCCACACCCGAAGAAATAGCTCTACAAATGGACACTAATTTTGGTGGCGTGGTCAATGTTTGTTCGGTTGTTTTGCCTTTTATGCGTGCGAAACGTTGTGGGTTGATAATCAATTTAAGTTCTATTGGTGGCGTGTTTGGTATTCCGTATCAAGGCTTTTATAGTGCATCTAAATTTGCAATCGAGGGTTACAGTGAGGCGTTGAGTTTAGAAGTTGCTCAATTTGGTATAAAAGTAGTGTTGGTTGAACCCGGCGATTTTAGTACAGGATTTACTGGTAGTCGTGTGATTTCACAAAAAACTATGATGGATACCGATTATAAGGAGTCGTTTGCTCGTGTGTTAAAAAATATTGAGCATGATGAGCAGAATGGGGGCGATCCAATTTATTTAGCAAAAAAAATAGGGAAAATAGTGGTTGCTCGACGACCAAAATTGCGCTATGTGGTAGCGCCTGATATTCTACAACAAGCCTCAGTGGTGTTGTCAAAGCTGATGTGTGGTCGCCATTTTCAATGGTTGTTACGCAAGTTTTATAGCGTGTAGGTTTGAAGTATAATAATAAAATAACGGCGACTTTGTTTTGATAAAGTCGCCGTTATTTTATGCAGTGGTTGATTTATCGAACGTGTATTTTTACAGCTTTATTACCACTGGTAACGATGTAAAAACCTGATAAACGTCCATTCATAAATGTTACATCTTGTCCTGCGAAATTGTATATGCGTATATCGTCTACACCTAAAATGGTTCCATTCATAGAGTAAATATTGAGTTCATCAGCTGATACCATCTCTAATTTTGTACCGATATTTTCTTCCAGTGTTTGCCAAACAGGATCCATATCTTCTTCTGGCTTTTCTAAAACTCGGTCAATAAAATAGGCATAAATAGGTAACTCTTTATTCAACACCCAAACTTTTTTATTTGAATCAATCAAACGCAATTCTATTCTAAAATTATAAAGTGAATCATTTACTTTACTAACAGGAGTAAGTTTTAATTCTGCTTCTGTAATTTTTCCATTGGTACCTCCTTCACTGCTTGGGAATGTAATTCCACTATCAGCAGAGTTACTCACAAAAATGTATCCTGGTTTGGTGTATGAATTTTTTGAAGAGTAAGAACCTCCAAGTGAAGTTAAACTACTTGTTTGAATGCCTAACCATACATAAGGAACACCAGTTTCGTAAGGTGATTGTGCAAGTTGTAATTGGCAATAATAGAGTTTGTTGGTCCAGTCTGAATAACGTGCATAGAAATCGGCTTGAACATATTTGGTTGCTAAGTCGTTTGATGAATCAACAACTTCAAAATCTCCTAATTTGTAGAGTTGAATACGTTCTTTGCCATCCCATTTTTTACTGGAATCGTAGTAGAATCTAAAGCGTGAATCTTGTGGATTGTACAGGAGTGCCAAAGTTCCAGAACCCGTAGTAACTAGTGTTGCACCAGCACTATAGGTAATCTCACAAGTTTTTGGACCAGCAGAATATACAATTTTATTTTTTCCTGCTTCACCACCCATATAACCAAGCGATGTGCGTAAACTATAGGCGTAACCTTCTTTAGCCACAGTAATGTGGTAGTCATTTAGGTTAGCTGTAATTTTACCGTTTGAAAGCGTTACTTCTTGGTAATTGCCAGAAAGGTCATTTAAAGTGAATACATATCCTTTTGTATCACTCATTTCGTAAACAGCAATATAATCGCCAGACCAGTCTGTTTGTTTTATTCCAATACGTGTATAAGTTTCTGCCGATAAGTTAAGGCAGAACATTAACATAGGAAGTAGAAAGAAATGTTTTTTCATAGTAATAGGTAGTTTTTATGTTTCGTAAAAGTACAAAATATGTTTCGTTTTTATACAGCTACAACACCGGCAATGTGCGGGTGTGGATCGTAGTTGACTACTTCAAAATCTTCAAATTCAAAATCGAAAATCGATGTTTTATTCGGATTCATTTTTAGCTGTGGTAGAGCACGAGGTTCACGTGAAAGTTGAAGTTTTACTTGTTCCAAATGGTTCGTATAAATGTGTGCATCGCCAAGCGTGTGAACAAATTCTCCAGCTTCTAACTCTGTTACTTGAGCCATCATTTTTAACAACAGTGCATAAGAGGCAATATTGAAAGGCACACCTAAGAAAATATCGGCACTACGTTGGTAAAGCTGTAAACTTAATTTACCATTGGCCACGTAAAATTGGAAAAACGCATGACATGGAGGTAGATTCATATTTTCCAAATCGGCTACATTCCACGCACTCACAATGATACGACGTGAATCAGGATTGTTTTTAATGGTATTTACAACCTCTGTTATTTGATCGATGTGACCACCTTTGTAATCGGGCCACGAGCGCCATTGATAGCCATAGATATGGCCTAAATCACCGTTGTCATCAGCCCATTCATTCCAAATACGAACACCGTTTTCTTGCAAATACTTAACGTTAGTATCGCCTTTGAGAAACCATAAAAGTTCATAAATAATAGACCGAAGATGTAGTTTTTTAGTGGTTAACATCGGAAAACCTTCCGATAAATCGAATCGCATTTGATGCCCAAAAACGCTAATCGTTCCTGTTCCGGTACGGTCGCTTTTGGGAGTGCCTTCGTTGAGCACGCGTTGCAATAAATCGAGGTATTGTTTCATATCAAGTAATTTATTATTAGTGTTTTAATAGAGATTGTACGTCGTTTTTGTAACCTTAAATTCAGTGCGACGGTTGATGGAGTTTACAATATCTTGTTGCTCCTTTGTGAGCAAATTTACCAAATTTTCATCTAATAATTCACCTTCTTTGATAAATTTATACATTTTTGCCATGTTTTTATCTACGACCACAGGCATACTTTCTCCGTAACCTTTTGAGGTTAAGCGCCCTTTGTCGATACCCGATTTTATTAGGAAATTAACAACAGTTTGTGCACGTTTTTCAGAAAGTTCGAGGTTGCTCTCTTCTGAACCAATCATATCAGTGTGTGCTGAAATTTCAATAGCGATATTGGGGTTGTCTGTAAGCATTTTTACCAATCCTTGTAAAGACTCTTCTGAGGCTGGAGTTAATTCGCTTTTGCCAAATTCAAAGAAAATGTTGCTTATAGGAATTGGCTTTCCTATAGTTGGTAATTTAAAATTTTCGGTAAATGTTTTGCTATCAACCAAGCCTTGTGTCGAAAATTTGTGCGTACTGTTAAGGTAACCACGCGCCGATGCTAACATGATATAATTAGCATCATTACTCAATTTGATACGATATGAGCCATCTTTTTTAGCACGCATTTTTACGTTGTCGCCATTGTCGCCGATGAGTTTTACTATCGCATCAGAAACGGCTTCACCTTTTTCGTCGGTCACTTTACCGGCGATGGCATAGACCAATTCAGGTAGTTCAAAGTAGTAGATGCGGTCGTAATTTCTTGACTGGTTGCGGTTTGATGAGAAGTAGCCTTGTTCCTCTGATTTCTCAAATGTAATCCCAAAATCATCTCTATTGGAGTTGATCGGAGTCATCATATTGGTGATTTTCCACTGTTTTAAGGAGTCTTTTGTGGCTTTGAAAATATCTAATCCACCAAAACCGGGATGACCATCGGATGAAAAATAGAGCGTGCCGTCATGCCGTACATAAGGGAATAGCTCATTTCCAGCTGTGTTGATTTTGTTACCTAGGTTTTCTGGCATACTCCAACCATCTTCTGTTTTTTCCACTTTCCAAATATCTTTACCTCCAAAGCCACTGGCGTGATCGGACACAAAATAGAGTATAGTGCCATCGGGTGAAATGGCTGGATGTGCTACTGTAACGCTGCTGTCTTTGAATAAAATAACTTTTTGTGGTGCAGTCCATTGACCACCTGAGCGATTCGATGTGTAGATTTCACCGCCGAAAGCTGTATTTTGTGATGAGCGGCAACGGGTGAAATAGAGCGTTTTTCCATCGGCTGTGAGTGATGTTACACCCTCATCGTCATCGGTGTTGAATTCGCCTTCGAGTGGATCTGGTTTTTCCCATTTACCAGCAGCATTTTTGCGCGATGTAAACAGGTCGTTGTTGGGAACGCCGGTAATGGTGCTGTTTTTTCGGTTTGTTGTATTTTCTCTATTGGTTGTAAATACGATTGAACTAGCGTCAGAACCCATAAATGAAGGAGCAAAATCGGAATTTTTTCTTGAATTAAATTCAGTGGCAGGTTTTACTACATAGCGTGTCACAATTTTTATCCAATTGTTGGCTTCTGTTGCTCCTTCAAGTCCAGCTAACGCTTCAGCATGTGTCGGCTGCGATTTTAAAAATAATCCGTAATCTTTCGCAGCTTCTTGATATTTGCCTAAAGCGTGTTTGGCTTTGGCTTGACGTAGATAAACAATCGAATCGGGATATTTGTATTTGATAGCTTGTGCATAGGCTTTTGTGGCACGTGTGTGATTGTTGATTGCGCTGTAACATTCACCCATTTTGAAATTAACTTCTGCTTTCAACGCACGTTCTTTTTGTGCAGAAATACTTGATTGCACTTTACGATAGGTTTCGCCTGCGAGGAAATATTCGCCCTGTTCGTAGTGTTTGTCAGCTTTTTTTACCCGAGCCGATACGCCACATGATAAGAGTGACAATGCAGTAAATCCCAGCAGAAGTAAGTGTGTTAATTTCAATTTCATATAGAGGTAATACGTAATGCAACCTATTTTATTTTGTCAGGTGGTTGATTTGTTCACACCTGTTCAAGTTCTGAGTGAAAAGCAAATTTTATAAGAAAACAAAAGTACTATTTTTTTTGACATGAAAAAAGCGAGTGAAACAATCCGTCCACTCGCTTTTTCTCTATGTGTTATTAGCGTTGCCTTATTGGCAGAGCGTCATTTATTTTTCAAAACTTTTCATGTATTGGTTCATGGCGTCAAGGCTCATACCTGTATTTGAGAAACCGCCATCATTGTATAAGTTTTGCATAGTAACTTTACGTGTGTAGTCAGAGAACATTACCACGCAATAGTCTGCACAATCATCAGCATCAGCATTGCCGAGTGGTGACATTTTTTCAGCAACATCGAAGAATAGATTGAAACCGCCAACACCGCTACCAGCCGTAGTCATTGTAGGCGATTGAGAAATAGTGTTGATACGTACTCCTTTTTCTTGTCCATAGATGCAACCAAAGCTGCGTGTAATTGATTCCAATAAAGCTTTTGCATCAGCCATATCGCTATAGCCAACAAATGTACGTTGTGCAGCAATGTAGGTTAACGCTACAACAGAACCGCCTTGTGCGATAGCATCTTGTTTTTTAGCTACTTGCAACATTTTGTGGAACGAAATAGCTGAAATATCAAGGGTTTTGCTTAAGAAATCGTAGTTAAGGTCGTCGTATGAACGTTCTTTGCGTACGTTAGGCGACATACCGATAGAGTGGAGCACGAAGTCGATTTTGCCACCAAGCATTTTTTGAGCTTCCGAAAAAAGATTTTCCAAATCTTCTACACTAGTAGCATCAGCTGCAATAACTGGTGCGTTCAATTTGGTACTTAATTCTTGAATTTCGCCCATGCGTACAGCAATAGGGGCGTTAGTTAACACAATTTGAGCGCCTTCAGCAACTGCTTTTTCAGCCACTTTCCAAGCGATAGATTTTGAGTTCAAGGCGCCAAAGATAATCCCTTTTTTGCCTGCTAGAAGTTGATTTGCCATAATAAATTTTGGTTAAAATTTCGAGTCGCAAAGATACGACCTTTTTCTTATAAACACAACAATTGCTCTAAAAATGCACTCTTTTTAAAATTTTGTGCAGTTTTAGATTGGTTTATTGGGCTTTTCTTTATTGCTTTATTCTTTTTTTGCTTTTGTACAGCGGTGTAAAAAATGCGTGTTGCTATTTGAGCAGCTGCAAAAAATAGTGTACCTTTGCTACTTCATAGTTTTGACGTTATATGGTTTATCAAACACATACGTTATCTAATGGAATTCGGCTATTGCATGTGCCCGATGCATCTCCCATTACTTACTGTGGTTTTGCAGTAAATGCTGGCACGCGCGACGAACTCGACGACGAACAAGGCATGGCGCATTTTGTAGAGCACATGCTGTTTAAGGGCACGTCACATCGTAAAAGTTGGCATATTATCAATTGGTTAGAGTCGGTTGGTGGTCAGATAGACGCTTATACAACTAAAGAAGAAACGTTTGTGTACGCTACTGTGCCGTCGGTGTATATGCAGCGTGCTATGGAGCTGTTGGCTGATATTATGTTCCATTCCGTATTTCCAGCGCACGAATTGGAGCGTGAAATGGACGTGGTTTTGGACGAAATTCAGTCGTATAATGATTCGCCAGCAGAACTTATTTTTGACGAATTTGAGGAATTACTGTTTGCCGATTCTCCTATTGGACGCAATATATTGGGCAATGCCAAAAGTTTAGAAGCGATGACCTCTCAGCGTTTGCAAGCGTTTGTGTCGCGGTGTTACACTACCGACCAAATGGTGTTTTTTTCGTTAGGGAATACTGATTTTTTAAAACTTATACGCTGGGCAGAACGTCTTTTTACAGTGTCTGCTTCGCAACGCAGTTTTCTACGTAAAGCCCCAAAAACGTATGTACCTCAACAGATTACATTGTCAAAAGATACGTTTCAAATGCATGCCATTGTAGGTAATCGGGCATTTGAATTGTCGCATCCCGATAGAGTAGCGTTGGTGTTGCTTAACAATATTTTAGGCGGTCCAAATATGAGCAGTCGTTTAAATATGTCCATTCGTGAACGTAACGGGTTGGCTTACAGTGTAGAATCAAATGTAACAGCGTATGGCGATACAGGTGTGTGGAGTATTTACGTGGGCTGCGATCATAAAAACACTAAACGCTGCTTGCAACTGATTGATAAAGAATTAGAACAGTTGCGCACAAAGCCACTCGATGCACGTCAACTGCACACAGCGAAATTACAACTTGAAGGGCAGCAGTTGATTGCCAATGAAAATAAGGAGAATTTGATTTTGGCAATGGCAAAACTCTTTTTGCATACAAATCACTGTTTGTCTGATGACGAAATTCACGAACGTATTATGGCGGTAACGTCTGAGAAATTGCAACAAATTGCTCATGTTTTGTTTAACAAGGAGTTGCTAACTCATTTGATATTCAATTAACCTATGGATTTAAAGCAAGGCAAGAAATTAACCGCTGATGTCAATCAACAGATTGATGAATATATGGCAGCACATAGCGATATCGAACCTGATTATTTGGCGATGCTTAATCGTGAGGCGCATCTTCATACGCTTAATCCACGCATGTTGTCGGGACATTTTCAGGGGCGTATTCTCAAAATGTTGGTGTGTATGATTCAGCCGCAGCGTGTGCTTGAAATAGGTACATTTGTGGGTTATTCAGCGCTGTGCATAGCCGAAGGTCTACCTGATGGCGGACATATCGATACGATAGAGATAGATGACGAATTGGAAGAATTTATTCGTGAGCAACTGGCAAAAACACCATTCGAAGAGCGTATTACGTTACACATTGGCGATGCGTTGCAGGTAATTCCACAACTCGATACAACGTTTGATTTGGTCTTTATAGATGCAGACAAACGCTTGTATCGTGACTATTATGAACTGGTTTTGCCACGTCTTAAATCGGGCGGTTTTATTTTAGCCGATAATACGCTTTGGGATGGTAAAGTACTGATAGATAAGCCAGAATCAAATGATTATCAAACCATTGCAATCAAAGCATTTAATGATTTTATAGCAACAGACAATCGTATTGAAAAAGTAATATTACCTTTGCGTGACGGTTTGACGTTGATTATGAAAAAATAAAAAAATATCTATTGGGTATTTTTGAAAACAATAACTCCCAAAGTTTAACTAAAACTGATTGAAAATGAAGTATATGTATCAATTGGAACTAAAAGTTCGCGACTACGAATGTGATTTACAAGGCATTGTAAATAATGCTAACTACCAACATTACTACGAGCATACGCGTCATGAGTTTTTAATTCAGCACGATATTAGTTTTGCTAAATTGCACGATGAAGGTATTGATTTCGTAGTTGCTCGTGTAGAGATGGCGTATAAAACTCCACTCAAATCGGGCGATAGTTTTTTAAGTGTGCTTAACTTGACACAAGAGGGCTTAAAATATACGTTTCACCAAAAAATATACCGTTTGCCAGATATGAAATTGTGTAATGTGGGTAGGTTTGATTGTGTGGTATTAGATCATGGCAAACTTTGTCGCAATGATGAATTAGATGTTTTTGTAGCAAGTTTACAAATTGGAAATTAGATAGTTATGAAATATATTGGAGCACATGTAAGTGCATCGGGTGGTGTGGAAAATGCGCCACTGAATGCACATGAAATTGGTGCGACTGCATTTGCATTTTTTACAAAAAATCAACGTCAATGGGTAGCTGCACCGCTTACCGAAACTTCTATTCGTTTATTTAAAGAGCGTTGTGAGGAATTGGATTACAAGCCACATCAAATTTTACCGCACGATAGTTATTTGATCAATTTAGGTTCGCCAGAAGAGGAGGGCTTGAAAAAATCGCGAGCTGCGTTTTTAGATGAAGTGCAGCGGTGTGAACAATTGGGATTAGATCGGTTGAATTTTCATCCGGGTAGTCATTTGAATAAAATATCAGAAGACGATTGTTTGAAACGCATTGCCGAATCTATCAATATCACGTTAGATGCTACACGTGGGGTGACTGCCGTGCTTGAAAATACAGCAGGACAAGGTAGTAACGTGGGTTATCGTTTTGAGCATTTACGTCAAATTATCGACCTTGTTGATGACAAATCGCGCATTGGTGTTTGTATTGATACGGCACACGCTTTTGCTGCGGGTTATAATTTGGCTACTCCCGATGGATTTCGTTCTGTTTTTCAAGAATTTGATGACGTGATTGGATTTTCATACTTACGTGGTATGCATCTCAATGATTCGAAAAAAGAGTTGTCAACGCGTGTTGACCGTCATGAAGTGTTAGGCGAAGGGCATATTGGCATAACTGTATTTGAACTGATCATGGGCGATTCTCGTTTTGATGGTATTCCGTTAATTCTTGAAACACCTGACGAAACACGCTGGAGCAAGGAGGTCGCTTGGCTTAAAAGTAATGTTAAAGCCTAACAATGAAAAGTATGTTTAAAAAGTGGTTAGAAAATTATAAGAAAGTAGTGAGACGTGCGTTGCTTTTACTTTCAAAACCAGAAATGGGTTGGCGTATTGTGGTTGACGAACAGGCGTCGTCAAAGCAAGTCACGCAGGAATATGTTATACCCTTTTTAGTGTTGTGTGTATTAGCCGAATTTTTAGGATATCTCTTGTATGGTTCATCAGGCGTACATTTTGCGGTGATTAAAGCCCTGTTTGCTGCCATTTCTCTGTTTGGTTCATGGTGGTTATCGGTAAAAATAAGTAAGTTTTTAGTGTATTTTTTCCATAAAAAAGAGATTTCAGATGCTGTGAGTTGTACTCTGGTAAGTTATAGTTTTACAGTGGTATTTTTACTTAATATCCTTTTGGCATTTTTCCCTAGTCTCTTTTTCTTAGTTTTGGTGATTCTTTATACGTTATATGTTGTGTTTGTAGGCGTTGGCGTAGTTTTAGACATAGAAGCACATTTGCGCGGAAAACTTTCAGTGTCACTTTCGCTGTTAATTATACTTTTACCGATGGTAATTGATTGGGTATTAGGAAAAATGTTGCCTAACGCACCTTTGTAAATTTTAGGTGTGTACAATTCATCATTTTGTATTATATTTGTAATCTATTGTATGAGTGCTAATAAACGTCAGTTTGCTCTTGATACTGGTAAAATAGCATTTGATCAGCGTCATAGTCAAACGATAAAGTTTAATATTTCCAAATACGATGCGGCTGTAGCCAAAGGGTTCGGGCGTTATCCCAATCTGGCATTAGCACGTCAGCAAGCAGCCCGTATAAAACGTGAAACACTAGCACATTTAGATACTTATTTACTTCAATTTGAAGAAAATAGTGTGCGTCATGGTACCGAAGTGCATTGGGCACAAACGGCTGATGAAGCACTGGACATTATTAAGGCGTTAGTAACCGAAGTTTCGGCAAAATCGATTGTGAAAAGTAAATCGATGACGACTGAGGAAATTGAGTTAAACGCAGCAGTTGAAGCATTGGGATGCGAATCGGTAGAGACTGATTTAGGCGAATTTATTGTACAAGTTGCGGGCGAGCGACCATATCACATTGTTACGCCGGCTATGCACAAATCGAAAGGCGATATAGCACAGTTGTTTAACGAGAAATTTGGCACTGATATTAATGCAACTCCTGAAGAGTTAACGGCTTATGTACGTGGCGTGTTACGTCAAAAATTTATATCGGCTGACATTGGAGTGACAGGCGCTAATTTTTTGGTAGCCGACACAGGTTCTATTTCGGTTACTGAAAATGAAGGCAATGGATTGATGACGATGTCATTTCCAAAATTACACATTGTAATTGCTGGCATCGAAAAAGTGATTCCAAAAATGGAACAGTTAGGGCTATTTTATCCATTGTTGGCAGCACATGGTACAGGACAACAGATGACTGTCTATAATTCGTTGGTTAGTGGACCACGTCAACAAGGTGAAACAAACGGACCGGAGCGCATGGTGGTGATTTTGCTCGATAATGGGCGTACAACATTATATGCTGATGCAGAATCGCGCGAATCACTGGCTTGTATTCGTTGTGGGGCGTGTCTGAATGCTTGTCCAGTGTATAAAACGATTGGTGGTTATACGTACAACACAACTTATTCAGGACCAATAGGTTCGGTAATTACTCCGTTTTATAAAGGATTTAAAGCGTATGGACATTTGAGTTTTGCTTCGTCGTTGTGTGGTCAGTGTGCCGAAGTGTGTCCTGTACGCATTCCGCTGACGAACTTATTATTGGCTAATCGCCGAAAAATGGTGGAGCGTGGTTTACAACCCACAGGTGAAAAAACGGTGATGCGTGGTTTTAAACTGTTGGCAAGCTATCGGATAGGATTTGATTTTGCACCTGCTTGGCTTAAAAATAGCGTACTTTATCCGCTCAATTTCTTTGGCTG